>JBAQDW010000036.1:0-23240 GCA_049286445.1 Rhodoferax sp. | reverse complement strand
GGTGCCCGGGAAGGTCGGTGTCATGGTGCTTGAGGGGCGAACAGCCCCGTGCCAAGGTTGAAGAAAGGGCCGCCATTGTCGCAGGCGTTGGCTGGTATTCACACGTCCGGGCGGCAGTACCTCAGAGTGACACCAACGTCCTCGCCGCCGGGCTGCTCACGTCGCATGCCGATTCTCCGGTGGCCCGCATTCTTGATGGCATGCTGGGTGCTGCTTTTCCGTTTGTGTTGTCCGAGGCGCTGCTGGCCGAATACCGCGCTGTGCTGATGCGGCCCCGGCTTGCCAAGCTGCATGGCTTGTCGGAGGCAGAAATTGACGTCATCTTGGTAGACATTGCCCGCCACGCCATTGTGCTTGCCCCCGTCAGAACACAGGCGACACCCTTGGCCCCTGACCCTGGCGATCAATTCCTAGGGGATTTGCTGGCCAGTCGTGCAGATTTGGTACTGGTGAGCGGAGATCAATTGCTGCAGAACCACGCTCCGATGCAGCCACGGGTCATCTCCCCGCAAACGTTTGCAGCACAAATACAGCATTACAACGCTATATAAAAAATAGCTGCTCGCGCAAGCTGTACAAGGGCTACAGCCCTATTTTATCTACCTGTTGAAACTGGCGTAAATCTGAAAGGCGAAGCCTGGCACGCAGCAAAACACCCAGCGGATAAACGCTTGAGAAGGTCAATCTAGGTGAATAAACCATGGGCCAGGATAAAGCGATTTTCAGAGCGGGCTAACGTTTGACTTAAGCGCTGATGTGACGCACTCCTCAATGAAGACAAGGTCTCTTCAAAAATGCGCTTTCATTGGGGAAATGCGTTTTGCCTGCGTAACATCAGTTAAGCGGCTGGCCGTAGGCCAGTCCGCTTGAAGGAAAGGTTAGACCGCGCCTTCGCGATGACTCACGCAGGCTGCACTGTGAACTTGACGCCCAAGGCCCGCGCGACTTTCATTACGGTCTCGAAGCGCGGCTTGGCTCCGGGTGCGAGCGCCTTGTAGAGACTTTCACGGCCGAGCCCTGCATCTTTGGCTACTTGCGCCATTCCTTTCGCCCGCGCGACGTCGCTTAGCGCGAGAAGAAGCAAGTCTGGATCATTAGCTTCCAGAATCGCGGTCATGTATTCAGCGATCGCTTCGTCGTCATTCAGGTAACGTGCGGCATCAAAGACGACGAGCTTCGGTGTGGCTTTGGTGTTGGTCATAGATCATCTCCAAGTTTGGCTGCGAGCTTCAAAGCACGGCGGATGTCTCTCTTCTGGGACGACTTGTCGCCAGCCGTGAGCATCACGATGATGATTCGGCCGCGCCGAGTGAAGAAAAGACGATACCCAGGGCCAAAGTCAACCCGAAGCTCCGAAACATCACCTTCAATCGGCTGCCAGTCCCCAAGGTTCCCTGCTTCAACCTGCCGCAGCCGGGCAGCGATGCGAATCTGAGCATGTTTGTCCTTGAGATCATCAAGCCACGCAACGAACTCTTCAGTTTGGCGAACCGTGTACATGATTCATTGTAGCCATTTGGATACAGCGGATCAAACGTAAGGGGCGTTTCTTGCGCGGGCTAACGTAAAAGTCACCGGCGCTGCGCGGCTTTATCGCGCAGCGTCCGTGTGGACTGCCGGGTTAGAGACCAACTTCACCCTCTTCGAAGTAGTCAGAGTCGATGCGCTTGACCATGTATGACGCAGAAATTGAAACCCCGACATCGAAGTCCATCATGAGGTTTGCAAGAAGCTGTCCGTCAATGAGAACGACTTTTGTGTCGATGCGTGAGGCGTAATCAATTGCCTCCGCTGTGTATGACGAAGTGGTGATGAAAACCCCTTTCTTGGCACGCTGACCTTGTAGCGCACCGACAAACTTTTGAATCTCTGGCCGTCCGACAGACCCTTGCCATCGCTTTGCCTGAATGAATATGGTGTCCAAGCCGAGTCGGTCTTCCTTTATGATTCCGTCAATTCCGCCATCCCCGCTCTGTCCGATGCGCTCGCCGGCATCGCGGCGTGAACCGCCGTAACCCATCTTGACGAGAAGTTCGACCACAAGGCGTTCGAAGAAGGTGGGAGAACATGACAGAATTCTGGAAAGAATGTCCTGAGCAAGGCTAAGTCGCAGACTTTGGTGTGCAAGTTCGAGCGCTTCTTCTGGGGTCTGCTCTGTTGCAGGAACAACCGGTTCCGGTGCTGCTTCTCTGCTGTTACGAGGCGTATCGCGGAATGCGATGAACTCGGGAAAGCGCTCAAGAAAGCGTATATCAATTCTGGGTGGGTTTTCACCGAGTGTTTCTTTTCCTCTCGCCGTGATTCGCAACGCGCCTCTGCGCGGTGACTCCAGTAGGCAGGCCTTCTTGAGGTAAGAATTTGCCCAGCCTACGCGATTATTGAATATCGCTTGTTGGCCACTGGCCAGCAGTTCGCTACGTTCTGCCGAAGTGAGTTGAAATTCGTTGGCGAGAACTTCAACAGCTTCTCGGGTCGTGTGATCTCTACCGTCGGAAGCGAAACGAAGCAGCGGCAACATCAGCGATTGGTAGTCAGGTATTGGCATAAATGGCCCGTTGGGGTTTTGGTCTCTAACGATTTGCGTTTATCAGCCGCGCTGCAATGTTCGTAGAAACCATCAACGCCTCCCGCGGCTGATAAGCCATGTTGGACTGAACCGCCTGCTGAGGCGGTCGCGATAGGGGTTTGAAAGCTTCACCCCATTTGTTGGATCGAATTATGACCGGGCATTTTGCCAATGCCAGCCCGGCAAGATCGTGCCCACTGGGTGCTGCGCCTTGCAATATGGCGTCGTGCAAGCGTTTGTGGGCTTGTGCGGGTGGGGTCGGTTCAGATTTACGCACAGCAGCACCCCTGCGCCTCTTGCGCTGTGATACCCAACCATCGCTACCCCCCACCTCTCATGGCGGCCCTCGGTTCGATGGCGTCATGGGGCGCGCTGGCGCTGACAATCGTGCCGATCCCTGTAACACGGCCGTGATCTGCAGCCGCCCCACCTTGCAACAGGGACACAAGTTCAGAAAAAGTTGCGCGATGGGTGGCATTCAGTATGTGTTGGGCATTCACTTTATTTGGGGCTTGCTCAAAACAACGCACCGAGGGGCTGGACGTGGTGTCACAGCGGACGTTGTTGGCTTCTGAGTGTGCTTACAGCGCCGTGACCCGGATGGCGTTCACCTCACAACGGGCAAAATCAGCGCATGACGTCCCCACCCGCTCAAACGCCTGCCAAACCCCTGTCGATTCCCCAAAAAGCGATGCTCAAGCTGGGCTTGGCACGGGCCATTGACTTGGCCTTGCACTTGCCTTTGCGTTATGAAGATGAAACCCGCATTCAGCGACTGAGCGAGGTGCGAGAAGGGCAGTCGGCGCAGGTGGAGGGCGTGGTGACCTCCAACGAGGTGAAGTTGGGCGGGCACCGGCAACTGCTGGTGACGCTGGACGATGGCTCGGACACCTGCACGCTGCGCTTCTTTACCTTTTACCCGACCACGCAAAAGGCGCTGGCGGTGGGCAACGCGGTGCGGGTGCGGGGTGAAATCAAGGGTGGGTTCATGGGGTTGCAAATGATGCACCCCACGTTCAAACCTGCTGGGGGGGACTTGGCGGTGGCGCTCACCCCGATTTACCCCACGTCGGCGGGTTTGCCGCAGGCGTATTTGCGCCGGGCGGTGGATAGCGGCTTGTCGCGCGCGGAGTTGTCCAACACCATTCCTTTGGAGTTTTTAAGCCAAATTGGCCTGCAGCCCAGGTGGGGCCTGCGCGAGGCGCTCACATTTTTGCATCATCCTACACCCGATGTGTCACTGGCCACGCTGGAAGACCACAGCCACCCGGCTTGGCAGCGGCTCAAGGCCGAGGAGTTGCTGGCGCAGCAAATATCGCAGCTTCAAGCCAAACGCGAGCGGGCCAAGCTGCGGGCGCCGGTGCTGGCGGTGCGGGCTGCGTCAAGCGACGCGCTGCCGCTGCATGAACGGTTGTTGGCTGCGTTGCCGTTTGGCTTGACGGGGGCGCAGCGACGGGTTGGCGAAGACATTGCGCAAGACTTGGCGCGTGTGGTGCCCATGCACCGCTTGCTGCAGGGCGACGTGGGTTCTGGCAAAACCGTGGTGGCGGCTTTGGCGGCGGCCATTTGTATTGACGCGGGCTGGCAGTGCGCTTTGATGGCACCGACCGAGATATTGGCGCGCCAGCACTTCACCAAGCTGCTCAGTTGGCTGGAGCCGCTGGGCATTCAAACCGCTTGGCTCACAGGGAGCCAAAAAACCAAAGAGCGGCGCGAGATGCTGGCCCTGATTGCCAGTGGCGAGGCCGGGCTGGTGATTGGCACGCATGCCATCATTCAAGACAAGGTGGTGTTCAATAAGTTGGCGCTGGCCATTATTGACGAGCAGCACCGATTTGGTGTGGCCCAGCGGCTGGCGCTGCGCAGCAAACTCACCGTTGACAGCGGCGCGGGTGACGATTCGTTGCTGGAGCCGCATTTGCTGATGATGACTGCCACGCCCATTCCCCGCACGCTGGCCATGAGCTATTACGCAGACTTGGATGTCTCCACTATTGACGAGTTGCCACCGGGACGCACGCCGATCATTACCAAAGTGGTGAACGATTCGCGCCGCACGGAGGTGATTGAGCGCATTCGCTTTCAGCTGCAAGAGGGACGGCAAATTTACTGGGTGTGTCCGCTGATTGAAGAGAGCGAGGCGCTGGATTTGACCAATGCCACCGAAACCCATGCTGAACTCAGCGCGGCTTTGGGTGGTGTCATGGTGGGGCTGCTGCATTCGCGCATGCCGGTGGCTGAAAAACGGGCGGTGATGGCGCTGTTCACCAGCGGTGAGATGGGTGTGCTGGTGAGCACCACGGTGATTGAGGTGGGCGTGGACGTGCCCAATGCCTCGTTGATGGTGATTGAACACGCCGAGCGGTTCGGCCTCTCGCAGTTGCACCAGTTGCGCGGCCGGGTGGGGCGGGGCGCTGCGGCGTCTGCTTGTGTGTTGCTTTATTCAACGGGAGACGCGCCTCGGCTGGGCGAGACGGCACGGGAGCGTCTGAGGGCCATGGCGGAGACGAACGACGGTTTTGAGATCGCTCGGCGCGACTTGGAGATTCGCGGGCCGGGGGAGTTTTTGGGCGCACGGCAATCGGGTGCGGCGCTGTTGCGCTTTGCCGATTTGGCGCTGGACACTGATTTGTTGGATTGGGCGCGGGAGCTGGCGCCGGTGATGCTGGACCAGCACCCGCAGTTGGCTGAAAAACATGTGCAGCGCTGGCTGGGCACGAAGGCGGAGTACTTGAAGGCGTGAGTTCAGTTACTGGCGCTTACAAACAATGGACTATGATCATTTTCAGAGCAAAACGCAGGCTTGAGTTGTCAGTCAAGCCAGTGACAAAACCGCAAGAGGACCCTTATCAAAAAGATAATTTCTGCCGAGCCGGTGCCTAACCCGCGGCCGGAAGATGGCCATGTCTGGGCGCCGTCGCACACGGCCCTGACGCTGACCCTTTTTGTATTGACGCTCTCGGTGACCATCGCCCTGGCGGCCACGCTGGTGGCGGCACCGGGCCAACTTTCGCGTTCGAGCGGTTTGTTTCTGATGCTGTTGGTGGTCTTGACGGCGTGGTGGTTCAAAAGCCAAGACCGCATCCGAACCACGGTGCAGGTGCTGATGTTTGGGTTGTGGGCATCGGTGACTTTGGGCGCTACTTTTGGCGGTGGTGTTCGCGCGCCGATGGTGATGGTTTACCCCGTGGTCGTGGTCATGGCGGCCATGCTGCTGCCCCGACGATTGGCGTTGTGGGTGGGCACCCTCACCTTGCTGGCCATTTTGACGTTTGTGCTGGCCGAAGGCAGCGGGCAATTGCCCACGGTGGCGTTTATCAGCTTGTTGCAATTGGGCACAGAGCAGTCGTTGGTGATTCTGGTGTCCATGCGGATGGGTTTTTTGATGGTGAAAACCTACCAAGACCGCGTGGCTGCAGTGCGCCGTGTCACAGCGGTGCTGACCCGCCGCACCGCTGACCTTGAGTCCACGCAGGCAGAGCTGGAGCGGGCGCAATCGGTGGCCATGGTGGGCAGTTGGGTGGGTGATATGGCCACAGACACAATGCGTTTGTCTGACGAGATGGGGCGTATTTTTGGCTTGTCACGAGACAGCCGACTGACCTTTGCGCGCTACAAAGAGTTCGTTCATGAGGATGATCGTCGGGGGCTGGATCTGGCTTGGCGCGCAACGCTCAAAGGCGCGCCTTTTGACCAGGAGCACCGCATTTTGGTGAATGGTTCGGTACGCTGGGTTCGCCAAAAGGCGGCGCTGGTTTACTCCAAGCAAGGTCAAGCGCTGCGGGCAGAGGGCACTGCCCAAGACATCACCGAGCAAAAGCTGATGGAGTTGGCGCTGAAGGACAGCGAGGCCCGGTACCGAACCTTGGTGGAGCTGACGCCGCAGCCGGTGCTGGTGCACCGGGAGGAGCGGGTGGTGTATGTCAATGACGCCGCTATCGCCTTGTTTGGCGCTCCGAATGCCGCGCGTTTATTGGGCAAGCCGACCCATGAATTCATTCACCCCGATTCGCGCATGGCGCAGACCGAGCGGCTGAAGCTGATCCAGACCAAGGGTGCTGCGCTTTCCATGACGGAGGCGCGATTTCTGCGGGTCGATGGAACCCCTATTGATGTCCAGGTCCAAGGCACCGCCATTGTTTACCAAGGGCAGCCTGCCATTCAGGTCGCGATTCACGACGTCTCGGCGCTCAAGGCACAACAAGCCGCGCTGCAGCGCATGGCGCACTTCGACATGCTGACCGGGCTGCCCAACCGGGTGCTGCTGACCGACCGTTTGCAACAGGCCATGGCGCACGCCAAGCGCAGCCATCAGCGGCTGGCGGTGGTGTTTTTGGATTTGGATGGTTTCAAGGCGGTCAACGACGGGCATGGCCATGAGGCCGGCGACTATTTGCTGGTCACGCTGGCGGCTCGCATGCGGCACGCGCTTCGGGAGGGCGACAGCGTGGCGCGCATGGGCGGTGACGAGTTTGTGGCGGTCTTGCTTGATTTGACTGAGGATTCCCCGCTGTTTGCGCGTTTGTTGGCCGCTGTCGCCGAGCCCGTCGAGTTCAATGGATTTGAGTTGGCGGTGTCAGCCAGCCTTGGCATTGCCTTCTACCCTCAAATGGACGAGGAGCAAGATGTGGATGCGGGGCAGCTGCTCCGCCAGGCGGACCAAGCCATGTACCAAGTCAAGTCGAAGGGCAAGAACGGCTACCTCATCTTCGATACCGAGCAAGACCGCAGTTTGCGCGGTCGCCATGAAGAGGTGTCCCGGTTACGCCAAGCGCTGGAGGCGCGTGAATTTGTGCTGCACTACCAACCCAAAGTGAACTTGCGCACGGGCGCGGTGGTGGGCGCTGAAGCGCTCATTTGCTGGCAACACCCGGACCATGGCTTGCGCCCCCCGTTTGAGTTTTTGCCTCTAATTGAAGACCACCCGCTGGCCGTTGAGCTAGGGGAGTGGGTGATTGAAACCGCCTTAAGGGACCAAGCCGCTTGGCGCGACGCGGGCTTGGGCATTCAGGTGAGCGTTAACGTGGGAGCGCTTCAGTTGCAGCGCCCGGACTTCGTGTCTCGATTGGGCAGCATCTTGGCGCACCATCCCTTGCTGAAGCCGGGGGCGTTGGAGTTGGAGGTGCTGGAAACCAGTGCCCTGGGCGAACTGGCACAGGTGTGCCAGGTGATTGACGACTGCCGCGCCATCGGGGTGTCCATGGCATTGGACGATTTTGGAACCGGTTATTCCTCATTGACCTACCTGAAGCGCCTGCCGGTGGCGACCCTCAAAATTGACCGCAGCTTTGTGCGCAACATGCTGGAAGACCCCGACGATCTCGCCATTCTGGAGGGTGTCATCAGCCTCGCAAGCGCTTTTCATCGCCAAGTGGTGGCCGAAGGGGTGGAGACGCGAGAGCACGGCGCGCTGTTGCTTCAAATAGGCTGTGAACTGGTGCAAGGTTTCGGCATCGCCCGGCCCATGCCGTCCCAGCACTTGCCGCTTTGGGCGGCCACATGGCAGGAATCACCTGTGTGGAGTGATGGGACGTCTGATTGAAGCAGGGGCAGGGGAGGGGGAGAGCGGGGGTTGCAGCGTAAGAATTGCTACATTTTCAGTAGCTGCTTGCGCAGGTCTTATAAGGGCTGGCGGCATAAAAGTCATTCAAAG
Organism: Rhodoferax sp.; assembly: GCA_049286445.1. Lineage (GTDB taxonomy): Bacteria > Pseudomonadota > Gammaproteobacteria > Burkholderiales > Burkholderiaceae_C > Rhodoferax. Next base: position 15,021 of record JBAQDW010000036.1, on the reverse strand, counting down.
GCCTTGCGGGACGAGATTGCAGACGTTTCAAAGCCTTGTTCATTCCCCCCCTCTCCCCCAACCCCTCTCCACCCCCGCCGGGGCGGAAAGGGGAGCTTAACAACCGTATGTGGCCAACGCTTTGTATGGGGTGGCGTTCACGCGCAACGGGCAACATTCAAACTCGCCGGGAACCGCGTGAGCTGGTGACGCCACTGACGCTGCCCGTGTTCACTTTGAATGTTGGCGGTCCACGGTGAACTTATCCACTTCCAACACGCGGCCACATAGGGCTGTTGAGCTCCCCTTTCTCGCCCGGCGGGGCGAGAGAGGGGTTGGGGGTGAGAGTGGGGGTTGCAGCGCAAGAATGGCTACGCCGTCGATCGCACCAAATCAAATCAAATACTAAAAAAGCAACAGGTAACGACAGTCAAGTGACCGGTCAAATCGTGGTGTCAGAACCCCGTTGGGCCCTGCGAAACCGATAGCGCTTATCCTCACCGCCATGCTGCGACTGACCCAAGCCCCCAATCTTGCTATTGCCACCCTCTGGGCCGACGCTTTGGCCGTGGAGGGCATTGACAGCAGTGTGGAGCGCGCCTACCTCTCTGGTTTAGCCGGCGGCTTGCCACCCGACCAGTGTTTACCCGAAGTTTGGATTCACCATGATCAGCAGGAGGCGCGGGCGCGCGCGCTGCTTCACGACCTGCAAAACGTGCCGCAACAACGGTGGTTTTGCACCTGTGGTGAGCTGGTGGAAGGCGGGTTTGAGCAATGCTGGCAATGTGGGGCTTTGATGCCGCGCTGAACGCCGTGCAGGGCTTTGCCCCCGAATTGGGTGCAACAATGGCGGCATGACGCTTACCGAACTCAAATACATTGTGGCCGTGGCCCGAGAACGCCATTTTGGCCGTGCGGCTGAGGCCTGCCATGTGTCGCAACCGACCTTGTCCGTGGCGGTTAAAAAGCTGGAAGAAGAGCTGGAAGTCAAGCTCTTTGAGCGCAGTGCCAACGAGGTGTCGGTGACGCATTTGGGTGAAGAAATTGTTCGCCAGGCACAAAGTGTGCTGGAACAAGCCACCCACATTCGAGAAATCGCCAAGCGCGGCAAAGACCCGTTGGACGGCCCGCTCACGCTGGGCGTGATCTACACCATTGGACCTTACCTGTTGCCCGATTTGGTGCGCCAGATGATCACCCACACGCCGCAAATGCCGCTGATGCTGCAAGAGAATTTCACCGTCAAGCTGCTGGAGATGTTGCGCACGGGGGAGATTGACTGCGCCATTCTGGCCGAGCCGTTTCCGGACGCGGGGCTGGCCCTGGCGCCGCTCTACGACGAGCCGTTTCTGGCCGCCGTGCCGGCCCAGCACGCACTGGCCGCGCACGACACGGTGAGCACGGAAGAACTCAAGCAAGAAACGATGTTGCTGCTGGGCAGCGGCCATTGTTTTCGCGACCACGTGCTGGAGGTGTGCCCGGAGTTTGCGCGTTTTTCCAGCAACACCGAGGGGATTCGCAAGAGTTTTGAAGGCTCGTCGCTGGAGACCATCAAACACATGGTGGCCGCTGGCATGGGCGTCACGCTGGTGCCGCGTTTGAGTGTGCCCAGCGAGGCGCTGAACCCCAAGCCGCACGTCAAGCGAGGCGAAGACCCGTTTGTTAAATACCTGCCGTTTCAGCAGAACCCGCCCACCCGCCGGGTGGTGTTGGCGTGGCGGCGCAGTTTTACCCGCTACGAGGCGATTGCCGCCTTGCGCAATGCCATTTACGCCTGCGAATTGCCCGGCGTGACCCGTTTGTCGTAAATAGGAGTGTCTGGAATGCCTTCGTCCCAAGCCGCCGTGTTGGCGCCTGTCCCCGCCGCGGGTCGTTATTTGTTCTATGCCGTGAAAGACGGTTTGGCGGTGCGTGACCAGTTGCGCCGGTTCGCTGATGTGGTGGATGGGCTGACGGTCTTGGTGGGGCTGGGGCCGGAGTTGGTGGAGGCGTTAGGGGCCGAGGTGCCGGGCCTGCACGCCATGGCCGCCCTGGACGCCGGCGCAATTCCCGTGCCCAGCACGCCGACCTCGCTGTGCGTTTGGCTGCGCGCGAACGACCGGGGCGATTTGGTTCACCTCACCCGCCAAGTGGAGGCCGCGCTGTCACCCGCGTTTCAGCTGGATAAATTGATTGATGCGTTTCGCCATGGCAAAGGCCCCAACGGCCACGGACGGGATTTGACGGGCTATGAAGACGGCACCGAGAACCCCGAGGGTGATGAGGCGGTCTCGGCGGTGGCGTTGCAAGGCGCTGGCTCGGGCCTGGACGGTTCGACCTTCATGGCGGTGCAGCAGTGGGTGCACAACCTGGACGCGTTCGAGGCGATGACGGGCATCGAGCAAGACCATGCCTATGGACGGCGACGCCGCGACAACGAAGAGTTGGCTGACGCTCCCGCGTCCGCCCACGTGAAGCGGGTGGAGCAGGAGAGCTTTGCGCCCGCCGCTTTTGTGGTTCGGCGTTCCATGCCTTGGTCAGAGGGGCAAAGTGCGGGCTTGGTGTTTGTGTCGTTCGGCAAGTCGTTTGACGCGTTTGAAGCGCAGATTCGGCGCATGGCGGGGCTGGACGACGGCGTGACCGACGCCCTGTTCACGTTCTCCCGGCCCGTGACAGGCGCGTTCTTCTGGTGCCCGCCGTTGTTGGGAGGGCGCTTGGACCTGCGCCACCTCGGCCTGTGAGCGCCGCGTTGAACGCGCCGGGGCCGCGCCGCAAAGCGTCTTTGTATTTGGCCCTGATTCGTTGGGACCGTCCTGCGGGCTGGCTGCTGCTGCTGTGGCCCACGCTCACTGCCCTGTGGGTGGCGGCTGGCGGTTTTCCGGGTTGGCATTTGATCACGGTGTTCACGCTGGGCACCATCTTGATGCGCAGTGCGGGGTGTTGCATTAACGATGTGGCCGACCGCGAGTTTGACCGCCACGTCAAGCGCACGGCCGGTCGCCCGGTGACCACCGGCGCGGTGACGGTGAAAGAAGCTCTGGGGCTGGGCGCGGTGCTGGCCCTGCTGGCTTTTCTGCTGGTTCTTACGACGAATGCCGTGACGGTGGCGTGGTCCGTGGTGGCTTTGGTGGTGACGTTAATTTACCCCTATGCCAAGCGCTTTGTCTCCATGCCACAGGCGGTGCTGGGTGTGGCCTTTAGCTTTGGCATACCGATGGCCTTTGCGGCGGTGTTGGGCAACGGCGTCTTCAGCGGGGCTGCCATGCGCCAGAGCGTGCCGTTGCTGGCCTGGGTGCTGTTGCTGGGCAACCTGTTGTGGGTGGTGGCTTATGACACCGAATACGCCATGGTGGACCGGGATGACGACTTGCTTATCGGCATGAAAACCTCCGCCATCACGCTGGGCCGCTGGGATGTGGCGGTGGTCATGGCCTGCTATGTGGCTTATATAGCTATTTGGGCTCTAGCCCTAGATGCTATTGCGCAAGGCGCTCTGTTTTATATAGCAATTGCGCTGGCACTGGTACAGGTGGCCTGGCATTTCACCTTGATCCGAACCCGCACGCGAGAAGGCTGTTTCAAAGCCTTTCGCCTGAACCATTGGTTGGGTTTCACGCTGTTTGTGGGCGTGGTGGCGAGCACCACGCTGGCGTGAGGCGTTGCCGGGGCGGGCCCGGTGTTCGATCAATCCGTGCCAAATTCCTCACCTAAGGCTTTGGCCCGCTGCCCAGCAGCGTGCATGGCGCGAACAAATTGGCCCTTGATGTCGTCCTGCTCCATGGACGACAGCGCCGCATAGGTGGTGCCGCCCTTGGAGGTCACCCGCGCGCGCAGCACCTCGGGCGCCTCGTCGGAGCGGTGTGCCAATTCGCCCGCACCTGTGAAGGTGGCCACGGCCAGGCGGTAGGCGGTGTCTTTGGGCAGGCCCATCTCGACGCCTGCCGCCGTCATGGCTTCCATGAAATAAAACATATAGGCCGGACCGGAGCCTGACAGGGCCGTCACCGCATCCAATTGCGTCTCGGCGTCTAACCAAATGAGTTCCCCCGTGGTGGCAATCACCTGGTTAACCAGCGCCTTGTCGGATTCGGTGACTTGGGCCCGTGCAAACAGCCCGGTGATGCCTTTGCCAATCAGTGCCGGCGTGTTGGGCATGGCGCGCACCACCCGTTCATTTCGGAGCCAGCGCGCAATGCTGTCACTGGCAATACCCGCTGCCACGCTCAGGTGCAAGCCGTGCTGGTTGTGCGCCCGCACTGACGCTGCCGCCTCTTTAAAAGTTTGGGGTTTCACGGCCCACACCAGCAGATCGGCTTGTGACAGAAAGGGCCCCGCTTCCGCCTGGGCGGTGATGCCAAAGCTGCTGAGCAGCTTGGCACGCGCTTCGGCAAAAGGTTCAACCACGTCAATGGCCGCAGCAGGTGTGCCCTGGGCGATTAGCCCGCCGATGATGGCGCTGGCCATATTGCCCCCGCCAATGAATGCAATATGTTCGTTCAATTGAATGTCCTCGGGTGGTGGGGCGCCAGGTGGGCCCTGAATCAAACGAGTCTAAACAAAAAACGAAGCCAAACCCGGACTAGAGCGCCACCGTTTGCCGCACCGCGTGCTCCCAACCTTCCATGAGTTCTTTCGCCCGGTGCGGGGCCAGCGTGGGCAAGAAGCGACGGTCGGCTCGCCACAGATCCGACAGTTCGTCCGTGCTGTTGTAAACCCCTGTGGACAGACCGGCCAGATAAGCGGCCCCCAGCGCAGTGGTTTCGGTCACGGCCGGGCGCACCACGGGAATGCCCAGCAAGTCGGCCTGGAATTGCATCAGCAAGTCATTGATACAGGCGCCGCCGTCCACGCGCAGCTCGGACACAGCTGGCATGCCCGCGTCAATCGCATCACGGCTCATGGCCTGCAGCAGGGCCGCACTTTGGAAGGCAATGCTTTCCAGCGCCGCCCGTGCAATGTGGGCCACGGTGCTACCGCGTGTCAGCCCGGTGATGGTGCCTCGCGCATCGGGGTTCCAGTACGGCGCGCCCAGGCCGGTGAAGGCTGGCACCATCATCACGCCGCCGGAGTCCGGTACGCTTTCGGCCAGCGTCTGCACTTCGCCACTGCCTTTGATGGCATTGAGTCCGTCACGCAACCACTGCACCACGGCGCCACCCACAAACACGCTGCCTTCAAACACATAAGCCGGCGCGCTGGTGGTTTGGGCGGCTGCGCTGGTGATCAAGCCGTTGTGCGAGGTTTCGAACTGGTCGCCGGTGTGCATCAGCATGAAGCAGCCGGTACCGTAAGTGTTTTTGGCCATACCGGCCGTGAAGCAGGCCTGCCCAAACAACGCGCTTTGCTGGTCTCCCGCCACGCCGCCAATGGGAATGGCATGGCCCAACAGGTCGGGCGTGACCTCGCCAAAGTGGGCGCTGGAGGGGTGAACGACAGGCATCATGGCGGCAGGAATATCCAGTGCCTGGAGCAACTCAGGGTCCCATTGGTTGGTGTGCACATTGAACAGCATGGTCCGCGCCGCGTTGCTCACGTCAGTGGCATGCACTGCGCCATTCGTCAAGCGCCACATCAGCCAGCTGTCCACGGTGCCAAACGCCAGTTCACCGTTTTCCGCCAGGGCGCGGGCGCCCCCCACGTTGTCGAGCAACCATTTGAGTTTGGTGCCTGAGAAATAAGCATCCACCAGCAAACCGGTTTTTTGCCGGATGGTGTCCGCCAAACCGCGTTCACGCAGCGCAATACAAGTCGGTTCAGCGCGCCTGTCTTGCCAAACGATGGCGTGGTGAATGGGCAGCCCGGTGCGGCGGTTCCACACCACCGTGGTTTCCCGCTGGTTGGTGATGCCAATGGCCCGCACGTCCTTGGCTTCAATGCCCGCTTTGAGCAGAACCTCGCGAGCGGTGGCGAGTTGGGTGCGCCAGATTTCTTGGGGGTCGTGCTCGACCCAGCCTGGTTGAGGGTAAATCTGGTTCAACTCCCGTTGGGCCTGTGCCACGGTGTGACCGGCGGCGTCAAAGACGATGCTGCGGGAGCTGGAGGTGCCTTGGTCCAAAGCGAGGAGGTAAGTCATGGTGAGCGCTCGGTAATCGGTAAATAAAGGGGCTGTTTTCAGGGGGCTGCAATGTCGCAACGCACCTGAGCCTCGTCCAGCAAGGCGGGGAAAGGGTCGGGCGGCGGCGCGTCGGTGAACAAGCGGTCAATTTGTGACAAATGTCCGACGGCGACCATGGCGGGGCGGTTGAATTTGCTCCCATCGGCGGCCAGCCAGACCTCGCGGGCGTGGGAGATGATCTTTTGGGACACCTTGACCTCGCGGTAGTCGTAATCGCGCAGGGAGCCATCGTCTTCGATGCCGGAAATACCAATGACGGCAATGTCTACCTTGAACTGGCCAATGAAGTCAACGGCGGCCTCGCCGACGATGCCCCGATCGCGCCCCCGCACCACACCCCCCACCACGATGACTTCGCATTGGGGGTTGGCGCTGAAGATCAGGGCGACATTCAGGTTGTTGGTGATCACCCGCAAGCCCGTGTGGTGGCGCAAGGCGCGTGCCACGGCTTCCGTGGTGGTGCCAATGTTCAAAATAAGCGAGCAATCGTTGGGCACGGCCAAGGCGATGGCCTGGGCGATGCGCTGCTTGCCCTGCACGTTCAGACTTTCACGTTGCGGGTGGGCAATGTTTTCCACCGTGGAGCTGGGCACCCGAACCCCACCGTGAAAGCGCGTCAGCAAGCCTTCGTCAGCCATGCGCTGAATATCGCGTCGCACCGTTTGCAGTGTGACACCGAGGGTGTCTGCCAAAAACTCCACCGTGACGGAGCCGTGAGCTTGAACCACGGCAAGCAGTTTGAGTTGTCTGGGGTTGGGATTCATGCTTGTTTTGTTAGGGTAATAAATGCGCAGCGAACAGTGGATCCACTTTAAAACGAAACAAAAGGAATTTATATAGGGTAAATACCAAGAGAAAACGAATCAAAACGAATAATAATTTAATGAAGCGAATATCCAATTCGTTTCCGATTTAATTTCTTCAGTAAAGGTAGCGCAATGCAGTTGACTCTTGAGAGCATCAGCAAAAAGGTCGGGCCACAAACGTGGTTGTACGACATGAGCTTAGCTCCCTTAAGCGGGGCGGTTACCGTGCTGCTGGGGGCGACACAATCTGGCAAGACCAGCCTGATGCGCATCATGGCGGGGCTCGATGTGCCTTCCAGCGGCGAAGTCAAGGTGGATGGGAAGAGCGTGGTGGGCGTGCCCGTGCGCGAGCGCAATGTCGCCATGGTGTACCAGCAGTTCATCAATTACCCGTCGATGAAGGTGCGCGACAACATCGCCTCGCCTTTGAAATTACGCGGGGAAAAGAACATTGACCAGCGGGTGCGCGAACTGGCCGAAAAGCTTCACATCGAAATGTTTCTCGACCGCCTTCCCGCCGAGCTGTCAGGCGGACAGCAGCAGCGCGTTGCCCTGGCGCGGGCCTTGGCCAAGGCGGCGCCTTTGATGTTGCTCGATGAACCGCTCGTCAATTTGGACTACAAATTGCGAGAGGAGTTGCGCGACGAGTTGACGGACCTTTTCTCGGCGGGTGATTCCACTGTCATTTACGCCACGACGGAGCCGGGTGAGGCCTTGTTGCTGGGCGGGTACACCGCTGTTCTGGATGCGGGTGAGTTGTTGCAGTACGGCCCGACGTCCGAGGTGTTCCACCAACCCAAGTCACTTCGCGTGGCGCGAGCGTTCAGTGACCCCCCCATGAATTTGATCGCCGCCAACGCAGTGGCCACGGGTGGCGTTCAGCTGGTCGGTGGACCGCTGCTGCCTTTGGAACTGCCTGCGACGCCGTCACCCCAGTTGACGGTGGGTATGCGGGCAGGCTCCTTGCGGGTGAGCGCGGCAGAGGGTGATGTCACTGTCATGGGCAAGGTGGAGCTGGCTGAAATATCCGGTTCAGATACCTTTGTCCATCTGAAGACCCCGGTGGGCGAGCTGGTGGCGCAGCTCACGGGGGTTCATTATTTTGATTGGGGCGCGCAAGTGCCTCTTTATTTCAACCCTGCACAAATTTATGTGTTTGACGCCGAGGGGATGCTGTTGCTGTCTCCTGTGCGGGGCGGAGGACGCTGATATGGCTCGTATAGAACTTGATTTGGCCCATGCCTACAAACCCAACCCCAAGCAAGACAGTGACTACGCCCTGTTGCCATTGAAGATGGCGTTTGAGGACGGTGGCGCTTACGCTTTGCTTGGCCCTTCGGGGTGCGGCAAGACCACGCTCTTGAACATCATGTCCGGATTGGTCACGCCTTCCCAAGGAGGGGTGATTTTTGATGGCAAAGATGTGACTGGCGCCACGCCTCAGCAGCGCAACATTGCGCAGGTGTTTCAGTTTCCGGTGATTTACGACACGATGACGGTGGCCGAGAACCTGGCCTTTCCTCTGCGCAACCGCAAAATGCCGAAAGAGCAAATCAACAAGCGTGTTGGTGAAATTGCGGAGATGCTGGAAATGAGTGGTCAGCTCAATCAGCGCGCGTCTGGCTTGTCGGCTGACGCCAAGCAGAAAATTTCGCTGGGGCGCGGGTTGGTGCGGCCCGATGTGTCTGCGGTGTTGTTCGATGAGCCGCTGACGGTGATTGACCCGCACCTGAAGTGGCAGCTGCGTCGCAAACTTAAGCAAATTCACCATGAGCTGAAGTTGACGCTGATCTACGTCACGCACGACCAAGTGGAGGCGCTGACCTTCGCGGATCAAGTGGTGGTCATGACGCGAGGCCGCGCGGTTCAGGTGGGATCGCCTGCGGACCTGTTTGAGCGTCCCAGTCACACTTTTGTGGGGCATTTTATTGGCTCACCTGGTATGAACTTTCTGCCTGGGGTGTCAGGCGTGAATGGCATTGATTTGGCAGGTCAAACGCTTGCCTTGCCGCCTGGGCGTACCTTGCCCATGGGAGACATCAAGATCGGTATTCGGCCGGAATACGTGTCGGTCACCCCTGCGCACGCCGAAGGGGCTGTGGAAATGAAAGTTGCCCACGTGCAAGACGTGGGCACGCACGTGATGCTGAGTGCCAAGCGCGCGGGTTACACCATCAAAGCACGACTGTCGTCGGACACGGATCAGTTGACGATTGGCGCCCCCATCTGGCTGAAGATGATGGGTGAACACACTTGCTTTTACAAGAATGAGGAGATTGTGCGATGAGCACCACCATTAAACCGGTGAACCAGAAAGCGTGGTTTTTGGTTCTGCCCGTGCTGATTTGCGTTGCCTTCTCGGCCATCTTGCCGTTGATGGTGGTCGTCAACTATTCAGTCCAAGACATCATTTCACTGGACCGACGGGTATTCGTGGGCACCGAGTGGTTTGCCGCCATCATGCGTGATGAAGAGTTGCATGGTGCGTTGGTGAGGCAGCTGATCTACTCGTTCTCAGTCTTGGCTGTCGAGCTGCCCTTGGGTATTTTGCTCGCCCTGTCCATGCCCGCGACGGGCTGGAAATCTTCTGCAGTGCTGGTTATCGTCTCACTGTCCTTGCTAATTCCCTGGAATGTAGTGGGCACGATTTGGCAGATTTTTGGTCGCACCGACATTGGTCTGATGGGGGCCGCCTTACAGGGCATGGGGATTGACTATAGCTACACGGGCAACGCCACACACGCTTGGCTGACGGTACTTCTGATGGATGTCTGGCACTGGACGCCGCTGGTGGCGTTGCTGGGCTATGCGGGTCTGCGCTCTATTCCTGATGCCTATTACCAGGCAGCCAGCATTGACGGGGCGAGCAAGCTTGATGTCTTTCGCTATGTGCAGCTGCCAAAAATGCGGGGGGTGTTGATGATTGCTGTGCTGCTGCGCTTCATGGACAGTTTCATGATTTACACCGAACCCTTTGTGCTGACGGGCGGCGGACCAGGAAATTCGACTACGTTCTTGTCTCAGTTTTTGACACAAAAAGCGGTGGGGCAGTTCGACTTGGGACCCGCCGCTGCGTTCTCGCTGATCTACTTTTTGATCATCTTGCTGCTGTGTTTTATTTTGTACAACTGGATGCAACGTGTTGGCACCCAGGAAAAGGAGGGTGGTCATGACTAAGCCAAAGTTTCAGAAGAGGACGCTGTTCCTCATCGCCTACATCGTGTTTGCTTTGTTGCCCATCTACTGGATGATCAACATGTCGTTCAAGACCAACAATGAAATCGTCGCCGGTTTTTCTTTGTTTCCAGAACACTTCACTTGGGATAACTACAAAACCATTTTGACGGACCCGGCCTGGTACTCCGGTTACATCAACAGCATGATCTATGTCGCGATCAATACGGTGATTTCACTCACCGTGGCGTTGCCCGCCGCGTATGCATTTTCCCGCTACAGCTTTTTGGGCGACAAGCACGTTTTCTTTTGGTTGCTGACCAATCGAATGACGCCGCCCGCGGTGTTTTTACTGCCGTTCTTTCAGTTGTACAGCTCGGTGGGTCTGATGGATACCCACTTGGCGGTCGCGCTGGCACACCTGCTGTTCAACGTTCCGTTGGCGGTTTGGATCTTGGAGGGCTTTATGAGTGGCATTCCAAGAGAAATCGACGAAACAGCCTATATTGATGGTTACTCCTTTCCCCGCTTTTTTGTCCAAATCTTTCTGCCACTGATTAAGGCAGGCGTCGGAGTCGCTGCATTCTTCTGCTTTATGTTCAGCTGGGTGGAGTTGCTGCTGGCGCGGACCCTGACCAGTGTGAATGCCAAACCCATTGCAGCCACCATGACGCGAACCATTTCGGCGTCAGGCATGGACTGGGCCACCTTAGCCGCTGCTGGCGTACTCACCATCGTGCCGGGCGCGATCGTGATCTGGTTTGTTCGAAATTACATCGCGAAGGGTTTCGCGATGGGCCGCGTCTAACAGGAGGTCACTATGTACCAATGGATGGCATGGACCACGCCCGTGGCCGTATTTTTTAGCTGCATCGGGCTGATGCTGGTCGGTATGACGGTTTGGGAAATCAAGTCCCCAACAACCATGCGAAAGGGCTTTCTTCCCATCGCTACCACGCGTGGAGACCGGCTGTTTATCGGCTTGTTGGCGGCCGCCTACACCAATCTGGCTTTTGTCGGCTTGAGCGGTTGGATGGCGGAGTGGCTGACCTTGGAGGCTGACCCCTCTATCTGGATCAGCTTTGTCGTGTCGATGGGCTTGCTCGCATTCATCATGCGCAAGGGCTAGCCCATGAGTAAAGCAATGGCTTGTTTACCCCCTGGAGCTGTTGCTGCCTTCTAAACAGGGGTTTTTTGATCTGAGGAGACTGGCAATGAAATTGAAATATTCCGTATTGGCCGTGGCGATGGCATGCGCCGCATCCGGCCCAGGTTGGGCCGACGAAGCGGCGGCCAAGAAGTGGATTGACAGTGAATTCCAACCGTCTACGCTGTCCAAGACGCAGCAAGCGGCGGAAATGAAGTGGTTCATTGATGCCGCTAAAAAACTGCAGGCCAAAGGCGTGAAGGAGATTTCTGTTGTCTCCGAAACGCTGACAACGCATGAATATGAGTCCAAGACGCTGGCCAAGGCATTCGCGGAAATCACAGGCATCAAGGTGACCCATGATTTGATTGGCGAGGGCGATGTGGTTGAGAAGCTGCAAACGTCCATGCAGTCAGGTAAAGCAATTTACGACGGCTGGATCACGGACTCTGATTTGATCGGGACTCACTACCGTTACGGCAAGATCATGAACCTGACCGACTACATGAGCGGCAGCGGAAAAGAGTGGACCAATCCCGGGTTGGATGTCAAAGACTTCATCGGCACCAGTTTCACCACTGCCCCTGATGGCAAGTTGTATCAGTTGCCCGATCAGCAGTTCGCTAACCTGTATTGGTTTCGCGCCGACCTGTTTGAAAAACCTGAGTTGAAAGCCAAGTTCAAAGCCAAGTATGGCTATGACCTGGGTGTGCCATTGAATTGGAGCGCCTACGAAGACATAGCCGCCTTCTTTACCAACGACGTCAAGACCATCGATGGCAAGCCCATTTACGGCCACATGGACTATGGCAAGAAAGACCCTTCGTTGGGCTGGCGCTTCACTGATGCATGGTTGTCCATGGCGGGTTCCGCCGATATCGGTATTCCCAACGGCAAGCCAGTAGACGAATGGGGCATTCGCGCCTCCGCAGATGGCTGTACCCCACAAGGGGCTTCGGTCTCCCGGGGTGGCGCAACCAACTCGCCTGCTGCGGTCTATGCGCTCACCAAGTACATCGACTGGATGAAGCAATATGCACCCAAAGAAGCCATGGGCATGACCTTTGGTGAATCAGGTCCGGTTCCGGCCCAGGGCGAAATTGCACAGCAAATTTTTTGGTATACCGCCTTCACGGCTGACATGATCAAGCCAGGTTTGCCAGTTGTTAACGCCGATGGCACTCCGAAATGGCGCATGGCCCCCGGCCCCAATGGCCCCTACTGGAAGCAGGGCATGCAAAACGGCTACCAAGATGTCGGATCATGGACCTTCTTCAAGGACCATGATGCCAACAAAGTGGCAGCAGCTTGGTTGTATGCGCAGTTCGTGACCGCGAAAACAACGTCGTTGAAGAAAACGGTGGTTGGATTGACGCCAATTCGCGAGTCTGACATCCGTTCACAGGCCATGACTGATATGGCGCCAAAGTTGGGTGGCTTGGTTGAGTTCTATCGCAGCCCAGCGCGTGTGGCGTGGACACCGACGGGAACGAACGTCCCAGACTATCCCAAGTTGGCACAGTTATGGTGGAAAAACGTGGCTGTGGCCGTGACGGGTGAAAAGACCCCGCAGGCTGCCATGGATAATCTCGCTGAAGAAATGGATGCAGTGATGGCGCGCTTGGAGCGCGCGGGCATGGCAAACTGCCCGCCGAAGCTGAATCCTAAGAGTGACGCCAATAAATGGCTGAGCGACAAAGGTGCGCCGTGGAAGAAACTGGCCAACGAAAAGCCAAAGGGCGAAACGATCGCGTATGACACCCTGCTAACGGCTTGGAAAAACGGAAAGGTCCGCTAAACCGCCTTTTGGCGAATCATTGAGCGAAAAGGCCGTGCAAGTATGACTTACACGGCCTTTTTCGCCAGTGAGTGAGCACCTGAGTCACGGACTGACCTGCGGCTCTTTGCCCTTCAAAATCGAAAAACCTAACTATGTCAATTGATACATCGCCACTACCGACCATCCGGAAGGATCTGCTTGCCCGGCTTGCCCAGCCGCATCACTACGACATCGCCATTGTGGGAGGTGGCGCAACTGGGTTAGGCGTGGCTCTGGATGCGGCGGCGCGTGGCTTTAGTGTGGTTCTGGTGGAATCGGATGACTTTGCAAAAGGCACCTCTTCTCGATCGACCAAGCTGGTGCACGGAGGCGTGCGTTATTTAGCGCAAGGCAACATTTCGCTCGTGCGTGAGGCGTTACATGAGCGCACCACACTTCTGAACAATGCGCCGCACCTGGCTCAGCCACTGTCCTTCATCATGCCGTCCTATAAATATTGGGAGACACCCTTCTATGGTGTGGGGCTCAAGATGTACGACGCGCTGGCTGGCAAAGCGGGGTTGGGACGTACCGAGTTATTAAACCGCGCTGAAACGCTGGCGCAACTGCCAACAGCCTTGCCCGAGGGGCTCAAAGGCGGGGTGAAATACTGGGACGGGCAATTCAACGACGCGAGGTTGGCCTTGGCCTTGGCGCGAACTGCTGCATCGCGTGGCGCTCTATTGGTCAATTATTGTCGGGCCGAAGAGTTGCGGTACGACAACGGGAAGATCAGCGGCCTGCGTTGTGTTGACACCTTGTCAGGCGCCACATTCATGGTCTCTGCGGGCTGCATTGTGAACGCCGCTGGTGTCTGGGTCGATGAGTTGAGGGTTAAAGATGGCGCTGTTAACGACGTTGACGGTAAGAGTTTGACAAAACCCATGCTGGCGCCAAGCCAAGGCGTTCATTTGGTCGTTGACCGGGAATTTTTGGACGCGGATGTCGGGTTGATGGTTCCGAAAACAGCGGATGGGCGTGTGCTGTTTGCGGTCCCGTGGCTGGGAAAAGTTATTTTAGGAACGACCGACACGCCTCGACAAGATTTGGCCCAGGAGCCGACGCCGTTCAAAGAGGAGGTTGACTTCATTCTGAGTGAATCAGCCCGCTACCTCAAGCGCGCGCCTGTCAGGGCAGACGTGAAGAGTGTCTGGGTCGGGTTGCGACCTTTGGTCAAGCCGCAAGACGATGAGGGTGGCAACACCAAAAAACTGAGTCGTGAGCACACGGTACTGGTGAGTCGCAGTGGGTTGGTCACCGTGACTGGAGGCAAGTGGACCACCTACCGGGCGATGGCAGAGGACGTTTTGGAGAGTTGTGCTAAGCATTCTTTGATTGAGCGTCGAAACAGCGGCGTCACCGTCAGGTTGAAGGTTGTAGGGTCAGATATGCCCCAAGGCCAGATCAAATCCATTTGTGAACCGCCGGGTGCACATTCCTATGGATCAGACATAAAGTACGTGCTCGCAATGCCTGGCTTTGACCACGTGTTGACCGAAGGCTTGACCGACGCAATGGTTCGGTTCGCAGCGAGAAACGAATACGCCATTACCGTCGAAGACATGTTGGCGAGGCGGTCGAGACTGCTATTTCTGGATGCCAGAAAAGCCGCTGAAGTCGCCGCCCAAGTAGGAGAAATTCTGAGGCAGGAAACAGGCCTAGACCCTAAAACAGACCACTTCATTGCACTGACAAAACACTATTTGACACTGCCTGCCTAAAAAAGCTTGCCAAAACAATAAGCTGCCTGCATAATAGTGGGCTTCGCTTGAAAAAGTATGAAGTATCTGCCCAAAGGAAGTGATGTGAGTGGTTCATGTCATGGACGACGGGCCCAAGACTGATTGGAAGTAATCGGCTACCGGCAAGGTGGTGGATGCTTCTGGTGCAAGTTGGGAACAAATGAAATGATCCAAGCAGAATCAAGATTAGAAGTTGCCGACAATACTGGCGCAAAGTCCGTCCTGTGCATCAAGGTGCTGGGTGGTTCCAAGCGTCGCTA
>JBAQDW010000035.1:0-6193 GCA_049286445.1 Rhodoferax sp. | reverse complement strand
AGCTATAAAAAATGGAGCAAAGTGCCGGTGCAAGAGCGGGCTGCCGTGTTGCGTCGCGCTGCCAATGAGTTGGAAAAGCAGACCCCTTTCTTCTGCGCCTTGCTGGTCAAAGAAGCCTTCAAAACCTGGGGCGATGCGGTGAGTGAGGTGCGAGAGGCGGTGGACTTTTTGCGCTACTACGCCAATGAGGCGCAACGCATCATGGTCCCGGTCGCCATGCCCGGCCCCACCGGCGAGACCAACGAGTTGCGTCTGATTGCACGCGGCCCGTGGGTGTGCATCAGCCCGTGGAATTTCCCGCTGGCGATCTTCGCCGGCCAAGTCGCTGCGGCGCTGGCCACCGGCAACACCGTGCTGGCCAAGCCCGCTGAGCAAACCCCAGGGGTTGCGTTGGCAACGGTCAAGCTCCTGCACGCCGCAGGTGTGCCCGAAGGGGCGTTGCAACTGCTGCACGGCCCCGGCGAAACGGTGGGGGCGGCGCTGGTGGCGGCCCCCGGCGTGGCCGGTGTGGTGTTCACCGGCTCCACGCAGGTGGCAAAAATCATCAACCGCGCTCTGGCTGCCAAAGACGGCGCCATCGTGCCGCTGATTGCCGAGACCGGTGGCATCAACGCCATGGTGGTTGACAGCACGGCACTGCCTGAACAGGTGTGTGACGCGGTCATGCAGTCCGCCTTTCGCAGCGCCGGTCAGCGCTGCTCCGCGCTGCGCTTGATTTGCATCCATGAAGAAATTGCGGACCACGTGATTGGGATGATCCAAGGGGGCGCCCAGGAACTGGTCGCCGGTGACCCCGCCGACCTGGCCACCGACCTCGGGCCCGTGATTGACGCCGAGGCTTACCAAGGCATTCAAAAGCACCTGGATCGCTTGAATTTAGAGGCAAAACCACTGCTAGCCCATGACAGCACTGCGCAAGCCACTATTAAAGATATAGCAAACCTTATTGCACCCCAGGCCTTTGAAGTGAACGCCATCAGCGACATGCAGCAGGAAATTTTTGGCCCCGTACTGCATATCGTGCGTTGGACGGGCGACCCACAGGCCGTCATCGACCAGATCAATGACTTGGGCTATGGCCTGACGATTGGCATTCAAACCCGCATCGACAGCCGCGCCCAAGCGCTGGCCAAAGCCGCACACGTGGGCAACGTCTATATCAACCGCAACCAAATTGGTGCCGTGGTGGGGGTGCAGCCTTTTGGAGGCGAAGGCCTGTCCGGCACCGGCCCCAAAGCCGGTGGACCGCACTACCTGTACCGCTTTTGTGCCGAGCAAACCATCACCGTGAACACCACGGCGGCGGGCGGCAACGCGGCCTTGTTGGCGGGCTAAGCGCCAGCGGGCGCCGGCGCAAGGGCGGGCGCTGGTTTCTGGTACAACAGCGGCCACTAGGAGCCCTGCATGACCCACTTCACCAAAATCGTTTTGTTCACCGACACCGATGGACGCGCCCGCTTTCGCGAGGAGAGCGTGCCCTTGAGCGAAGGCAAACCGGCCGCCCAGCTGTCGCCCCTGATGCCGTCTGCGGGCTACCAGTTACGCCAAAGCCCGGTCGGTTTTAGCAGCGAATTTCACTGCACCGGCGCGCCGCAGTGGTTGTTTGTGCTGCAGGGGCAGATGGACATTGGCTTGCAAGACGGCAGCTGGCGCAGCTTTGGGCCAGGCGCGCACTTCTACTCAGCAGACACCTTGCCCGAAGGGGCCACGTTTGACGCCGCTCTGCATGGTCACTGCAGCCGCCAAGTGGGCGATGAGCCGCTGGTGACGCTGTTCGTGCGCGGCTGAGCCGACGGGGGCGTTAAGGCAGGCGCAGTCGCAGCAGGGCGCGTACAAAGCCGTGGTCGCTGTGGCTGCGGTCGCGCCCTTCAAACAGGTGGTCGTTGAACACCTCCACCCGGCGCACGTCGCCCATCGCTTGCCGGCTGGTCGCCACAAACTCTTCGCTCACCAAAATTTGGTCAAGCACCTCGGGGTAGCCTTGGTGGATGTGAGAGTAGGCCACGTCGCGGCGCATCGCCGCTTCGCCTTGCACGTCCCACGCGCTGTACAAGGCCGTGTCGCGCGCGCTGCGGTCATAGGCCACTTGCGAGGTGGCTGCAATGAGCTGGGTGGTCACGCTGTGCGGACTGTCGTTGAGATCGCCCATGAGCACCAGGGGCGAGCGCGTGCGGTGCAGCAACGCCACCACTTTCAAACGCAGGGCCAAGGCTTCGCCTGCGCGCATCAGCAGTGAGCGCAGGGAAGCCACCGCCTGAACTTTCGGGTCATCGGCGTCTTCCGCCAGTTTGCCGTCCGCCCCCTGCAAAAACTTGGGTCGCTTGGACTTCAGGTGGGCGGTGATGACGTGCAACTCTTGCCCATGGTTCATTTGCAAGGTCGCCAAAAGAGGCGGGCGCTCAAAGCGGGTATGCGGGCCCAGGCCCGGCACATTCACCACGGCTTCGGTTGGAAAGTCCGCCAAAGACGCCACCTCCAGCACCTTTAGCCGAGTGACCAAGCCAACCCGGGGCGTGCCTTGCGCGCCGCTTTGGCCCGGACCGTTTTCTGCCCCGGGCGCCGCCACAAAGTCGTACCGAAGCCCGCTGCTGGCCACCGCGTCGGTCAGTGCGGCCTCGTCCCAAACTTCTTGCACCGCCAAGACATCGGCATTCAGGGTTCTGAAGCGCTCTCCCAGCCACTGCACTTTGGCATCGTATTCACGCGGGTTGTACGGGTTTTGTCCATGGTAAAAGTGCCGCCCTGGCAGCGCCAGGTTCAGCACGTTGCAGGTCGCCACCATCAGCGTGGCGTAGTTGGGTTGTGCGTTGCCATTGTTCATGGGGTCACTTTAGCAAGTTGGGTGGGCCGGGCGGGTTGAGGGGGATGGCGGTGTTGCCCCCGGCACGTAGGTGGGCAGGTCGAGGGTGACACGGGTGCCGCCTTGGGGCATTTGACTGACCCGCACCTGGCCGCCATGGATTTCCACAATGCGTTTGACAATGGCCAGTCCCAAGCCCTTGCCGCCTTCGCCGGTGGCGGGCGCGGTGCTCTGGCGGCTTTGGTAAAAACGGTCAAACAGGTGGGGCAAATCGGCCGCAGCAATGCCGGGACCACTGTCGGTCACGGTCACTTGCACCTGCTTTCCCACCGCCTGAACTTCGAGTTGAATGGTGTCGTCTTCCCGGCAAAACTTCAGCGCGTTGTCAACCAAATTGGCCAAGGCGCGTTCAATAAGCTCCACATCAACCGAGGCAAAAGTGGTGCCTTGTGGCGGGGGGGCTGAGGCGTCGGGAGGCACCGGGTTGGCTTCAAGGCGAACGCCTTGGCGGGTGGCGCGTTCTGCAAAGCGTATCGCCACGTCGTCCAGCAACTCGGAGAGGTCCATGACCTGCGTGTGCAACTTGAACGCAGGTTCGTCGAGTTGCGCCAAGTCGCCCAAAGACTGGACCATGCGGGCCGCATTGCGGGTGTTGCGCAGGGCCACTTCAATCAACTGGCGGTCACTGCGGCGCTGTTCATCGTTTGCCCAGCGGGCCTCCAAGGTTTCCAGGCAGGCGGCGGTGGCTGTCAAGGGCGACCGCAGATCGTGCGACAAATTGCTCACCCCTTCGCGACGAAAGTGGTCGAGTCGGCGCAGCAGGCTCCATTGGGTGTGCACGGTGTGGAGCATGGCCCGGACCCCTTGGGTGAGTTGACCGATCTCATCGCTGGCTGCCACCGCCCCGTTGTCCAGGGTGGGGGGGGCGCGGGACTCGGTGGTGTTGGCCCAGTCTTCAAGCCCGTTGCGCGTGACGTTGGCAACTGACTGGGTGAGTTGTTTCAAGGGGCGCGTCACCGCTGCTGTGACCCACGCCGCCAAAAGGGTCGTCAAGCCCACGACGGAAAGAATGAGCACCAGTGTGGGGCGGGACAAGCTTCCAAGAATAGCGGCCAGGCTGCCTTGTTGCAGGCCGTTTTTTCGGCTGACCACGTACAAGTACCCGTCGGCACCGGCTTGCTGGCGAATCAGGGAGCGGTGCACCGCTCTGGCGGCAATGATGGTGGGGCCACCCATGTTTTCCGGGTCATCACCCATCACATAGGGCATGGGGGTGGGGTTGGCGGCTTCCATCACGGGGCGCATGGCGACCTTGAACCCGGCCGGCAGCGCCACGTCGCTGGACGAGGCGACCACCTTGCCGTGGGTGTCCAGCAAATAGAGCTGTGTATCGGGCTCAAACAAGACCAAGTTGCTCAAGAATCCGTTGAAGTCGTTTTGAAACCGCTCTTGCATCGCGAAGATGTCGTTGTGCTTCTGCACCACTCGCTCCAGGAACGCACTGGCGCGGTAATAGGTGGACTCGTGCTCAAACCGCTCAAACGCATACAGCACGGTTGCCACCACCCCAATGCAGGTCAGCAGCCCGGTGAGGAAAATGGTGAGTGCAATTTTGAAGCGAACCGTCATGGCGCTTGCAGTGGCGCGTCGCGCATTTTGTAGCCCGCTCCCCGCACCGTCAAAATCACTTGAGGGCGCAGCGGGTCGGATTCGAGCTTGGCGCGCAAGCGGTTGATGTGGGTGGTCACGGTGTGTTCGTACCCGTCGTGGGTATAGCCCCAAACGGCATTAAGCAGTTGACTGCGAGAAAAAACCTGCCCCGGGTGCTGCATAAAGTACAGCAACAAATCAAACTCCAGCGCGGTGAAGTCGAGGTCTTTGCCCTTCATCTGCGCTTGGCGCCGAGAGGGCAGCAGTGTCAAGGCCCCGTTGCTCAAGGGCGCGGCGCCCGCCTGGGCGACCTGGGCTGCTTTCATGAGCTCTGAGCGTCGCAACAGCGCTTTCACGCGGGCCAGCAGCTCGGCCAAAGAAAATGGTTTGGTCAGATAGTCGTCGGCCCCCAGTTCCAACCCCAGCACCCGGTCCAGCTCGGTGGATTTTGCGGTCAGCATCAGGATGGGGGTGTGGCAGCCCCGGGCGCGCAGGGTCTTGCACACCTCCAGGCCATCCAGGCCGGGCATCATCAAGTCAAGAATAAGCAAGTCATTGCTTTGCGCGGTTTCACTGGCCAGCGCCGCCACGCCGTCCGCCACGTCGGTGACCTCGTAGCCGGCGTTGCGCAGGTTCAGCACCAGCAGGTTGCGAATATCGGTTTGGTCTTCTGCGATGAGAATTCGTTTCATTTCCATCGTCCTAAGTCATCGGGAGGGTGTGTTTCTTACGCGAATGTTAGGTGATTGTGAGGTTTGCACAGGGTCTCGTGAGCTTGGGGCGTCACAGTTCACTCATCAACCACCCACCCGGCACGCACCATGATCACAGCACACCTCACCCCCGCACCTTCTGCGCTCTTTGGCTTGACGTCATTTGAGCGCTCCGAGCCGTTGGCGCTGTGTTGGGACGATTTGCTGGGGCACCGGGAGTACTTGATTCGTTTTGCCAAGCGCAAGCTGCAAGACCCGGCGTTGGCTGAAGATTTGGTGCACGACGTGTTTGAGGCGGTGATGACCGGGCGGGCCAGCTTTGCAGGTCGCTCGGCCTTGCGCAGTTGGTTGACGGCGGTGTTGAAGCACAAAATTGTGGATGTGATTCGCCAGCGGGTTCGGTACGACAGTTTGGACACCGCTGGCGTCGATGACGACGCCATGGAGATCAGCAGCGATTGGGCAGGCCCCGACGCGCTGGCAGAGCAGCGCCAGCAGTTGCAGCACACCTTAGATCGCATTGAGGTGTTGCCACAGGGGCTGCGTGATGTGATGCAGTTTCGGGTGTTGCAAGACGAATCGTCTGAGGAGGTGTGTGCCCGCTTGAACATCACCGAATCCAGCCTGTTCGTGCGCCTGCACCGGGCGCGCAAGCAATTGCTTTGTTAAGGCCCAAGGGTGTCCGGCGTCAAAGAGGTGCAGGTACGAATGGCGCTTACTGGCGCTTTGACTATTAACCGTGTGGTTTCAGCGAACGCCTGCTTTCAGGATGAGGGATGTTTTCGAGTTGTAGCCCTTGCTGTGCCTGCGTAAGCAGCTATCGACTGTGTAGCAATTCTTGCGCTGAAACCCCCACTCTCACCCCCAACCCCTCTCTCGCCCCGCCGGGCGAGAAAGGGGAGCCAACAGCCCTATGTGGCCGCGTGTTGGAAGTGAATGAGTTCACCGTGAACCGCCAACTTTCAAAGTGAGCACAGGCAACGTCAATGGGGTTACCGGCCCACATGGTTCCCGACACGTTTGAATGTTG
>JBAQDW010000034.1:0-7821 GCA_049286445.1 Rhodoferax sp. | reverse complement strand
TCACGGGCATTCCAGCAGCCCAAATCCGCGAGTTGGCCGAACTCATGGCCAGCAAGCGCACCCAGATCGCCGGTTCTTGGGCCATTCAACGCGCGCACCATGGCGAGATGCCGTACTGGGCCATCGTCAACTTCGCCTGCATGCTGGGCAACATCGGTTTGCCAGGGCAGGGCATTGGCTTCTCTTGGCACTACGGCGGTGGCGGCACCGTGCAGTCGGGCGGAACCGCGCCACGGGGCATGTCCCAAGGCCGCAACCCGGTGAAGAAAATTTGTCCGGCATCGCGCATCAATGAAATGCTGCTCAACCCCGGCAAAGACTTTACCTACAACGGCAGCACCTACAGCTACCCCACGGTCAAGTTGATTTACAACGCAGGCAACAACTTCTTCTCGCACCAGCAAGACCTGAACGAGCTGGCCCGCGCCATGCAGACGGTGGACACCGTCATCGTGCAAGACTGCTGGTGGAATGGCTCTTCGCGCTGGGCCGACATCGTGTTGCCAGCGACCACCACCATGGAGCGCAACGACATCTCCTCGGGCGGCACCTACAGCATTGACAAGGTGTTTGCGATGCGCCAAGTGGTGGCTCCGGTCGGCGATGTGCTGGACGATTTCGAGATCTTCCGTCGCCTCTCTGCGCTGTGTGGGGTGGAATACGCTTACACCGAAGGCAAGTCCCAAATGGACTATGTGAAGGAAGCGTTTGAGGCAAGTTCTGCTGTGGGCAGCATGAAATTCGAAGAATTTTGGGACAAGGGAATGGCACCCATCAAGGTGCCTCAGGAGGCCCGCAAGTGGGTGCGCCACGCCGACTACCGCAAAGACCCGAAGAAAAACGCACTGCACACGCCCACTGGCAAGATTGAGATGTACTCGGCCAGCATCGACAAAATGAAGCTGCGCGACATGCCGCCCATGCCCAAGTTTTTGGAGCCCGGTGAATACTTGGGTAACGGCAAAAAAGGACAGCTGCACGTGGTCAGCCCGCATCCCTACTACCGGCTGCACTCCCAGATGAACAATGCCGAGTCGCTGCGCAAGCGCTACACCGTGCAAACCCGTGAGCCGCTGACCATCAGCACCCAAGATGCCGCAGAACGTGGCATCAAAGACGGCGACTTGGTGGAGCTTTACAACGAGCGCGGTTCGCTCGTGGTCGGTGCCCGGGTGTCTAACAAAATCATGCCCGGCGTGGTCAGTATTTACGAGGGGGCCTGGCCACAACTGGACAGCAAGGGCCGCTGCAACAACGGATTGGTGAACTTCCTCACGTCCAGCCGCGGCTCCAGTGGACTGTCACAGGCCACCACAGCCAACACCTGTCTGGCCTCCCTGCGCAAGTGCACTGACGCCGATGCGGGTGGGTCGAAAGCGTTTGACCCGCCGAAGACCGTGTCCAAGAAAGACCTGAGCTTTGACGAGTCATTCTTCGGTTTAGAGCGCGCACAAGCTTTGCGCGCCAAATCCACGGCCTCGCTGACACCGGGTGAGAAAATTTTCTACCAACGCTGCACCGTCTGCCACGGCCCGCGCGATCCGGGGGGCTTTAACGAGAAGCAATGGCTGGGCATCACGCAAAGCATGTTCCCGCGTGCTGGCCTGAATGACGATGAGCAAAAACTGGTGCTCGATTTCTTGGTGAAGAACGCCAAGAAGTAAACCCCACGCCGGGGCGCATGGCCGCTAAACGCCTCAGCCTCAGTCGGCAACGACTGGGGCTGAGGCGTTTTCTCATGACGTGAGCCTTCTTTCTGGGCACCCACGGCGTTTCAGCCCTCAATCCAGTGGTCACTGTTTCAACGTGATCTGGCGGTGGCTGACATAGTCGTTGAACTGAGTCAAGGGAATCGCAGCCAACCCCGGGGTGCCGTTTTCTTCCGTCCAACTGAGGGTGGCGCTGTCGGCACTCAAATCAATTTCCACCGGGCCTGGTGGAATCTCAATTGGCGCGCCGTCGCCAGGGCGGTAAGTGACGTGGTCTTTGATGGTGGCTTGCAGGCTCATGGTGAACTCCTAAAAAATGTCATCTTAGGATGTTTAGCCGCTGCAGTGTGTGGGACAACACACCAAAATGCGGTTGCTCCATATGCATGCCAAATCATGCTGTAGCCCTTGTGCAGACTGCGCAAGCCGCTATAAAAAATAGAGCAAACGAAGCCGCAGAAGGTGCGCGCTGGGGCGGCCAGGCTGGCAAATCCCCGCACCACAGCGACCCGCCTACCAGCACGCAAAGCATGCCAGACCGCTGCGCCATGCCCCAAAGCGGTGGGTAAAGCTGCAACCCAGTTTGCGAAGCCGCCCTGTCAACCCCAATCAATGCCCAAGCGCTGCTCGATTTAAAAGGTTTCCCAATCGTCATCGCCAGTGTTGGTGGTTGGCTTGTCTTTGCCTTTGGACGCAAATTGGGGCGCGGCCGCAGACACTGGTTTAGGGAGCGATACCCGCTGCGGGTTGGAGGGCAACGATGACTTGGCCGTTGTCAGCCGGCGCGCCGGCCCCTCTGGTGGTTTGGACATGGCTAAGCTGGAGCGGGTTGGCTCCCGCGCGCTTCTGAAGCCCGTATCGCCCGCGCCGAGGTCGAATGTGGACACGGTCTGCACCAAATCCTGCGCTTGGCCTTTGAGGCTGCTGGCCGCCTCTGCCATCCGCTCTACCAGCGCTGCGTTTTGCTGCGTGGCCTGGTCCATGTGCCTCACCGCTTCACCCACCTGCGCAACACCGGAGGCCTGTTCGTTGCTGGCCGCGCTGATCTCGCCCATGATGTCAGTCACCCGCTTGATGCTACTCACCACCTCGGTCATCGTCGCCCCTGCTTTGTCAACCAGCGCCGTGCCCTGGGTCACTCGCTCCACGCTGGCACCAATGAGGGTTTTGATTTCTTTCGCCGCCTCTGCTGAGCGCCCGGCCAGTGAGCGCACCTCGCTGGCCACCACGGCAAAACCTCGGCCTTGCTCACCCGCCCGGGCGGCTTCTACCGCCGCGTTCAGCGCCAAAATATTGGTTTGGAAGGCAATACCGTCGATGACGCTGATGATGTCGGCGATTTTGCGACTGCTGTCATTGATGCCCTTCATGGTTTCCACCACCTGACTCACCACCTCGCCGCCTTGAACGGCCACCGTGCTGGCGCTCATGGCCAGTTGGTTTGCCTGGCGGGCGCTGTCGGCGTTTTGCTTCACCGTGGCACCCAGTGTTTCCATGCTGGCGGCGGTTTGTTCCAAGGCACTGGCCTGTTGCTCTGTGCGGGCGGACAAATCGTTATTGTCTTGCGCGATTTGCTGTGAACCCGTGGCAATCGAGTCTGATGCAGCCCGCACCCGACCCACCAAAGCAAACAAACCGCCCTGCATACTGCCCAACGAAGACAGCACACTGCCCTCGGGGGCTTGCGAGGCGTTGGGCACGGCGCTGAGATTGCCGTTGGCAACACGCTGCGCGGCCCCCCCTAACTCAACAGGCTCCGCCCCCAACTGCGACAGAATGCTGCGCGGAATCATCCAAGCAAGTGCGCCACCGAGCGCAAGTGCCGCCGCCAGCGCAAACAACATCACCGTCAAAAAGCCGCTGGCTTGCTCAGTCGCAATTTTGTTCTCGGCTTGAATGCGCTCTTCCTCAAAGTCAATCAGTTGGTTGATAGCTGCCAGCCATAGAACGTACTGGGGTTTGGCCTTGGTCCACAACAGGCTCTGGGCCTGCGCCATGTCGCCCCCGTCCACCGCAGCAATGACCGCCTTGGTGGTGTCCACGGCCTGGCGTTCAATCGTTTTGATGCCCGCGTACAGCGTCGCCAACTCGGGTGATGCGCCAGGCGCTCCAATCAGGGCTTCAAGAGGATCTGCCGACTGGGCATAAAACGCTGCCAATCGGTCAATGGCGGCAACCTCACTCTGGCGCTCACCCGGGGAGGCACTGAGCACCACGTCCCGCACCGCGATGGCGCGGTCGTGCGCAGACCCACGAAAATTAATGGCGTAGCGTTGAACGGCTGCATGGGTTTCACTGTTAGCGCGCAGCGACCCGTTGATGATTTGAACCTTGAACACCGCAACTGTAGTCACCGCGACCAAAACCGCGAGGAGCAGGCCGAAACCCAAATACAGCCGCATGGCCACCGTCATTTTAGAAAACATAGTGAAGGTCCTTGAAAGCGGTTGGTGTCGCAGCTCACAGAGCGGCTGATTTACTTTTAACTCTGATTTTTACAAAAAAAACGTATTTTAGATGCATCTTATTTTAGGGCGATGCACGGCAAAGCGGCGCGAGCAGCGCAAATAGCCGGGCCAGTGGCACGTTGCCGTTCATTCCACTGCGGTGCCATTCACGCCTTCTCAATGGCCAAGGTTGTAAACCAGGCCGTAAGGTCTTGCGCCGTGAGCCACACCTGCCGTGCACCCCAAAAACGCCGGCAACCCACCTCGCAAGCCGCCCAAGTCGCTGCCCGCTGCATCGTTGTCATAAACCGCAGCGCCAAACCCTCCAGCCGGCTGACGCCACCGCGCCGGCAAATGACAGCAATGCTTGCGCGGTGTTTGCCTATGGCGGGGTGCATGGGTGAATCTTCGGGGTGCGCTTGGGAGTGACATCACTTATATGAAAAAACTGGCTCTAGCCCCCGAATTACCTGCGTAAGCAGCTACCAAAAGTGGAGCAAATAAAAGTTCGACTCACCCATTGCGGCCCGCACTCGAAATTACTGCAAACCGTCGTTTGGCTTATTTAGGCGTCCGGTGCAAACAAGTCATTGAAGCTTTTGGTGCCTGCGGGCACGGCGGCGTAGGTCATGGGCCTTCCTTTGGGGTATTCCTCGGCAATGCGGTCTTCCCAGTAGGTTGTCGGGTTGGGCGCGCTGCACAAGCGGCGAAACACCTCTTGCGGCACCTGCTTGTAAGCCAGCGTGCTCTTGTTGTCCCAATGCAAGTCCAACTGCTGAGACTCGGCGTTGTAGTCAGCCCGGCGAATGCGCCCGCTGGTGAAAGTTTTGCTGAGCAGAGTCATGGTTCCCTCGGGTGGTGAGTTAAATTGGGTTGAAGCGCTTGCCAAGCTTGCGCAAGATGCTTCAGAAAACGTAGCAAATTCTCACTGCAATGTCTCTGGAGTCATATGGGTCGGGCCTCTTGCAGGACGGTATCGCGGCACTTGGCCGGCAAGTCCTTGAGTGTCAACACGTCGACCGGCACACCCAGCAACTCTTGCAGTTCGTCTTGCAGGCCTCCCAAATCGAATAGCGTGGCTCCGGGCAAAGTGTCGACCAACAGATCCAGGTCGCTTCCGTCACGGTCGTTGTCGTTCAGGGCCGACCCAAATACGCGCACCCCGCTCAAGTGGTGACGCAGTGCAATCTCGCGGATTTGCATGCGGTGCAGGGAAAGGGCTATGGAGGGGCGCATGGATAGGAGTTTATTTGAGTAGTAAAGTTTTGTGCCAAATCAGGTTCTGTCCCTTGTAATACATGCGTGAAAAGCTATCAAATTAGTAGTATTTTGGGGTTGGCTTTGCGCAGCTATTTCCTGAAGCCTTACAAACTCTGGCGCGTCGAAACCTTATCGGTTCAATGGGAGAGCGTATCTCCAGCACCTTCTCCATGGGCCTTTGTGCTCTTCATTTAGTCGTCGCCAACCAAGTACCATGACGGCAAATAAGGGAGGCCAAATTGGCAATTAACAACAATCAAAAACTCGCCGTCTTGATTGACGCAGACAACGCGCAGGCGTCAGTCATTCAGGAACTGCTGGCCGAGGTGTCGCGCTACGGCACCGCCACGATCAAACGCGCTTATGGCGACTGGACCACCACCAACCTCAAGGGCTGGAAAGAAGTGCTGCACAAGATGGCGATTCAGCCCATCCAACAGTTCAGCTATACCACGGGCAAAAACTCCACTGATGCGTCGCTCATCATTGACGCGATGGACGTGCTGCATACCGGCAAGGTGGACGGTTTTTGCTTGGTCTCCTCCGACAGCGACTTCACCCGCCTGGCCACCCGTATTCGTGAGGCTGGTCATGTGGTGTACGGGTTTGGAGAGCGCAAAACGCCTGAGCCCTTTGTTGCCGCATGTGACAAGTTCATCTACACCGAGATTTTGCGAACCAAGCCAGAGGAGCCCAAGGTGGACGCTGCGCAGGTGTCATCAGCCGTGAAGGAAGTCAAACCTGTTGTTGTGGATATTGCAGATGTTGCCGAGCTGCCTGAGCTTCGCCCCATGATCTTGTCGGCAATCGAGGCAAGCGCCCGCGACGACGGGTGGGCACCATTGGGGCCTGTCGGTGGACTCATCAATAAAAATAACCCCTCTTTTGACCCCCGCAACTACGGTTTTACCCAACTTGGAAAACTTATGCGCAAGCAGGACTATTTAGAGATCAAGGAGATTTCCATGGGCGATGGTTCGAACAATATGCATCTGTATGTAAGGCGCAAAACAGCCAACGCTCGCTAAGACTGCACGGCCTTGGCAACCGCTGCCGTAGCCTCAATCAGATCGTTAACCAAGCGCTCATCGACATCCAGCAGGCCTTCGTACTCGCCCAGGTTGCGGGTGTTGTGGCATTTGTCCAGCACACGCCACACCTCGGGACCCAGGCCCAGTGTGTGCGGCAAGACCTGAAACACGATGTAGCGGTTGGCAGCGCGGTAGCCTATGCGCCGCAAAGCCGCCAAACACAAGGCATGTGCCGCGTTGTAGGCCAGATCGAACCGGCTCTCTAATGCCAACGTGGTGTTGCGCGCATCGTGCAAGCGGGCCGTGCCGGTGCGCAGCAGGCCTGCCAGTTCATTTGCGTCTGGCGCCTCTGGTTTGAGTGACTTGCCGGGGCCGCACAGGTTGTCAAGCGCTGGGTGCATGGCGGTTTTCCTCATTGCCGATGAGCCAAATTTTGGGCTGTTGCATGACGCGGGTGATGAAAGCGCTGTCTTGGGCAATGCGCTTGTCCCATTCGGCAGGCGCGTACAGCGTGGGGTTGACCTTTCGGCCCAGAGCCACAGTGGCACTTTCCAATGCCCCAAACAGCTCGCCATAGCCCAGGCTGGGGCTGACGACCATCAGGTCCACATCGCTTTGGGCCGTGTCTTGCTGCCGCGCCACCGAGCCATAGACGAAGGCCAAGTCAATCTGCCCGGCCAGCGGGGCAAGGCCGGCGCGCAAGGCGTCAGCCAGTCCAACGGTCTTGAGCACCAAGCCCCGCAACTCGGCAAACACCGGCGCGCTGGCATTGGCCTGGTAATGCTTTTGATTGCCCTGTCGGGTCACCGTCAGTAAACCCGCCTCGGACAGACCAGCCAACTCCCGCTGCACCGCGCCCGATCCAGATTGGGCCAAGGCGATGACCTCCGTGGCGTAAAAACTGCGATCTGGCGCGCCAAACAGCACCGCCAGCACGCGCTGGCGTACTTTGGGGAACAGCGCATCGGCCAGTGACGTCGATGCGGGGGGAGAGATTGAAATACCCATATTGGGTTTGATCATACCCTTATTGGGTATTTTTGAGAAACTTCACAATGAAATATGGCTCTATCCCCTTGTTGGGCATGCGTAGAGAGCTATGAAAAGAGGAGCATACTCAGCTGAGGTCTGCCACCGAGCTAACCACTTGCCGCTTCACTTCATCTATCGTCTTTCCGTTTGCGGCCGTCCACGTTGTCCAGCCGTTGGCCGAGCGGCCCATGAGGATGGAGGCTGCGTTGCTGGGGCTCCCGAGTTCGACAGTTAATGACGTAAGTCTATGATTTCATTGACCGTGAATTCAAAACGTGCCCCTACAAGAGGCTGAGTTGCTTGAATTGGCTGGGTTGTTTGACCTTCAATGCGGTGAGCACA
>JBAQDW010000033.1:0-18827 GCA_049286445.1 Rhodoferax sp. | reverse complement strand
TCATGACAACCCCGCACTCAAATCGAGATCAGCTACTTTACCCAGAAATCTTCAGATTCTTCAACAAAATCAATCGCTTGCGCTAATGGCTTCCATTAGAAATTAGGGCTAATGGGAAATTTGGGTTTAACGTGTTGGTGCTCTATCTGCAAGAGCGTTTTGGTTGGCGTGCCGGGCGGATTCAGATGGCCTTTGATTGCGCCATTGTGCTGTGCTCCTTCGCTTTGGTGAGCTGGCAGCAGGTGGCGCTTTCCGTGCTGGGTGCGGTGGTCCTGAATCAAACCATTGCCACCAACCACCGCACCGGGCGCTATGTGACACTCTAGTGACACGGTCAAAGCGCGGTGCCCCGCCAAGGTCTGTCGCTTTGGTAACCGCTGCGCGCACCGCAAACCGATAGCATGGGGGATTCTTTTTTGAGAGACCCCTTTATGACATCCATTGCCCCGACCCCCCTCCCAAGCCCGACCGTCAACCACCAGGTTCGCCTGGCCTCGCGTCCTGTTGGCCTGCCCACCGCAGCCAACTGGCAATTCACCGATGAACCCGTTCAACAACCCGGCGAAGGCGGTGTCCTGCTCCAAACCCTGGCTTTGTCTTTGGACCCCGCCATGCGGGGTTGGATGAATGAAGGCAAAAGCTACATTCCGCCGGTTGGCATTGGTGAGGTGATGCGCGCCGGTGGCGTGGGCAAAGTGGTGGCGTCGCACAACCCCGCGTTTGCTGTGGGTGACTATGTCAGTGCCGGGTTCGGTGTGCAGGAGTACCTCACACTGGAAAAGGCTGATTTCAAACGCAGCGGTCTGGTCAAAATTGATTTGCGCATGGGCACCCTCACCCAGTGGCTCAATGTGCTGGGCATGCCCGGCATGACCGGCTACTTTGGTTTGATGGACGTCGGCCAGCCTAAAGCGGGCGAGACCGTGGTGGTGTCGGGCGCGTCCGGCGCGGTGGGTCAAACCGTGGGACAAATGGCCAAACTCAAGGGCTGCCGCGTGGTGGGGATTGCGGGCGGTAGCGCCAAATGCGAGTGGGTTGTCAACGCGCTTGGATTTGACGCGTGTATTGACTACAAAGCAGGCCCCAACGCGGTGCGTGATGGTCTGAAGGCGCATTGCGCAGCAGGCGTCGATGTCTATTTTGACAACGTGGGCGGAGAAATTTTGGACACCGTGCTGGCCCGCATCAACCGCAGCGCCCGCATCATCATTTGTGGCGCGATCAGCCAGTACAACAACACCACAGCGGTGCAAGGCCCCAAAAACTACCTGAGCTTGCTGGTTAACCGGGCGCGCATGGAAGGAATCGTCGTGTTCGACTACGCCGACCGCTACCCCCAAGCCGTGGCAGAAATGGCCGCCTACCTGAAGACGGGCCAAATGAAGAGCAAAGAAGACGTGGTGAAAGGGCTGCAGAATTTTCCTGAGGCCTTAAACACGCTGTTTTCAGGCGGCAATTTCGGCAAATTGGTGCTGGAGGTTGCCCAAGCGTAAGCCGCTCAGTTGCTATTTAATCAATAGCTACTTGCGCAGGCTGGACAAGGGCTAGAGCCACTTTTCTTCTATAAGAGGAAAGTGGCGTGAGCCCTTGTGGTCTGGTGCGACGGGGTTGGCCGCCCCGCTGCGCAGAGGGTTATGCCGCCGAAGGCAGCAAGAAGTCTTTGCTGATGTGTGCTCCCAAGGCGTTCACACGGTCCAGGAATTGCGTCAGGTAGGCGTCCAGTCCCGTTGCCAAAATTTCGTCAATGCGAGCGTATTTCAACTCTGACTGCAGCTTGCCTGCCAGACGGTGGGTTTCGCTGGATTGGTCGGTGGACAGCATGTTCAAGTTGTTGACCACCTCATTCAAGCTGGCGTGCAAAGAGCGCGGCATATCGGCCCGCAGAATCAGCAACTCAGCCACACGTTCGGGCTTGATCACATCGCGGTACACCTTGCGATAAACCTCAAAGCCAGACACGCTGCGAAGCACGGAACTCCAGTGGTAGAAGTCGTGCTCTTGGTTTTTTCCGCCCGTCGCCCCGTAAAAATCTTTCTGAATCACGTGAAACTTCACATCCACCAAACGGGCCGTGTTGTCAGCGCGCTCCAAGTAGGTGCCCAAGCGGGTGAAGTAAAACGCCTCGTCCATCAGCATGGTGCCCCCGGTGACGCCGCGGGACAGGTGAGAGCGGTATTTGACCCACTCAAAGAATTGCCCGGGATCGTCTTCCAACGCACCCGCTTGGAGCATTTTGTTCACTTCAAGCCAAGTTTGGTTCAGGGTTTCCCACACCTCGGTGGTCAGTGAGCCCCGCACCGCACGGGCGTTTTCTCTGGCGGCACGCAGGCAGGAAACGATGCTCGACGGGTTGGTCTCATCTTTGACCATGAACTCCATCACGGCGGACGCTTTGACGTCGCCGTGCTTGGCCGTGTAGGTGGGCAACAACTCGCTGATGGACAGCAACCCTTGCCAACCCAACAAAGCGACCGGGGCCGACTGAGGCAGTAGCGAGGTTTCATAGTTCACATTGAGCATGCGGGCGGTGTTTTCGGCCCGCTCGGTGTAGCGGGACATCCAGAACAGGTGGTCGGCTGTGCGTGACAACATGGTATGGCTCCTTTCGCTTAGTTAGAAGATTGGGATTGGGATTGGGTTTGTGACTCGGCTGAGGCCGGTGCGGCAGCGGGCGCATTGTCTTCCAGCACCCACGTGTCTTTGGTGCCACCGCCTTGAGAGGAGTTCACCACCAGCGAGCCTTCTTTCAACGCCACCCGCGTCAGCCCACCCGCCACCATTTGCACTTTTTTCCCGCTGAGCACAAAAGGCCTCAAGTCAATGTGGCGTGGCGCAATGCCACTCTCCACAAACGTGGGGCAACTCGACAAACTCAGGGTCGGTTGGGAAATGTAGCCACTGGGGTTGGCGAGCAAGACTTTGCGGAAGTCTTCAATTTCGGCTTGGGTGGCGGCCGGCCCCACCAACATGCCGTAACCACCCGCGCCGTGGACTTCTTTGATGACCAGGTCTTTCATGTTGGCCAAGGTGTAGTCCAAGTCCTCTTTGTTGCGGCACATGAACGTGGGCACATTGTTCAAAATAGGTTTTTCACCCAAGTAAAACTCGATCATCTTGGGCACATAGGGGTAGATGGACTTGTCGTCTGCCACGCCAGTGCCCACCGCATTGCAGATGGTCACGTTGCCGGCACGGTAAGCGTCCATGAGTCCTGGGCAGCCGAGGGTGGAGTTGGCGCGGAATACGGTGGGGTCTAAAAAATCGTCGTCCAAACGGCGGTTGATCACATCCACCCGCACGGGCCCGCGCGTGGTGCGCATGTACACAAAGTTGTCTTTCACAAACAGGTCTTGCCCTTCGACCAATTCAATCCCCATTTGCTGCGCCAAAAACGCATGCTCGTAATAGGCACTGTTGTGCATGCCGGGCGTCAACAAGACCACGGTGGGCTCGGCGGTGGTGGGGGGGCTGCTGGCGCGCAGGGTTTCCAGCAACAAGTCAGGGTAGTGGGCCACCGGGGCAACGCGGTGCGAGTTGAACAGGCCGGGGAACAGGCGCATCGTCATCTTGCGGTTTTCCAGCATGTAACTGACCCCGCTGGGCACGCGCAGGTTGTCTTCCAACACGTAGTACTCGCCCTCCCCTTTGGCATTGGAGGCACGCACCATGTCGATGCCGGAAATTTGAGAGTAGATGTTGTTGACGACGTTGACGCCCATCATTTCCGGGCGGAACTGGACGTTGTTCTCCAGCTGATCCCTGGGAACGACGCCGGCCTTGATGATCTCTTGGTCGTGGTACACGTCGTGGATAAACCGGTTTAACGCGGTCACGCGCTGGACCAGGCCTTTTTCCATCATCTTCCATTCGTGGGACGGAATGATGCGGGGAATCAGGTCAAACGGAATCAGGCGCTCGTTGCCAAAACCCTCTTCGTCTTTGTCACCGTACACCGCAAAGGTGATGCCCACCCGGCGAAAGATCAGTTCAGCCTCGTGCCGGCGCTTGGCCATCATGTCGCCCGGTTGCCGGGCGAGCCATTCGTCATAAATTTTGTAATGGTCCCGGATTTGCGCACCCTGCGTGAAAAACTCATAGGGCAACTGGGTGTACATCTCGTCAAATTTTTGCATAAACGTCTTTTCTCCTTTATTCAGGGTAGCAAGGTTTGCGCCAACAGCCATTGGAATAATCCCTAGTGACTTTGATGCTGCCAATACCGTGCGTGGCTGTCTCGCTGACAAATCACTCTATCAGGTTGACGGCTCTGCCACCGGGCGGCTCCGCATGTTGGCGACGACACGACTTGAATGCCGCGCGCTTCATACCGCACCATGACAGGGCGCGCCGGGTGGCCGTAGCGGTTTCGATAGCCTGACTGCACCAAAGCAATGCGGGGCGACACCGCGTCCAAAAACTCGTGCGTGCTTGAGGTTTGGCTGCCATGGTGCGGTACCAGCAGCACGTCGGCCTTGACATCAATGCCGTCCTGGACCAGCTTTTGCTCTTGCGCTTTTTCAATATCGCCGGCGAGCAACACCGCATGCTGGCCATTGGTCACACGCAGCGTGCAACTCAGCGCATTGGACTTGAGCGCGCCTTGGTAATCGGCTGACGAGGGGTGGAGCACCTCAAAGTCCACACCGTCCCAGTGCCAACGCTGGCCCGCTTGGCAACGCGTGGCCGGTCTCACGCGCTGCAACTCATGGGTGTCCTCAATGGAGCTCAGCAGCAAGGCATTGGGGTGCGCCAGCAAAACCGCAGCCGCACCGCCCACGTGATCACTGTCCCGGTGACTCAGCACCAGCGTATCCACCCGGGCACCGAGGGCATGGAGCAGGGGCACCACCACCCGTTGCCCGGCGTCGTTGTCCAGCCCATAGCGCGGACCGGTGTCGTACACCAGCACGTGGCGAGCCGTTCTGACGATCACCGCATTGCCCTGCCCCACGTCGGCTGCCAGCAATTCAAATTCACCCGCCCCAGGCGAGGGGGTTTGCCACAACAGCACCGGCAGCATCAGCGGCACGCCCATCAAACGCAGCCGCCACGGCAAGCGCATCACCATCAGCACACCGCCTGCGAGGCCCGCCGCGCCGGCCCACAGCGGCGCCTGGGCCACCGACACCACCGCAAACGGCAGGGCGGCCAAAAATGCCAGGGTGCTGTTCATCCCTTCAATCGCGAGACTGGCAAGCCCCCACAGCGGCGTAAACAAAACGCCCGCCATCGCCAGCGGCGTGATGAGCAGAGTGACCCATGGAATCGCCACCACATTGGCAACCAGCCCCACCAACGACATCTGACCAAACAGCAACAACGTGAGCGGCGTTAACGCCAGCGTCATCGTCACCTGCTCACGAATCATGGAGACAATTCGACCTCTAGCCCCCGTCCCCTCTGCGCGAGTAGCTCCTGAATTGCTAGCAAACAACACCCCCACAGCGACAAAACTCAACCAGAAACCCGCCTGCAACATCGCCCAGGGGTCCCACAGCAACACCGCCGCACACGCCAGCAGCCACACCTGCGGCCATGGCCAGCGAATGCCCCACAGCCGCAACCCGCTTACCACCCACAGCATCAACACCGTGCGCTGGGCCGGCACGCCCCAGCCGCTAAATACCGCGTACGCCGTGGCCAACAACACGCCGCCCAGCAGGGCAGCCGTGGGTGCGGGCATCCACAGACAAAGGCTGGCAGAACGTCGCCACAACACGCCCATCAGCCCCATGGCCACCCACGCAAACATGGTGATGTGCAGGCCTGAGATGGCCATCAAATGCGCCACACCCGTGGCACGAAACACGTCCCAGTCACGGTTTTCAATCGCCTGTTGGTCGCCCACCACCAAGGCCGCGACCAAGCCCGCGCTGGAGCGATCGGGGATGCGGTCAAAGATCAGCTGGCGCACCGATTGCCGAAGCCGATCCACCGGCTGCCCCCCTGTTTGACGCAGCCGCTGCGGCGCGGGGTCTTTGGCGCTGGTCCGGATGTAGCCTGTGGCTTGCACGCCTTGCTCCCACAGCCACAGCTCATAGTCAAACCCATAGGGGTTGCGCGCGCCGTGCGGCGCTTTCAGGCGCACCGTGAACCGCCACGCCTCACCGGCCACCACCGGCGAGGGCAAAGCGCGTTGTGCCGGCAGGGGTGCCACCCCAAATTGCCCGGTGTACCAACCCAACTCAATCAGCGGGGGAAGGGTCACCGCCGCGCCCTCCAAGGTGGTGGCTGAGCGCACCTCAAAACGGAAACGGTAGCCGTTCTCAGTGGCTTGCGGCAAGCTGGACACGACACCCGTCATTTGCAAGTCTTGGCCTTCTAATGCGGGGTTGAGCGCGTGCTGCGCAAACCCCACCGAGCGCAGGCCGGTCAAGCCAAACCCCAGCGCCCCTAGCACGCACAAGAGCAACACAGTCCGACGCCAAGACGCTATTAAAAAAGTAGCTGCTCCCGCACACCCTACAAGGGCCAGCAGGCAAAAACCACCATAAACCCAGCCGCCCAACAAACGGGACTGCTGCAACTGCACCGCCGTCCCGATGATCAGGCCCAGCAAGGCTGGCCATGCCAATCCCACTTGAACGAGGCGGTGAAGGGAGGGGGTCAGCATGGTGTGATGCTACCTTCCCCAAACGCCCCGCGCGGCGTTGTTTGACCGCCCGTGCGCCCCCACTTGCCGCCGCCCTCGCGGGTCGTTCCCCTGCCCATGGCCTGCGTAAAAATGGGTAAAGTTGGCGCTTGAATGGCACGCCATGGGTTCCAATGCAGCTCTGTTTCCAAGAAAGCGCTTCCATGACACCGCCCGCTCACCCCCTCTCCACGCTGCCACGGCGTCAGGCCCTGCAATGGCTGGCGGGGGTGGCCGCGCTGCTCAGCGCGCCGCTCGCTCAACGGGTACGTGCTCAAACCCTGACCGAACCCACGCCCTATGCCAGCGCACCCGCGTGGCGCGCCCTCTCGCGGCTGGGTTACGGCCCCAACCCCACGTCACTGCAAAGTCTCGCCGCGGCCCCTTCGGTGTCAGCATGGGCCCTTCAACAACTGGAGGCGGCACACCAAGCCAGCCAGCAGCCCCCGGCGCTTTCAGCCGATGTTGCAGGCATCAATCAGCCTTTGCCTGCCATTTTTGAAGGCGTCAAACGCGAGCGCGAGGCGCGCGCCAACCTCAAGGCCGACCCCGCCGCCCTGACAGAGGCCAGCGACGAGATCAACTTCAACCGCACCCTGGTTCGCCAAGCCGCAACATGGCGGCTGAGCAGTTGCAGCGATGCAGGCCAAGACCACCCTCTGCTGGCGCGCATGACCGAGTTCTGGTTCAACCACTTGAACGTGTTCGCAGGCAAAGGTGCGGTACGCCCGTTTGTGGGGCATTACGTGATCAACGTGGCCCGTGCCCACGCGCTGGGCAAGTTTGAAGACCTGCTGCTGGCCAGTGCCCGCCACCCGGCCATGCTGTATTACCTGGACCAAGTGCAAAGCGTGGCTGACGGCACGATGGGCCCCAAGGGCAATGCGCGCGGGCTCAACGAGAACTATGCCCGTGAGCTGATGGAGTTGCACACCTTGGGCGTCGATGGCGGCTACACCCAGACCGATGTGCGGGAGTTGGCACGCGTGTTAACCGGCTGGACCGTGGCGCCGCAAAGTACCTCAGGGTTTCGCTTTAACGCCCGCTCACACGATCGGGGCCAAAAGACGGTGCTGGGTCACCTCTACCCCACAGGTATCACCCGCTCAGGCGAAGCGGAAGGGGAAGACGCCATTCGGATGCTGGCGCGTCACCCCAAAACCGCGCACCGCATCAGCCTGCGTTTGGCACAGTTTTTTGTTGCCGATCAACCGCCCCCCGCGTTGGTGGCGGTGCTGGCCCAGCGGTTTCAAGACAGCCAAGGCGACATGCGCCTGGTGATGCAAACGCTGCTGGCCTCGCCTGAGTTTTGGCATGCGCAGAACCGCCTGTTCAAAACGCCTATGGATTACGCCTGCTCTGCCCTGGCCGCCACGCAAGGGGGCGCGGACGAGCGCAAGCTGCGCTTGAGCACCCAGTTTTTGGCCCAAGCGGGGCAAGCGGTGAACGGCTGGCAAACGCCAGACGGCTACCCTGTGGACGCGGCCACTTGGCTGGCACCTGAGGCCCTGACCCGGCGGGCTGACTTTGCCATGGCATTGGCCAACCACTCGGATGACCTGGACTTCCTCAACCCATTCATGAGCGCTGCGACCTTAAGCGCGATCGCGCGTGAGCGCCCGGCCCTGCGCAACGGCTTGCGCTTGGCCAGCCCGGACTTCATGTACAAATAATTCAGGAGCATTCGCGTGAGTCCCCCCTATTTGAATCTGCGCTTGCCCAGTCGCCGCCACGCCCTCAAAGCCCTGTGGGGTGCCAGCTCCCTGTGGGCGGCACCGCACTTGTGGGCGCAAAACGCCCCCAACCCCCGCGGCCGGCTGGTGATTGTGTTGCTGCGCGGGGCCTACGACGGGCTCTCCGCGCTGGTGCCTTATGCCGACCCCCACTATTACGCGCTGCGGCCCAGCATTGCCATCCCTGTACCCGACGGCAGCGACCAGACCACCTTGGCGCTGGACGGCACGTTTGGGCTGCACCCGGCCCTGGCGCCCCTGCTGCCACTGTGGAGCGCAGGCGTATTAAGCGTCGTGCCCGCCGCGGGTTCGGCCACGGCGACCCGCTCGCACTTTGACGCGCAGCGTTATTTGGAGCTGGGCACCCACGGCAAATTGAATGGAGGGGCGGGGTGGCTCAACACCTTGGCTGGCCTGGAAGGCGTGCCCGCCGATGCCCGCACCCACCTCGTGGGCGTGGGCGAGGCCAACCCCCTGATTTTGGCGGGTTCCCAGCCCAACAAACTGGTTCCCAAGGGACAGGCCGCCACCCGCGAGGGCGTGCTCGGGAACGAGCGCACCCGAGAGGCGGTCATGGCACTCTATGCGGGCAATGACCCCTTGTCACAAGCGTTTCGCGCCGGGGCCCAAAGCCGCCAAGACACCGCCAAAACACTCAGTGCTGACAGGGACGACCCGGCCATGAACAGCCGGGAAATGCAGGCCGCCAACAACGGCGCGGGCTCCGCCCAAGGTCTGTTGCTGGACGCCCAGCATTTGGGCACCCTGATGCGACAAAACCGGGCGCTGACGTTGGGGTTTTTGTCCGCCGGCGGCTGGGACACCCATGCCAACCAAGGTGCGTCCACGGGCACCTTGGCGCGCAACCTGGCAGATTTGGGCAGCGCCTTGGTGCAATTACGCCGTGACTTCTCGGACCCCCAAGATGTCATTGTGGTGCTGAGCGAGTTTGGCCGCACCACCGCCGAGAACGGCACACGCGGCACCGACCACGGCCATGGCAACGCCATCTGGCTCATCGGTAACGCCGTCAATGGCGGGCGCTGGCATGGGGGGTGGAACGGTCTGGCCGCCGACCAATTGAACGAAGGCCGCGACCTGCCCGTGCTCAACGACTACCGTGCCGTGTTGGCGCAAGTGCTGCGGGCCACCCACGGGGTGTCAGCCTCGCAATTGGCCCAATTGTTTCCTGAACTCGCGTGGGAGGCGTCCTTGAACGCGCTCATGCGGGCTTGACGTGGGCGCGGCGCTAGACCAGCGCTTGCACCTGCGCCATGTCGGGCCGCGCCAGCCAGGCCTGAAACTCATCTACCAATTGTGAACTGGCCGAGGTGGCCCCCGTCCATGCCTTCACCCGACCTGCCAAATCCGGGCCGTAGTGGGTGAAATCGGTGCGATCGGGCAGCTTGCCGTTGGGCAAGGTTTTAACCCACTCGGGGTTCGGTGAGAGCACCACCATGTTGTCCAGAAAATGGGTCGATCTGTGCCGCCAGCGCAGATGTTTGTCCAGCCAACCCGGCACCACCGTGGACTGAAAGTGCGGGTAAATCACCAAGCCATTTGAGGCTCTAGCCCTACTCTCATCTGTGCAAGCAGCTCCTTTTTCAATAGCATTTTGGTTTTTGAGGTAGTTCAGATGCAAGTGGTAGTCAATCAAGCCGCCATCCCAGTACGCCCCCGGTGGCGCGCCGGGAATGGGCGACACCGACCGCAGCACAAACGGAATCGAGCAACTGGCTTGCAACGCGGGATAAAAATTAGCCTCCGTCAGCGACAAGGCACGCGTGCGGTAATCCTGCGTGGCAAACGGCAGCGCGCCCTCGCCAGTTGAAAACACCACGCGCTCCAGCCACGCCCCCATGGCCTTTCGGTGCACGGTGTTGGTCACAAACGCGCCCAAGTAACCCAGCGGTGTGCGCCACGCCGTCTCCCGGTTCAGCACGTGGCGGCCACGGGAGGTGATGATGTGCAAGCGATACCGGGGGTGCTGCAACACCTCATTCACCCGCCCGCCGTAAAACGCCTTCAGGTTCTCTTCAAACAAGGCACTCACCCGCGCCGCAGGAGGGCGCTTTTCACCGGGTTGGAGTTCGTAATGCTGGCGAATGTAGTCGTGCTCCAGCCGCTCAAATGCGGCGACCGGGCCATTCAGGCAAGCGGTGGCCATGCGCCACGCGCCAATGGAGGCGCCCACCAAATCCACGGATTGGCTGGACTGCGCCAGCCAGTCGCCAAAAATAAACTGATCCAGACGTCCCAAAATTAACCCCTTGGGGCCGCCCGCCGCACCGGGCACCGTGGCCACATCACCCGCCTGCAACCCGTGTTGGGCCAAATGACGCAGCGCCGTGGGCCCGGCGTGGAGATTCAAAGCCCGCATGGTGCCACCTCAGCGGGATGGTTGACCACGCAAGGGCTGCGCCCAGTCAATCGGGTCTTGCTGCAACACCATGTCTATATCAAGCCGCAAGACCTCGCCCACGGCACCGGGAAAAGTCACGGCCAGTTCGCGTTCAGACAGATCGGCCTCTTTGGCGCGGGCGCGCCACGCGGCGAGGTGAATCACTCCGGCCAGTGGCTCATACACCTCGTTCTGAAACGGCGCGTACTGGTGTTCCAGTGCATCCACCAGGGGTTGTGGGAACTGCCACTTGCGGGCAAAACCAGCGCCAACTTGGGCATAACAAAACCCAAACGTGCGCCGCTCGGCCTGCGCCCGGCGCAGGTCCAGTGGCGACACGGTGGGTTCCAAGGCCGCGCACGCATCAGGCATGCCAATGTGAATGGCCAACTCCCCCACCGCGTGAATCAAACCGCAGGTGAACGCGGCTTGCTGGTTTTGGCGCACCAAACCGGCCAGGGAACGCGCCAAGCGCGCCACATTCAGGCTGTAGCTCCAAAAATGCTGAAGGTTGATACCCGGCAAGGCTTTGATCGACGTGCCCGACGCCGCTGCCACGGCCATCGTTCTGACATGGCTGAGCTCCAAAATCGCCAGCGACTCTGACACGCTGCTCACCCGGCCCGAGAGCTTGAAGTAGCCCGAGTTGGCCAGTTGCAACAAACGGGTGGTCAACGCCGGGTCGGTGCTGATGAGCTGGGTGATCTTTTTCAGATCCGGCTCTTTCAAAGCCAACTCACTGAGCAAGAGCGCCACCACTTTGGGAATGCTGGGCAACACAAAAGGCGTGGCCAGCAGGGCTTTCAACTCCATAAAAAGCACCCCTTCTTCACGGTAGCAAGTACAACATCAGGGTTACGCCAACTCAGTTGCCCTTGAGCTTGGCAAAGGCCGATGCCATGGCACCAGCCTGCGGCACGTTCGCCGGTGCACCGCTGCCTGTGCGCCCACGTTGCTGATTCTGAACGCCTTGAAAGCGGTTGTCACCAGGGCTGTCACGGCGGCTGGGCGCAGCGCCCAACTTCATCGTCAGGCCAATGCGCTTGCGCGCCACATCCACCTCGACCACCTGCACCTTGACAAGGTCGCCAGTTTTGACGACCTCGCGCGCATCGGTCACAAACTTGTGGCTCAACTGGCTCACATGCACCAAACCATCTTGGTGCACACCCAAGTCAATAAAGGCACCAAAGGCGGCCACGTTGCTCACCGTGCCCTCCAGCACCATGCCTTCTTTCAGGTCTTTGATGTCTTCGACCCCATCGTTGAAGCGCGCCACTTTGAAGTCGGGGCGCGGGTCGCGGCCCGGTTTTTCCAGCTCACTCAAAATGTCCTTGACGGTGATGACACCAAACTTCTCGTTGGCAAACAGCTCGGGGCGAAGCACTTTGAGCATGTCAGCCCGGCCCATCAGCTCAGCCACCGGCTTGGCGGTGTGGTGCATGATTTTTTCAACCACGGGGTAGGTCTCGGGGTGCACGCCCGTCATGTCTAACGGATTGTCGCCACCGCGAATGCGCAAAAATCCGGCGCTTTGCTCAAACGTTTTGGCACCCAAACCGGTCACCTGCATCAACTGCTGGCGGTTGTTGAACGCCCCATTGGCTTCACGCCAACGCACCACGGCCTTGGCCACGCTGCCACTCAAGCCTGACACGCGCGACAGCAAAGGCACGCTGGCGGTATTCAGGTCAACCCCCACCGAGTTCACACAGTCTTCCACCACAGCTTCCAAGGTCTTGGCCAATTCGCTTTGGTTCACGTCGTGCTGGTACTGGCCCACGCCAATCGACTTGGGGTCAATCTTGACCAACTCTGCCAGCGGGTCTTGCAAACGCCGCGCAATGCTGGCCGCACCGCGCAAGCTCACATCCACGTCCGGCATTTCCTGCGAGGCAAATTCACTGGCCGAGTACACCGACGCTCCCGCCTCACTGACCACGACTTTCTCAATCACCCGGTCCGAGGCCCGGGCCAGCAGCTTGATCAAATCCGCTGCCAGCTTGTCGGTTTCGCGGCTGGCGGTGCCGTTGCCAATGGCAATCAGATTCACGCCATGCTTCTCGCACAGCTTGCCCAGCGTGTGCAGCGAGCCCTCCCAATCTTTGCGCGGCTCATGGGGAAACACGGTCGAGGTATCGACCAACTTGCCCGTGGCATCGACCACCGCCACTTTCACACCCGTGCGAATGCCAGGGTCCAAGCCCAACACCACGCGCGGCCCGGCGGGTGCAGCCAGCAACAGGTCACGCAGGTTGTCGGCAAACACCTTGATGGCCACTTTTTCAGCCTCTTCACGCAGCCGGGTGAACAGATCACGCTCGGTGGACAGGCTCAGCTTCACGCGCCAAGTCCACGCCACGCACTTGCGAATCAAATCATCAGCCGCCCGCCCTTTGTGGCTCCAGCCCAAACGCAAGGCCATGCGCCCTTCCGCCAGTGACACCACCGGAGTTGCTCTTGTTTTAATAGCGGCTTGCGCAGTAGCCACCTGGGCTAGAGGCTGATTTGGCTCTGGAAGAATCAATTTGGCGTCCAAAATCTCCAGCCCGCGCCCGCGAAAAACCGCCAAGGCACGGTGCGAGGGCACCCGGCCAATCGGTTCGTCATAGTCAAAGTAGTCCCGAAACTTGGCAATGTCAGCATGGTTCTCGTCCTTGCCGTCCATCAGCTTGCTCTGAAACAGCCCTTCCGTCCACAGCCACTCGCGCAGGTCTTGCACCAAGCTGGGCGTTTCGGCCCAGCGCTCACTCAACAAGTCACGCACACCGTCCAACACCGCTTGCACCGTGGAAAAGTCCGGTTGTTTGTCTTCGCCCTCCACTACCGGCCGCATGGGAATCACATAGGCCAGCGCCTCATCAGCAGGCACCAATTCAGGGTTGCCGAACAAAGCATCCGCCAGCGGCTCCAAACCGGCTTCGCGGGCCAGCTGGCCTTTGGTGCGGCGCTTGAGCTTGAAGGGCAGGTAGAGGTCTTCCAACTCCTGTTTGGTCGCCGCCCCCACCAGCGCGGCCATCAACGCAGGTGTCAACTTGCCCTGTTCATCAATGGCTTTGATTACCGTCTGAAGGCGGTCCGCTAATTCGCGCAAATAGCTCAGACGAGCCTCCAGTTCACGCAGCTGAATGTCGTCCAGCCCATTCGTCACTTCTTTGCGGTAACGGGCGATAAAGGGCACGGTCGCGCCACCGTCAAGCAGCTCAACAGCGGTTTGAACTTGTTGAGGCTGAACCCGGAGTTCCTGCGCAATTTGCGCGATGATTTTCTGCATAGCTTTTGGGGAGAAGTCAGCGTGGAGCCGACGGGAGTCTGAAAAAGAACAAGTTTGCCACACGGTCAAGACCCACCCCGTCCAAGGCACCGGCCCCACGCGGCAGACCCATCGTTGACGGAGGGGCCACGTTATTTTCAGGCCCACCCCCCTGTCGCCCCAATGCACCGCCAGTCCCCGCGGAGCACCGGGGGTGCGCCTAATGAACCCTCTCGGTTAAACCTGGCTCACATCCCGGGTTCAGGGGTTGATAAAAAATCAACTGAATTAAGTTATGAAAATAATGCATGGTTTTCCCGTGTAAACCCCGATGCGCGACCTGATTCGCCGCTGCTACAGTGGGTACGAGGGATGAGCGTGACAGCAAACATCGTTTTTGACCCTAATTTTTATTTCACTGGAGCTATGCGAATGAACTTGAAACAACTCAAAACCACAGCAGCAATCGTGGCCACCTTGGGCACGCTGATGGCTGCCCCCGCCCATGCGGGTAAAACCTTGGACGCCATCAAGGCGCGGGGCCAAGTCGTTTGCGGTGTAAACACCGGGCTGGCCGGGTTTGGTGTGGCAGACTCCTCGGGTAAATGGAGTGGGTTGGATGTGGATGTGTGCCGCGCGATTGCCGCCGCTGTTTTAGGTGACGCGGAAAAAATCAAATACGTGCCCTTGAGCGCTCAGGCCCGTTTCACCGCGTTGCAATCCGGTGAGATTGACGTGTTGTCACGCAACACCACGTTTTCTTTGACGCGTGACGCGTCCTTGGGACTGCACCAGACTGTGGTCACCTACTATGACGGCCAAGGCTTTATGGTCCCCACCAAGAGCAAAATCAAAAGCGCCAAGCAACTCAAAGGGCAAACGGTTTGCGTGCAATCTGGTACCACCACAGAAAAGAACCTCAACGACTACGCCAAAGCCAACAGCTTGAACATCAAGACCGTGGTGTTTGAAAAAGTAGAAGCCGCGACGGGTGCCTACTTTGCCGGTCGCTGCATTGCCTACACCACCGATGCCTCCGGTTTGGCTTCTGTGCGCAACAAGGAAGCCCGTGACGCCTCCGAGCACGTGATCCTGCCTGAGCTGATCTCCAAAGAACCCCTGGGCCCCATGGTCCGCCGCGGTGATGATGAGTGGTTTTCCATCGTGAAGTGGGTAATCTACGGTTTGATTGAGGCGGAAGAGTACGGCATCACCGCTGCCAATG
This sequence comes from Rhodoferax sp., assembly GCA_049286445.1. GTDB lineage: Bacteria > Pseudomonadota > Gammaproteobacteria > Burkholderiales > Burkholderiaceae_C > Rhodoferax. The sequence continues at coordinate 3,584 of JBAQDW010000033.1, read as the reverse complement.
CGGACTCCCTGAAAACCAGCCAAGACCCTGTAGTCCAACGTATTTTGGGCACGACTGAAGACACCGGCAAGCTGCTGGGCTTGGATAAAGAATGGATGGCCCGTGCCATCAAAACCACCGGAAACTACGGCGAAATTTTTGAGCGCAATCTGGGCCCCAAAACGGCGATTGGACTGCCACGCGGTTTGAACAACCAGTGGAATAAAGACGGTTTGATGTACGCCATGCCCATCCGCTAAGCAAGCGTTGAACCAGTGAAGGCCGCCTGACAGGCATTGACCTGTCGGCGGCTTTTCTTTCATTCATTGCCCCTCTTTTTCATCTCATGACTACCTTAACAGCCCCAAAAAAGAAAAAATGGTCGTGGCGAAGTCAGGCCTTTCGCGGACTGGTGTACCAATTGATTGCCGTCTTGGTGATTGGTTTGGCCGTCTGGTTTCTGGCCCATAACACCTTGATCAACATGGAGGTTCGGGGCATTCAAAGCGGCTTCGACTTTCTGACGCAAACCGCAGGCTTCGGCATCGGCGAAAGTTTGTACAAATTTGACTCCAGCGAAAACTACTGGGCTGCCTTTTTGGTGGGCATCTCCAACACATTGCGGGTCGCCATCGTCGGCATCATCCTGACCACGGTCATTGGAACGGCCATCGGCATTGGCCGTTTTTCACGCAATGCGCTGGTGCGCGGGCTGTGCGTGCTCTACGTGGAACTGTTTCGCAATATTCCCATTCTTTTGCAGCTGCTGATGTGGTACCTCTTTTTGACCGAAGTGCTGCCCGCCTCCTATGAAGCTTGGCAAGCGGGTCCGTTCTACCTGAGTAAAAATGGCTTGAAGTTCCCCATTCCGATCTGGACGATGGGTCAAGCCTGGGCAGCCGCTGGTTTGGTGGCGGGGGGATGCGTGGCTTGGTTCTATCGCAAATGGGCAATCAGCCGCTTCGAAGAAACCGGCAAAATCAAAAGCCTTTTTTGGGTGCCCGTCCTCATTGCCATTGCCGGCAGCTTTATCGGCTGGCTGCTGGGGGGTGCCCCCACGGGACTGGACTACCCGGTTCGGGGTGATTTCGCCATTGAAAATGGAGGGTCGCTGACACCGGAGTTCCTTGCTGTTTTGCTTGGCCTCACGATATACACCGCTGCTTACGTGGCCGAGGTAGTTCGTGCCGGTATCCAGTCCGTGTCTGCGGGTCAAGGGGAAGCCGCCGCCGCGCTGGGCTTGAGCCGGCGTCACACGATGCGCTTGGTGATGTTGCCGCAGGCCTTGCGCGTGATTATTCCCCCCTTGACTAACCAGTACCTGAACCTCACCAAAAACTCATCCTTGGCAGTGGCCATCGGCTATCCGGACGTGGTGTCCATTGCCAATACCGCACTCAACCAAACCGGGCGTGCGGTGGAATGCATCTCGATTGTGATGTTGGTGTACCTCACCACCTCGCTCATCACCTCCGTGTTGATGGGTTGGTACAACACCCGTTCGGCCATCAAAGAACGCTGAGCAAGAGGCATTGATTATGAATTCATCTACCTTTACCCCGATCACCCCCCGTGCCGCACCGGTTCGCACCGATGGCCTGATGTTCTGGCTGCGCGCCAACCTGTTCAATGGTTGGAAAACATCTCTGGCGACCATTTTTGTCGGTGGTTTTCTGCTGTGGTACGTGCCGCAGTTTCTCAATTGGGCCATATTCAGTGCCCGCTGGGCGCCGGTGGCAGAGGCTTGCCGCGCTGACGGAGCGGGCGCTTGCTGGGGGGTCATCGCAGAGAAGTACCGTTTGATCCTGTTTGGTCGCTACCCGTTTGAGGAGCAATGGCGTCCCCTGGTGGCCTCGATGCTGATGCTGGGTCTGGTGATTACCAGCTGCATCCGATACTTTTGGAAGCGTTCACTGGCCATTCTTTGGGTGGTCGTTCTCGCTGTGTTCTTCGCTCTGATGTACGGTGACATCTTCGGTCTGACCCAGGTGGAAACGGATCGCTGGGGTGGCTTACCTTTAACACTGCTGTTGGCCACCTTATCGATGGTGGCAGCCTTTCCGCTGGCCTTGCTGGTGGCCTTGGGGCGGCGCTCCAACCTGCCGGCCATTCGCAGTTTCTGCACGATCTATGTTGAATTGATTCGTGGTGTCCCGCTGATCTCCGTCCTGTTCATGGCCTCCTTCATGTTCCCGCTGTTCATGCCGGTCGGGTTCTCAATCGACGTGCTGATCCGGGTGCTGGTGGGCATCACCTTGTTCGCGGCAGCCTATATGGCCGAGGTGATTCGCGGGGGGCTACAAGCCATTCCCAAAGGGCAACTTGAAGCCGCCGCCACGTTGGGCCTGTCGTACTGGCAGACCCAACGCAAAATCGTGTTGCCACAAGCACTGGCCATGGTCGTGCCCGGCATCATGAATAACTTCATTGCCATTTTCATGGACACCTCGCTGGTCACGATCGTGAGCTTGTACGAATTAACGGGGGCGTTGGGGCTGGCATTGAACTCAGACGCCGATTGGCGCCCCTTCAAAATTGAAGGCTACTTCTTTATTGCCCTGATCTACTTTGGATTCTGTTTTTCCATGTCGCTGTACAGCCGCTGGATCGAGAAGCAAGCCAACCGTGGCAAGCAACGCTGACCCTTACACCCCCACTATCAAGAATTCATCATGTCTGAACCCATCATTACCTTTGACAAAGTCAACAAGTGGTACGGCAACAACTTCCATGTGTTGCGCGATATCGACCTCACTGTCGCCAAAGGCGAGCGCATCGTCATCTGTGGCCCATCGGGCTCCGGCAAGTCCACTCTTATTCGCTGCATCAACCGCCTCGAAGAACACCAAGAGGGCCGTCTCATCGTTGACGGTGTTGAGCTGTCTGATGACGTGAAAGCCATCGACCAAGTCCGCAAGGAAGTGGGCATGGTATTTCAGCAGTTCAACCTGTTTCCGCACCTCACCGTGTTGGAAAATTTGACGCTGTCACCCATGTGGGTTGGCAAGCTGCCCAAGCGCGAGGCCGAAGAAAAAGCCATGCAACAGTTGGAGCGGGTGCGCATTGCCGAGCAGGCCAGCAAATACCCTTTGCAGCTCTCAGGTGGCCAACAACAACGCGTGGCGATTGCCCGTGCCTTGTGTCTGACACCCAAAATCATGCTGTTTGATGAGCCCACCTCTGCGCTTGACCCCGAGATGATTAAAGAAGTGCTGGACGTGATGGTTGAAATGGCCGACCAAGGCATCACCATGATCTGCGTCACGCACGAAATGGGGTTTGCAAAGGCTGTGGCCGACCGCGTGATCTTTATGGACCAAGGTCAAATCGTCGAACAAAATACGCCTCACGAGTTCTTTAATAACCCGCAGAATGAAAGAAGCCAAGACTTCTTGTCCAAAATTTTGGGCCATTGAACCCAAATTTCCCATTAGCGCGGATTTCTAATGGAAGCCATTAGCGCAAGCGATTGATTTTGTTGAAGAATTGGCTGATTTTTGGGTAAAGTAGCTGATCGCGATTTCAGTGCGGGGTTGTCATGAACTTTGAACTACGTTTTACGGACAAAGAAATCACTGCGTGGGGCGGCATGGGCCTCATGAAAC
>JBAQDW010000032.1:0-6398 GCA_049286445.1 Rhodoferax sp. | reverse complement strand
CCCGCCAAAGTAGCGGAAGGTGTCACCACCCCGGTGGCATGGCGCTGGTTGTTGCACAAGTCGTGGCTGATGGCAAGATTTTCCAAGTGGCTGCTGCCACCCTCACTGCGCGGCTGAATGTGCTCCAAGGTGGCAGCGTGAGGCAACACATGCTCACCGCACACCCAGCAAGGCACGACACCATGCAACTGGCGCGCCACGGTTTTGTAAATTTTGTCGCGGGTGAGAGAAAGTTGGCTCATGGCAGAGGATTTTCACTGCGAACGGGGGTTGTCGCACGCTGGCTGTGGATTTTCGTAGGCTGTGCAAGGTGCCCGGCAAGACCGGTGCTAAAAAAACGCTGGTATTTTGGCAATGCATTTCAACGAAGTGAAAATCCGCTTTAGACCCATAGAAGCCGTTCACGACAGTCAGCCTTCCGGCGGGCCATTTCAACTACATTCAGCTGTCGTTCGTGGATTTTGGGCGACTTACCCAATGCAGTAGTAGAGTTTTAGGCTTGGAACTAGCGATTGCCGACATTGAGATGACGGTAAAACTTGCTGCCGGAAACTTGTGGAACAGAAGGTAGCCCACGAAAAACGGAAAATAGACGGAAACTTTTTGGTATCGACTCTAAGTCGGATTGGAATCCGTTGACGCAATATTCCGGCTGTTCAACTCACACACTTCGATCAGGAGTGTCAACTTCAACTGCTCCATATTGGTCATATCACACCTTCTTCAGTGTCGGCCGTCAGAAGGCTATTGCCAATCAAGCTGCTAGATGCAAATACGTTCTTCAGCAGCGCCAGCATTTGCTCTTCGTGACCAGTCATGGTGCTGGAGGCCGTCCATGCTTCTCCAGCGACAAACGCTTCGTGCATGGCAAACACCTTCAGGCTCTGACCCCGCCTATCGCTCGTCAATTGCTTGAACTTATCTTCAGGCCCTGAATTGCCCAGCCGAGAATTCATCGCATGGCTGACCAGACACAAATTCCCAAAAGCGTGCAAATGTGCGCTGTTCCAGGCATCACCTTCGACCAACTCCGTCTGCGGGTGCAAGTGCTCGATAGAGCGACGACTGCTAGTAAATTCAAAATCGCGATACTCCTGCGCGTCTGACTTGTTCTCAGTCTTTGCTTGCAACCACAGCAAGTAATCTAGAAAATTGAAGTCGATCAACCTGATTTGGCTGTAAATCAGCTTCTGTGGCAGAGCCTGCACCAAAGCAGAATCCTGCTGTTGTGGCGCAAAGAAGTGGGTGTTTCTGCGAACGACCTTTTCATAGGTCGCTGATTGAGTTGTACCATCCCCCACCTCCAGCACGAAAGCCTTGACCAAATCTTCCAGCGCCAACAAAAACGCTTGGCCATCAATAGCCTCGGCCACCTTCTGCCGATACAGCCAGCGCAGCGCCCCTTGCAACCAATGCTTGCGCGTGGGCAGCATGTATGACACGTGCAACGCGGCTTGCAACATGCGCAAGCGCTCCGCATAGCACTGACCTTCGTCGTCAAAGGCATTGACCCACTGCAACACGGCCTTCTCGTTGTTTCTGAACTTGCAACGCTGCAGTTGCCAATGCTCCTCATCGCCTTGGTTATCTACACTGCTCTTTATGACATGCTGATCCAGTAAAAACCGGCAGCGCAGCAGCCTGAAGGCAAATTCCTTAATCTTCCCCGCACCGCCACACAGCAGCGGCTCAAACCCAGTCAGTAAGTGCTTGTCGTCCAGAGGTGCAGCGGCAAACTCATCTCCAGGCATCATGGCCAGCACTTGCAACAAAAAGTTGGGGAAGTTAATCACCGCGCCAAACTGGGCTTTGCTTTCATCATCTTCATCCTCATCAGACACTGCCTTGGCTTTTCCGGACTGGCCGCTGGTGCCTCGCGTACCAGTGGCTATCAACTTCAGCAAAGATTTTGGCGCTGTCACCGGCACACCCAAGAAGCGATCCTCCAACTCACTCTGATCTTTCACAAGCAGCACCCTGCCATCAACAGCGAACAAGCGCTTGCGCATGTCCGGCACAAACCCAGACTGAACAGAGCGATCCATCACCGCGCATGCGTCCCACACCGTATGCAGCATCTGCATCGCAGCCTCATCACCCCTTTGCTGCAGTGCACCAAGTAAACGGGCCTTCAGCACCTCATGCTTGGCCAGTTGCTCACCCCGGTTGTTCATCACCTCAAAGTAATGATTCAAATCCGTGCGCGACGGCAGACCCACCCGCAGCAGTTGCACTCGATACAGTAAAAACTCAGCGAACGCCTTGCTCTCAACCTTAGGCATTTCGCGCAGCAGACTTTCAATAATGCTGCGCCCCTCCCAAATGCTGCTGGCACCACTGGCATCGTCCGCACTGGCTCGCGCCGCACCGTCTTGTGTGGCACTGGAAAAGGTAGCTGCCTGCAACGGATAGTCAAACACCGCCTGTAATGCTAGGCTGGAGGCTTCGCGGCACTCAAACTGCAAAGGCATACGCGTCATCAACGGCGCCATCTCCGGGTGCATAGCTCGCAACACAGACACCAGCAGGCATAGCGTCGTCAGCCGCTGCTGCCCGTCCACCACTTCCCAATGCTGATGCTTTTCTGTGCGCCGCTCATACACCACCAAGGTGCCGATGTAGTAGACAGGTGTCAAGTTCTGAGCATTGCGCCGAGCGTAATCACTCACATCCGCGACCAACTGTTCAATCTCTTTTACACCCCAGGCGTAATTGCGCTGATAGGCCGGGATGGAATACATCCCATCGGCCAGCACCTCCTGCACTTTCAGTAGTTGCGGCGCATGCTTATTGCTCATACTCTTCCTTCTGTGAATCTTGCTGCCAGTAGCCCAGCTTTTGCATTAATTTCTCAAACACTTCGAGCCCCTGGACTGGTGGCTGACCGCCGTGATAACGAGCAAGAGGCAAGGAAATATTCAAAAATTCCTGCGGCACCACCGCGTCGCGCAGCACGGCAAACGGATTGACCTCCCCCTCACTCACAAACTTGTCCATGCTGCCCACCATCACTCGCCGGTTGAGCAAACGCGCATAGGCCCACGCAAAAGCCAGCTCCACTGCCTGCGACAGACCTTGCTCACCAAACTTGTCCAGGTAATACAGCAGCAAGGCATCAAACACTGCACGCACATGAGAGTCTCCCTTGCGATCACGCCCTTTATACGTCCCTATCGTCAGCAAGATTTTTCGCGCATCATCCCCCAAAGCTTGTTCAAACCTCTGAACCCAGGGCGGCAGCTGTCCCTTTTTGTGCTTGAGATGAAAGCCCATACCCCAGTAGTGCTGCACCCAGTCAAAAAAGCGCAGTCCGTTGACCACCGGCGCATCCAACTGGCAAGGCCACTCCTGGCCGCGTGTGCCGGTGTGGCTCTCCAGCAAATGAACGGCGTCATCCAGCATGCGCCAGGCGCGGCTCATGGGTGCTGCTCCGCTGGCCTCTAGGCTGATGCCCTTGAACACCCCCACATGGCGCTTGCCAAAAAACTCGGCATTACGGCCACGGCTGCGCTGGCGTGTCTGAAAAAGAAAATGCGCAAACAAGCGCTCCAAATCGTCTTGCGAGCATTGCTCCCATGCCCGCACTGCTTGGCCGCGCAGTGCCAACTCCGCCGGACGCAGCGCCCGCAAGTGAAAGGCCTTGAGCAAGTCGTGCACGCACAGTGCCTTGCCGCGCCCGTTCTGAGCATCAAAGAACTGAAACGCCTCAGTCAAGTTGTGGAGCTTGATACGCACCACCTCGCAGCGCTCTAGCAAAAACAGCACCTGCGCCTGCCCCCACTGCGCCTGACGTACATGGCGGGCAATGGCTTGGTAGTTGGCTTGCACGTGCCGGTGCGAAAGCGGGCTGGGAAACTCCGGCTCAAACAGTTCCAGTTTCAGCAGTTCCTTTTGCCAAGCTTGCTGCTGCGTCTCTGGCAATTCATTAACCTTAGCGCGCAAGGCATGCAAAACCAGTAGCAAAGTCACCGTGCGCTGCTGCCCATCCACAATATGGTGCAGCGTGCGTCGGGTTTGGTCGGCCTGTGTCTCCGTCCCATTTCGTCCCTCAGCAGCCTGTTCCACATGCACATGCACAACCACTGTTCCTATGCGATAGCTGCTGGCACCCATCTCGTGTGTAGTCGCCACCGCCTGCTGCTCAATATCGCTGAGCAACTGCAGCACCTGCGGCAAGCCCCATTTGTATGGTCGCTGATATTGGGGAATACTCAGCGTCTTATCGCAAAGCCACATCTTTAACGTTTGAACGCTGGCGCTGGCGCTAGCTTGTTGTAGCTGGGTTTTATCATCTTGCCGTTTTATCTCCCCTGACTCGGGTGATGACGCCAGCACGCCAGAAACCTCGTACATGCTTCCCATCATTTGTATTCCTTGGCTAATTGAATTTGTTGGATAGTACGCAAGTTACTCGTTGAATCTCCATCCAACTTTAAGCAAGCCGTTGTTTGGGCAATATTGGAAGTCAGTCGAACCGGGTAATTCATATCCCGCCATTCGCCACCGTAGTCGCGCTGCAGATAGTCCAAGATCACGCTGCCAAACTTTGTCTGGGCACTAATAGACCCTCGCGTTACTCGTTGAAAGACCAACGCCACGAGAACTAACCCCCGGGGTGCAATAGCCTGTCACGCTGCATCTTGCGCACGTCCAGTGCCTGCATATCGGTGATGCAACTCTTGCCCATGTTTCTAACCCTTCAAATTTAGAACCGAAATCATTAGCCAAATTAAGCAAACTCACGTCACTTAATCGGCGTCCTTCTCAGCGCCACATCCCGGGCCAATCGCTGTATTTCCGCTTTGTTTATGGCATTTTTCCCGGCCTGGCGCCTGTTATTTATGTGTTATCCGGCCGATATAGGTGGCCCCAGGTTGTCGGGCAATTTCCAGCGATCACGGTCAGCACCATACAGTGCTGGCGCATTCCAATGCATCGCACATAGCCCCGTTATCACCAGCACCTCAATCAGGGAACCCAAGCCTTCGGGATCATAAATGCGCTGCGCAAAATCACCGACTTGGTAACGGATCTGGAAGCTCGCCTAGGGGGCGTCGGAGTCTTCGCGCAGGTCCGGGCGATGGACTTCAAGCCACAGGCGTTTGGGACACTGGCGAAGTGCCAGTAGCTTTGATTTTGAAAAATTGAGCATGGTGCACACCTCCCATTATTTTTGTTAGTCCATCGCCCAGCCCGCTTGCAGCAGGGCATCCACATCATCAAATGTTTGCGCGGCCAGGCCTGACTTGGAGTGCAACACCAGCCGGTCATTGCACAGATCATCCAAAGTGGCAAAGGCACCGCCCAATGTGAGATGCTTGAAGTGGAGATGGCCATCCCGTGTCATGGGCAGTTGCTCAATGGCATTGCGGGTTTGCTGCTGCAAAGATTCGGACCAGCTTGATATGGGGTGCTTATTCATGGTTAATCCGATTGTGGCGTTGGGCCTGCCACGCCGTGAAATTGAATCAGACAAGTTATTGTCATTTGTTGTGCGTCAAATTGTGTCGCTTACCAGTCACCCCTTGGCTTACAAAATGGCACTGGCCAGGATAGACACCCTAAAGTTGCTGCCGTCTTCCGGTTTGATATAGGTGGTGTTGTAAATGACGTGCGCATCCTCTGACAAATGCCCCCTGATCATGGTTCAGGCGGTTTGGGTGTCGAGTAATATTAATTCACGCGGAGCAGGCTCAACGACCGCCAGTCGTTCGGCTCTGGATACTCATTTGGTTGAAATTTCAGGCAAACAGCTGACATTCAACTTACTGGCACCAATGTCAGGTATCGGACGGGCAATTTGAACTTTTGTAGACCCGCTATCGCTGCACTGCAGTCGGTCAAAGGCGGCCTATTTCAGATTCTATGGTTCTAGCTCAAACCGATTGACCATGAACAGCAGGCGGGATCGGAGGTCGAAGTTGCCGCGCCCTCTAATCCGCCTACCCCTCACGCAGCCAACCCCTCCGGCGTCGTCACCGGCCCCTTGCCACTGAAACGCTCTAGCGTCAGATAGATCACCGGGGTAATAAATAGGGTGATGGCTTGCGAGAACACCAGGCCGCCCACAACCGCCAGACCCAAGGGTTGGCGCAATTCAGCCCCGGCCCCGATGCCCAGCGCAATCGGCAAAGCGCCCATAAGCGCTGCCAGCGTGGTCATCATGATGGGGCGAAAGCGCATGAGGCAAGCTTCACGAATGGCGGCAGCGGGCGTCATGCCTTCATGGCGCTGCGCGTCCAGCGCGAAGTCGATCATCATGATGGCGTTCTTCTTGACGATGCCAATCAAAAGCACGATGCCAATGGTGGCAATCAAGGTCAGGTCTTGGCCAAACAGCATGAGGGTGGCCAGCGCGCCCACGGCCGCTGACGGCAAGCCCGCCAAAATGGTGATGG
>JBAQDW010000031.1:0-10458 GCA_049286445.1 Rhodoferax sp. | reverse complement strand
GCCGGGAACCACGTGATGGGGCCGCATTGACTCTGCCTGCGTTCACTTTGAAGGTTGGCGGTTCACGTTGAACTCCCCACCTTTAAAAACGCGGCCAAATACGGCTGTTGAAGGCCGTTTTGAAGGTTGGCGGTTCACAGTGAACTCAATCACTTCCAACACGCGGCCATATAGGGCTGTTGGCTCCCCTTTCCCGCCCGGCGGGGCGGGAGAGGGGTTGGGGGTGAGAGTGGGGGTTGCAGCGCAAGAATTGCTACATTTTAAATAGCTGCCAACGCAGGTACAGCAAGGGCTACAGGCCTAAAACACACTCGTTCCTGTACGCATGGGGCCGCTGAAACCCCACGCTTAAGGGTTAAGGGTTAAGGGTTAACGGTTAAGTAAGTGCCATTCGGCTTTCACAGGAATCTAAACTGTGCTGTATGAAAACAAATCACCCTTTTGGTTCTGCTGTTCACCGCGCCATCTTGCCCGGGTTGGTGAGTTTGTTCGCCGGGTTTGGCGTGCCGACGACTGCGGTGGCCCAAGCGGCCCCACCCGCTGCCCCGGCGGCTGCCACCTGCCCGGCCATCTTGCAGCACCGGTTTTCCCGGTTGCAAGACGAAGTGCCCCAAAACCTGTGCCAATACGCAGGCAAGGTGGTGTTGGTGGTCAATACCGCCAGCTTCTGCGGGTTTACCAGTCAATACGAAGGCCTGGAGGCTTTGTACGCCAAATACCAGAGCCGGGGCCTGGTGGTACTGGGGTTCCCCTCCAATGACTTTGGCCAACAAGAGCCGGGCGCCTCAAAAACGATTGCCGATTTTTGCTTCAACACCTATGGGGTCAAGTTCCCCATGTTTACCAAGTCGGTGGTGAAAGGCGCTCAACGAAACGCCCTTTACGAGGACTTGTTTCAAGCCACCAAGGTCGCGCCGGGCTGGAATTTTCACAAGTACCTGATCGACCGCCGTGGCAAAGTGGTCGCCCATTACGCCAGCGAAGTCACGCCCGCCAGCGCAGCCATCATCTCAGGCATTGAAAAAGCACTGAGCCAAAAACCGTAGGGGGTGCGTTATTTCACCTTTTGATTGGAAGGCGACGAATAACTGAACACTGCAGGCACCCGTGCGCTTCAGGGCCAGGTTGAACAGCCTTGACGCAACCCAGCAGGCCAATGGCCAGTGACGGCGCACGACCTTGGGGGATTGACAGTGAGCTCTTCGCGTTTGCCTTTCTATACTGCGCTGTGCTTGCGCTTCTCAAAACCTTTTCTTGGCAGGAATTAAGACACCACCCTTGGCGCAATGCGGCGGCGGTGGTGGCGGTGATGCTGGGCGTGGCGCTGGCGTTTTCAGTGCATTTGATCAACGAGTCGGCTTTGAACGAGTTTTCACAGGCCGCGCGCTCGGTCAACGGCCAGCCGGATCTGGAGCTGCGCGGTGCACAAGGTGTTTTTGACGAAGCCTTGTATGCCCGCGTGGCGCAGCACCCGGATGTTTTGGCGGCCTCCCCCGTGCTTGAAGTGACCACCCAAGTGGCAGACCGCAACGGCGTCTCCATGGCCTTGCGGGTGCTCGGTGTTGACGCCTTGCGTGTGGCGCAAGTGGCGCCCGCGTTGATGCCGCAGCCCGACCAGAACGGCGAGCGCTTGGCCCTCTTCGCCCCTGACACCCTCTTTTTGAACCCGGCTGCCCAACAGCGTTTGGGTGCAAGGCCGCAACTGCAGGTCGCCCTGGCGCTGAAAACGGTGCGCGTGGCCGGTCAGGTGAGTGCCATCGGTGCCCCCTTGGCGGTGATGGATGTGGGCGCGGCACAAGACTTTTTCAACCAAGTGGGCTTCTTGAGCCGCATCGACCTCAAGCTGCGCGCCGGCGTCACGCCGGCAAGTTTTATCAAAGGGTTGCAAGACACACCCCACTGGCCCCGTGATGTTTTGGCCTTGGAGCCGGGGGACCGCACCAGCCAAATCAACGCGCTGTCACGCGCTTACCGGGTCAATCTGACCGTGTTGGCGTTGATCGCCCTGTTCACCGGGGCTTTTTTGGTGTTTTCGGTGCTGGCCTTGAGTGTGAGCAAACGCGCGCAACAACTCGCTTTGTTGGGCGTGTTGGGCTTAAGCGCCCGCCAACGATTGGCGCTGGTGCTGTGGGAAGCGCTTGCCTTGGGGCTGGTGGGCAGTGCCTTGGGGCTGGCACTGGGCACCGCACTGGCCGCTCTGGCACTGCGGGTGCTGGGCGGTGACTTGGGCGGTGGCTTCTTCGCCGGCGTCGCGCCCCCGCTGCAATGGAATGCCTGGGCGGCGCTGTTGTACGGCGCGCTGGGCGTTGGCGCCGCTTTGGTGGGGGCATGGTGGCCGGCACGGCAGGCTCAGCAACTGCCTTTGGCGGCCACGTTGAAGGGCTTGGGGACGGGTGTAATGCAAAGCCGGAGTCATTGGATTAGTTTGATTTTGATAGCAGGTGGCGCAGGTCTGGCATGGGCTCCGCCCCTGTTTGGCATGCCATTGGCGGCCTATATCTCGGTAGGATGCCTGCTGGTCGGGGGCATTGGGGTGTTGCCGTGGCTGATTGCGCTGTTGCTGGACCGCGTGGCACCCCTGTTGTCGCGCCAGACGCTGCCGCTTTTGGCTGTGGAGCGCGCGCGCCGCCAGCGCGAAACCGCCGCCGTCGCGGTGAGCGGCGTGGTCGCGTCCCTGAGCTTGGCCGTGGCCCTCACCGTGATGGTTGCCAGCTTTCGAGACTCCGTCACGCAGTGGCTAGACCGCGTGCTGCCCGCCGACCTGTACGTGCGCAGCGCCAGCAGCAGCGGGGCTGGCGAGACCGTGTTTTTCACGCCCGAGGTGGTGCAAAACCTGGCGCAAATTAACGGGGTAACCCGTCTGGAGGCGCAGCGCAATGTGACGCTGCGGCTCGACCCGGCCCAAGCCCCGGTGACGCTGATCGCGCGGCCCCTGAAAGACCCCGCCCGTCGGCTGCCTTTGATCAGCGGGCCGCTGCCGGTGCCCACGGGGCGCGTGGCGATTTACGTGAGCGAAGCGGTGGTGGATTTGTTTGACGCCCGCCTTGGCTTCGATTTCACGCCACTTGTCACGTCATTTCCGGCGCTATCCCTTGATGGATCTGCGCAAGACGCTTCTTATTTTGTAGCAGGGGTGTGGCGAGATTACGCCCGGCAGTCGGGCACCATTGCGCTGGACAAAGACGATTTCGAGCGGCTCACAGGCGACCAACGCGCCAACGACATCGCCTTTTGGCTGGCCGACCCTGATGACACCACAAGGGTCGAGGGGGCGGTTCGCGCGCTGGTCAACCGCCAGGGCGCTGGCACCGGCGAGCGTCTTGATTTTGGTTCAGCCGCGCAAATCAGGGCTACTTCGCTGCGTATTTTTGACCGCAGCTTTGCCATCACCTACTGGTTGCAGGCGGTGGCCATTGGTATCGGCTTGTTTGGCGTGGCGGCCAGTTTCAGTGCGCAAGTGTTTTCTCGCCGCAAAGAGTTTGGGCTGCTCGCCCACCTGGGTTTGACGCGCCAGCAGGTGCTGTGGGTGGTCGCGCTGGAGGGCATGGCTTGGACGGCACTGGGCGCGTTGGCCGGGCTTTTGCTGGGGCTGGCCGTCTCCGTCATTTTGGTCAAGGTGGTGAACCCCCAGAGTTTTCACTGGACCATGGACTTGATGGTGCCATGGCTGCGGCTGGGGCTGCTTTGCGTGGCGGTGACGCTGGCCGGCACCCTCACCGCGTGGCTTTCAGTGCGCGCTGCAGCAGGCCAATCGGCCATCGCGGCGGTGAAAGAGGACTGGTAGACCTGCGTACCGGGGGGAAACCACAGTGTGCGCTTAATGCATCCGCCCGTAGAATTCGCATCTTGTCGTTAAAACTGTTGGGTCTTGGGGCCCAATTCAAAAAGGATCTATCCATGAAAAAACTTTTGCTGGCGGTTGCCATCGGTGCTCTCAGCGTGACCTCCTTTGCGCAAGGCAAAGACCTCAAGGTCGCCATCGACCCCACTTACGAGCCCTTCACCTTCAAAACGGCTGACGGCCAGCCCACCGGCTTTGACGTGGACATCGCCAACGCCCTGTGCGAGCAACTCAAGCGCAAGTGTGTATTTGTGGAACAAGTGTGGGACAGCATGATCCCCGGTCTGATGGCCCGCAAATACGACGTCATCATCAGCTCCATGTCAATCACCGAAGACCGCCTGAAGCAGGTGGATTTCTCAGAAAAATACTACAACACGCCGAGCCGCGTGGTGGTGAAGAAAGACGTCACTTTCTCCGGCCCCGCCTCTATCAAGGGCAAGAACATTGGCGTGCTCAAAGGCAGCACCCAAGAGAAATACGCCATGGGTGAGCTCAAGCCAGTGGGGGTGAACGTGGTGGCCTATGAGGCACAAGACCAGGTGTACCTCGACATTCGCTCGGGCCGCTTGGACGGTACCGTGGCCGATATTCTGGAAGTGGGCGGTGGTTTCTTGAACAAGCCTGAAGGCCAGGATTACACCTTGGTCGGACCTGAGTTGTACATTCCAAAATACTTTGGCACCGGCGCGGGTGTGGCGGTTCGCAAAGGCCAAGGCGCGCTGAAAAATGACATCAGTGCCGCCATTAAAACCCTGCGCACCAACGGCACTTACAAGAAGATCAACGACAAGTACTTCAAGTTCGACGTCTACGGCAAGTAAACCCTTGGGCGCCCGGGTTGGCACGCATTGCAGCGGGGCCAACCCTTCTTTCGGGGCCATCGCGCCCCCTGTTTTTTTCCTTGATCTCCCCGTGGCCCTCTCGCCCCCCCTGCCTGACACATGAACGACTATTACATAGCCATCCTGCAAGGCTCCGTGCTCACGGTGGGGGTCTCCTTGTGTGCGTTGATGGTGTCCATCGTGTTGGGTTTGGCAGGCGCTGCCGCCAAACTCTCAGGGCGACCGGTGCTGGTCGCCGTCGCCACGGTTTACACCACCGTGATTCGCGGCATCCCTGAGTTGGTGCTGATGCTGCTGGTGTTCTACGGCGGCACGATTGGTTTGAACAACCTGATTGAAGCCTTGGGGAGCGACCACTACATTGACGTGGACCCTTTTACCGCCGGTGTGTTGACCATTGGCTTCATTTACGGCGCGTTCATGACGGAGACCTTTCGCGGTGCCATTCTGGCCATCCCCAAAGGCCAGATGGAGGCGGCCTGGGCCTTTGGCATGGGGCGCATGCAAACCTTTCTGCGCATCACCGCGCCCCAGATGGTGCGCTACGCCCTGCCCGGCTTTACCAATAATTGGCTGGTGCTGATCAAAGCCACTGCCTTGGTCAGCCTGATTGGCTTGCAGGAAATGACCTATTTGGCCAAACAAGCCAGCGCGGCGACCCGTTCGCCCTTCGAATTTTTCTTGTTCACTGCGGCCCTGTTCCTGATTTACACCACGCTGTCTCTGGTGCTGCTGCGCAAACTCAATGCGCGCTTCAGTCTGGGTACAAAACGAGGGCAGCTCTGATGCAATGGGCGATCATTTTTGAGCCACAAAACCTGGCGCTTTACGGCACCGGTATTGTGACGACGCTGGGGCTGCTGGCCTCCTCGTTGGCGGTGGGCGGTGTGTTGGCGCTTATTTTTGCGCTCATGCTCACCGGTCCCATCAAGCCACTGCAGTGGCTGGTGAGTGCCTACACCTTTGTCATGCGCGGCACCCCGCTGCTGATTCAGGTGTACCTGATTTATTACGGCCTGGGCCAATTGGAGTGGATTCAGGCACGCTGGGATGACGTCTGGCCCTGGACGCATTTCAAGGAACCGTTTTTCTGCGCCTTGCTGGCCTTCAGTCTGAACACGGCCGCCTACACCGCTGAAATGTTGGCCGGTGCCATTCGTGAAACCAGTGCCGGTGAGATCGAAGCCGCCCAAGCCTACGGCATGAGCCGGTTCAAGGTGATGCGCTACATCGTCTTGCCCAGTGCCTTGCGCCGGACATTGCCTGCCTATAGCAACGAGGTGGTGATGATGCTGCAAGCCACCAGCCTGGCCAGTGCCGTGCCGTCTTTGCTGGATGTGACGGGCGCGGCGAGTCGGGTTTACTCAGACTATTACTTGCCGTTTGAGGCGTATTTGGCGGCTGCCGGCATTTACTTGGTGGCGTCTTTTTGTCTCATCGGCCTTTTCAAATTCAGCGAGGCGCGCTTGTTGGCTTATCTCGCGCCACGCAAACACTGACATTCCCCATGCAACGCATCGACCATTCGCTCCTGTCCAACAGTTTGGGGAGTCACAAAACGCTTTCCAGCTTTCACTTTGGCACGCCCGGCGCACGGCCCAAGGTTTATATACAGGCCAGCTTGCATGCGGAGGAACTGCCAGGCATGTTGGCCGCACACCACCTTCGGCCCTTGTTGGAGGCCGCCGAAGCCGCGGGCACCCTGCAAGGTGAAGTGATTTTGGTCCCGGTGGCCAACCCCCTCGGGCTGGCTCAGCGGGTAGACCACAAGCCCATGGGCCGGTTTGATTTGGACACCTCAGAAAACTTCAATCGCCATTACCCCGATTTCGCCACCGTGATTGATCCTGCCGTGCTCGACACGCTGGATGACAACCCCGCCCTGAACGTGAACCGGGTGCGCCAAGCGATGGGCACCTACTTGGTCAACTGGCAGCCCACGACCGAGTTGGAGAGTCTGCGCCGCCAATTGTTAGTGCTCTCGCATGACGCCGACTTTGTGTTGGATTTGCATTGCGACTGTGAAGGCGTGCTGCACTTCTACACCGACGAGGCCTGTTGGACGACGATGGCACCGCTGGCCCACTTGCTGGGCAGCCGTGCCATTTTGCTGGCCAAGGGGGCGGGCGGGGCCGCGTTTGACGAATGCCTGTCCGGGGTTTGGTGGCAGCTTTCTGAAGCGCTGGCCCAAAAGGGCCACGCCAAACCGCTGCCCCAAAGCTGCCATAGCACCACGGTTGAGCTGCGGGGTGAACTGGATGTAAGCCATGAATTTGCGCAAGCCGATGCGCAGGCGATTTATGCCTTCTTGCAACTGCAGCAGGTCATTGCCTGCGACCTGGTGCCACAGATTCCTGCGCCCTTGTGTGACCCTACCCCCCTGGCCGGGTCTGAAACGCTGAACGCGCCTGCCCCAGGCGTGGTTGTTTTTGCAGCCCAACCCGGCCAACGCATGGCGGTGGGGGACTTGGTGGTGGAGGTCATCGACCCCATCAACCAGCTCACCCACCGTGTGGTGGCGGGAGTCGAGGGGGTGCTGTATGCGCGGATTCGCGACCGCTACATCACTGCAGGGGGCGAGTTGGCCAAAATTGCGGGCGCTGTCCCGTTCAGAACGGGTCTGCTTTTGGGCGCTTGAGCCTCCCCTGCTTTTTCAAAAAAATAATTCATGACCACCCAACCCCTCAAACTCCAGGTTGACAACATCCACAAACGCTTTGGCAGCAATGAGGTGCTCAAAGGCGTGTCCTTGATGGCGCATGCGGGTGATGTGATCAGCATCATTGGCAGCTCCGGTTCGGGAAAAAGCACCTTTCTGCGTTGTATCAACTTGTTGGAAAAACCCAATGAGGGCCGCATTAACGTGGCCGGGGAGGACATCAAGTTGGTGGCGGGTCAAGGCGGTGAGCTTTATGCCGCCGACCCCAAGCAACTGCAGCGCATGCGCACCAAGCTGGCCATGGTGTTCCAGCACTTCAACCTCTGGGCGCACATGACGGTGCTGCAAAACATAATTGAAGCCCCCGTGCATGTGCTGGGCATGCCGAAAGAGGCCGCCATTCAGGTGGCGCGCAAGTACCTGGAAAAAGTAGGGCTGCAAGGCAAAGAGGACAGCTACCCCGCTCACCTGAGTGGTGGCCAGCAACAGCGCGTGGCCATTGCGCGGGCGCTGGCCATGGAGCCGGAGGTGATGTTGTTTGACGAACCCACCAGCGCGCTGGACCCTGAGCTGGTGTCTGAAGTGCTCAGGGTGATGCAAACCCTGGCCCAAGAGGGTCGGACCATGGTCGTGGTCACCCATGAAATGGGGTTTGCCCGTGAAGTGTCCAACCATTTGATTTTCCTGCACAAGGGCTTGATTGAGGAACAAGGCAATCCCGCCGAGGTGTTGGCCAGCCCCAAGAGCGAGCGCTTGGCGCAGTTCTTGTCGGGCAGCTTGAAGTAAGGCGACCGCCGCCGCTGTGGGCCCCCTAAACAAAGGCGTCGGTTTGCGGCACCCGCTCGCCAGCGGCTGTTTCATGGTCTTTTCTTTCAATGGCCATCCGTGCCTTGACATGCCGCGAGAGAAACGGTGAGGTCTGCTCTACTGTCACGTCGGCAATGGCTGATCGCGGGCTTGGCGGCACCGCTGGGTGCCATGAGCGCTCAATCAGCCACTGAGCCGTTACCGGGGCAGCCTCTTGCGTTGCAGTTTCCCCGTGACTTGGGCAGCCACCCCGACTTTTCCACAGAGTGGTGGTATGTGACGGGGCGACTTCAAGACACGGCGTCGGCCCGGGTGTTGGGGTTTCAAATCACCTTCTTTCGGTCTCGCGTGCCCAGCACCCAATCATTGAAGTCGGCCTTTGCCGCCAAACGATTGCTGTTTGCCCATGCAACCGTCACGGACGTGGCGGAGCAGCGTTTGTGGCATGACCAGCGCGTCGCGCGTGAAGGCTTCGGACTGGCACAAGCCAAACGCACTGACACGGTAATTCAACTCCACGATTGGTCACTGGTTCGCACGCCAGAGCACTACCAAACCAAGGTTCAGGGGGCTGGTTTTGATTTTGAACTGACCTTGCGTGAAACCCAGGCGCTGTTGTTACAGGGGCACAACGGCTTGTCACGAAAAGGGCCTGAGCCCAGTCAAGCCAGTTACTACTACAGCTTGCCGCAGCTTCAAGCCAAGGGACAAGTCACCGTGTCAGGCCAACGCCGCACCGTGCAAGGAACGGCTTGGCTAGACCATGAATGGAGCCACGCCCTCTTGCACCCCAACGCCGTGGGGTGGGACTGGATTGGAATGAACCTGTTGGACGGCAGCGCGCTGACGGCCTTTCGACTGCGCACCCAGACTGGCTCTGCGCTTTGGGACGGGGGGTCATGGCGCGCGCCAGGGGCCAGCGTGCGGGTTTTCCCCCAAGGCTCGGTCACGTTTGAGCCACTGCGCGACTGGCTCAGTCCGCTCAGCCAAACCCGCTACCCCGTGGAGTGGCGGGTCAGAACACCAGCCGGGCTGTTCACGGTCAAAGCCGTTTTAGACGCGCAAGAGCTCGATAGCCGCCCATCCACCGGCGCCATCTATTGGGAAGGCTTGAGCGTGCTGTCCGACGAGCAAGGTCACACAGTGGGGCATGGCTACCTGGAAATGACGGGTTACGCCAGCCCTTTGCGACTTTGAAAAGCGACGCGCGGGCACGGTCAAATGGCCACGCCTACCGCTGCCTGCCTGCCCAAATCCAGGCCTGACACCCCTGGTCTCAAGGTCGGTTCAGGTACCATTCGGCAGGCCAACACTGCCATTTTGCTATTCATTGAGTAGCACACAATCCATCCATTGAAAGGGCTACAGCATGTTTTCCTTCATATTTTGCTTTTTTTGCCCAAAGGGGCCCGGTAGGCAACTTGGCCAGTCTGCGTTGAAGGGGGGCATGACATGAAACGGTGGGTGGTGTTTCTCATGTCTTTGCTGGCCAGCCTGGCGGGTGTGCGCGCGCAGCCCGTCGTTTCCGCCCCACCGGGGCCTGCCGTGGCTTTCTTTTATGACGCCAATCCGCCTTGGGCTGAGTTACAAGCCTTTGACTTGGTGGTGGTGGACCCTGGCCATGTGCCTAACCCCAAAGTGCCCGTGCTTGCGCACACCCGCCTGGCGGCTTATGTGGCGCTGGGCGAAGTGCAGCCCTCTCGTGACTATGCCGCCAAGATTCCCACCTCTTGGATCAAAGGGGAGAACAAGGACTGGGGAAGCCGTCTGATCAACCAAGCCCAGCCCGACTGGCCGCAGTTCTTCACCGAGCAAGTGATCGCTCCGCTGTGGGAGAGCGGTTACCGTACCTTCTTTTTGGACACGCTGGATTCCTACCATCTGTTCTCCCCCACACCCGAGGCGCGGGCGGCGCAAGAGGCTGGCATGGTGAAAGTGATCACCACGCTGAAGCAGCGGTTTCCACAAGCCCGGCTGATTTTTAACCGGGGCTTTGAAATCTTGCCGCAGGTGCACCCCTTGGTGGAATCGGTGGTGGCGGAGTCGCTGTTTCAGGGCTACAACGCGGGAGAATCGCGCTACCGTGAAGTGCCTGAAGACGACAGACGCTGGTTGATGGGGCAGCTGCAAAAGGTCAAAGACGATTACCGCCTGCCCGTGGTCGTGATTGACTATGTACCGGTGGCCCAACGCCAATTGGCCCGTGACACGGCCAAACGCATTCAGGCACTGGGCTATGTGCCCTGGGTAGCCACACCCGATTTGGGCACACTGGGTGTGGGAGAAATTGAGGTCATGCCGCGCAA
>JBAQDW010000030.1:0-20937 GCA_049286445.1 Rhodoferax sp. | reverse complement strand
AGACGGTCAAGCAGCCGCTCAATTCGCGCTGCGCTTTGGGCAGGGATTGCACGCTTGTCGCTTGCGGTAAAAAAGCGTTCAAGCCCTTTGTGTTTGAAGGATTCAATCATGGGGTGTTACGCGCTGCGTTACATGAAGTGTAACGCAGCGCGTAACATGCTGCACTGATGGACAGCTGAATCGCGCCCGCACCGATGCGAATTTTGTCCAGACAGTCTGCCCACACTTGCACCATCTCTTTACGCGCTGGCAGGTGCGTTGTGCGGTTGTAGGCTCGCTTAACCGCGTGGGCCAATTGGTGCGCTATGAGTTCAACCTTTTACCCCGTGATTCCATCCAGAATGGTGCGCGCAGTCGCTCTGAAACCGTGTGCGGTCGGTTCAACCCCCGATTTCCGGCTTTCATCTGCCACCGCATTGGCAACCATAGGCCGATCATCATCTTTATGCGCCTGTGGCCCATCCACGGCGGTTCGCGACAGGCCCTCCAATGCAACTAACGCTTGCCGGGAAAGCGGAACAATGTGCTCACGTCCCATCTTCAATCACCAAAAGCACCCACAAATCTGTTGGAGTTTCATGATGCCTCATGGTGCGATCTCACATGGTTTCTTTCAGGTTTTCACTGGAGAGGGCGGTGGAGTTAGGTGTCTGCAGAGCCACCGGGCCCGCATCCTGAACCTGGGTTCAGGTGGGCGAGGTCAGATGATCATTGGGTTCATCTAACGCGAGATGATCACGCTTGATCAACGATGTTCCAAGCCCGGGCTCAAAGAGCATTGGTACAAGAAATATAAGACCCAGCACGCTCTGCAGACGGTGAGAATTGTAGGCCTTGTTGATGCCCTTGGTTTGTCGAATCAACAGCTTGTTGAGTTAGTGATCGCAGGGTTTTGCATTCAGACCGGCATCGGCAGCAGCCTAAAGCAATTGGCTTTTGTCGTTCAAGGCTGCGTCGAGACGTTGCAAAAGCGATGTCAGCCTGGGGTCATCGCTTGATTCGGTGGACTCGTTGCCCACGGCCGGGGCGGGAGGGGGCGCCTTGGCCTGATTGACCATGTCAAAGGTCAAATTCAGCGCGGCTAACACGGCAATGCGGTCGCGCGCGCGGACTTTGCCGGCATCTCGAATCTGGTTCATGGCGGTGTCCAGGCGCTCAACGGCGTCCAGCAACTGCGCGTCTCGGCCCTCGGGGCAGCCCAAAACGTAGTTTTGTCCCATGATTTGAACTTCAAGCTGCTTCATTCGTCACCCCTTTTGGCGGCGGCCGCTGCTGCTGCTGCCATCTCCGGCAGTCGTTCCAACAGGGCATCGACACGGGCGCGCGCGGCCCCGAGTCGGGAAACGAGCGAGTCGCGTTCATGGGTCAGGGTCTGGACCTTGGCGCCAAGCAAGGCGTTGCTGCGCTGCAGTTCTTCGTAAAGCACCAGCAGACGGTCAACGCGGTCGGCAATTTGGTCGATTTGAGAGGGATTCGACATAGACCCCGATTGTAGGGTTTGTGAAAGTGATCAGGGCTAGAATCACACCCGTTGGTGCTCGCGGGGTGGTTCACACGTCGCAGTTCAACGGGAAGCAGGGGGGTCAAAGCTGGTAACAGCCCACCTAACCTGCGCTGCCCCCGCAACGGTAAGTGGACGAATCTTTTGATTCCGCTTCCATCACAGCCACTGAGCGTTTTGAACACACGCTTGGGAAGGCGATGGAGGTTGCTCCACCAGCCCGGATACCGGCCAACACGGTGGTTGCACGCTTGCGTGCTGCCGTACTGCCCAAGCACTGTCGGGGACGACGGTGAGGGCTTTTGTCGATATTCCCGCCTTTTTATGAAAATCATTTCCTCGTGTGCACGTTTGGCTGCACTCCCTTTGGCATTGGCTGCCGCATTCCCTTCCCTCGCCCAGACCCCTCTGGCACCCGTCATCGTGACAGCAACCCGAGTTGCCCAGCCGATCACTGATGTGGTGTCGGATGTGACTTTGATTGACCGTACGGAAATTGAGCGCAGCGGCGCGGTGGGTTTGGGGGACCTGCTGGTGCGTGCGCCCGGCATTGCCATGACGCGCAACGGTGGTCCGGGTTCGAACACGAGCCTTTACGTTAGGGGTGCGGAGACCCGTTTTACCGCGGTATTTGTGGATGGTGTGCGGGTCGACTCTCAATCGACGGGTGGTGCGTCTTGGAACGCGCTGCCTTTGTCTCAAATTGATCGTATTGAGATTTTGCGCGGACCAGCCGCGGCCATTTATGGCTCTGACGCCATTGGCGGCGTGATTCAGATCTTTACCCGTCAGGGTGAAGCCGGGTTTTCTCCCTTTGTTGAAGTTGGGGCGGGAAATCATGGCACCTACAAGCTGGCTTTGGGCCTGAGCGGCGGCACCGATACGGTGGACTATTCGCTGGGACTGTCACGGGAAATTAGCACTGGTTATAACGCACAGCCCACAGTTAACCCAGATTTGGATGGCTACCAAAACAACTCGGTGTCAGGTCGTATAGGGTTCAAAGTGAACGCCGCTCATCGCCTGGAGGCGACCTTTTTGCGCAGTGATGTGGACGCGGGTTACGACACTTCACCGGCAGGCATCGACGACCACAGCCTAGCGCGGTTGCAAACCGTGGGATTGAACTGGACGGCCCGCTGGTCGGATGCCTACTCCAGCCGCGTGAGCATCGGCCAGAGTGGTGACCGATACGAGACTCGGCCGTCGGTGTATCTGACCGACACCAACGTGACCAGCTACCTCTTTCACAACGAGTACCGAATGGGTGCGCACACCTTGACTGCGGACCTGGAGCGTCGTGAAGACAAATTGAGCAACGCCAGCACCACACCTAGCGTTACCAACCGGTCGCAAGACGCGTTGGCGGTAGGTTATGGCTTGCGCCAAGGTGCGCACACCTTGCAACTCAATGCCCGTCATGACCAAGACAGTGAGTTCGGCTCCAAATTGACCGGAAGCGCTGCCTACGCTTACGCAGTCACGCCAGCTTGGCGAGTCACCGCATCCTTAGGCAACGCTTTCCGCGCACCCACTTTGTACCAGCGGTTCAGCCAATATGGGCTCGCCACCTTGACACCAGAAACCGCGAAAAATCGTGAGATTGGCGTGAAATATGACGCGGCTGGGACCAGCTTTAGCGCTGTGGTTTATCGCAATACGGTGTCTGATTTGATCAACTATGTGGCCGGCCCGGGTGCCTGTGCCAATGGGGCGGGAAAATTTCCAGGCTGCTATGGCAACACAGCGTTGGCGCAATACGAAGGCATCACTCTCGCGGCGTCCAAACGCGTTGGAGATGTGAACTTCAGTGGCTCGGTGGACTTGCAAAACCCACGTGATCTGACCAAAAACAAACAATTGGCACGTCGTGCCAAACAACAGGCCACCTTGGCTGCCGATACACAGATGTCTGGCTGGAATCTCGGCGCGGAATTGCAATTGACAGGAGAGCGTTTCAATGATGCTGGCAATACGCAGGTTTTGGCTGGCTACAGCCTCTTGAACCTGCATGCCAGCACCGCGCTGAATCGGGAATGGACGCTGTTGGGTCGGGTGAACAACTTGGCGGACCAGAAGTATGAGACCGCCAAGGGCTACGCCACAGGGGGCAGAACGCTCTTCGTTGGCCTGAAGTGGTCACCTGTTTGAGCGATTGGTGCGCGTGATGTCATCTGATGTCAGTTGCCCGGCCGTTCTGATTGCTGCTCCGGCCTCCGGCCAAGGCAAGACCACGGTGGCTGCGGCCTTGGCGCGCCTTCTCACCCGCCAAGGGCGGCGGGTGACGGTGTTCAAGTGCGGACCTGATTTTTTGGACCCGCATTGGCACGCTTTGGCCAGTGGGCGCCCCGTGCATCAGATGGATTTATGGATGACGGGCGAGGCAGATTGCCGCGCGCGCTTGTCGGCGGCAGCGGCAACTTCAGACCTGATCATTGTGGAAGGGGTCATGGGGCTGTTTGACGGAGAGCCCAGTGCGGCCGATTTGGCGCAGCGCTTTGGCTTGCCGGTGCTGGCGGTGATTGATGCCAGCGCCATGGCAGGCACCTTTGGCGCACTCGCCTTTGGTTTACAGCACTATCGCCCCCACATGCCTTGGGCGGGCGTGCTGGCCAACCGGGTGGCCAGTGAACGCCATGCTGGCATGCTTCAGAGTAGTGTGCGTGAGCCCCATCAGTGGCTGGGCGCACTCCTGCGCAACCCCGCACTGAGTTTGCCCGAGCGGCACTTGGGTTTGACGGTAGCCAGCGAAGTGGTTGACGCCATGGCGAGGCTGGATGCTGCGGCCGATGCGTTGGCGCTGACACTACTGGGACAGATGTCGTTGCTAGATTTACAGCGTTGGAATGTGAGCTTCAGTACCGCTGACGCTGACGCTGCTGCCGATGACGCGATTAAGGCGCAGCTTCTGGCCGGGCGCATCGTGGCAGTGGCGCGGGATGCGGCTTTTTGTTTCATTTACGAGGCTAACCTGGATTGTCTGCGTGCCTTGGGGGCAGAGTTGGTGTTCTTTTCACCTTTGGCAGATGCGGCGCTGCCGGAGTGTGATGCGGTGTGGCTGCCAGGCGGCTACCCGGAGTTGCACGCTGAAAAACTGGGCGCGAACACCTCCCTTCGAGACAGTCTGAAAGCGCATGTCGCACGCGAAAAACCGGTTTGGGCCGAATGCGGCGGCATGATGGTTTTGTTTGACGCGCTGGTGACGGCGCAAGGCCAGTGCGAGCCGCAATGGGGCCTTTTGCCCGGCACCGTCAGTCTGCAAAAACGGCTGGCTGCCCTGGGTCCGCAGCAGTGGCGCACGGCACACGGGGTATTGCGCGGCCACACCTTTCATTACTCAACCTGTGCCACCCCATTGGCTGCCAACGATCGCACTGCGCGGCCAGGCCAAGCGCCTGCGCCAGAGTCGGGTGAGGCGGTCTATCAGGCGGGCTCCATCCGGGCGAGTTATTTTCATGCGTGGTTTGGGTCCAGCCCGGCCGCAACCGCGTCCCTGTTTGGCGCTCACTTGATGGGGGCACGCCATGTCCGAACGCTTTAATTTCCCGCGCGGTCCGCAGCGCATCATCTGTATGACGGAGGAAACCACCGAGTGGCTGTACTTGCTGGGGGAAGAGGCGCGCATTGTGGGTATTTCGGGCTACACAGTTCGTCCCCGGCGGGCCCGCGAAGAGAAACCCCGTGTGAGTGCCTTCACCAGCGCCAAAATTGACAAAATTTTGGCGCTGCAGCCTGACTGCGTGTTTGGCTTCTCCGACATGCAGGCCGATATTGCTGCGGCGTTGATTCGGGCGGGCGTGCAGGTCACCATCTTTAACCAGCGCAGCGTGGCTGAGATTTTCAGCATGATGGCGCAGGTGGCGGCCATGGTCGGGCAGAGCGAGCGGGGGCTGGCCTTGATTGCCGGTATGCAGTCACAACTGGCCGAGATCGCGGACGCCGCGGCTCAATTACCCCGTCGACCCCGCGTGTTTTTTGAAGAGTGGGACGAGCCGCACATCAGCGCCATTCGTTGGGTGTCGGAGTTGTTGGGTATTGCCGGGGGCGACGATTGTTTTCCTGAGCTGGCGGCGCAGTCGCTGGGCAAAAACCGCATCATTGCCGATGGTGATGAGATCATTCGCCGCAACCCCGACATCATCATGGGTTCGTGGTGCGGCAAGAAGTTTCGGCCTGAAAAAGTAGCTGCCCGTGCCGGGTGGGAGCAGGTCAGCGCAGTCAAAAACGGGCAGTTGTTTGAAATCAAATCAGTCGACATTCTGCAACCCGGCCCGGCCGCCTTGACTGACGGCGTGGCGCAGCTGCACCACATTGTGATGGATTGGAGTCGTCTTCATGGCTAGTACCTTGACCGCCGTAGCCCGCAGTGAATTCATTCTGGGAGGCCAAAAAAGCGGCAAATCTCGCCGTGCTGAAGTTTTGGCACAGCGCTGGTTGACGGCATCCCCGGAGCATCAGGCCGTTTTGATTGCCACGGCCCAGCCGTGGGACGCTGAAATGGTGGAGCGCATTGCGCGTCACCAAGCCGACCGGGCGCAGCGTGTGCCCGGCATGCGCACGGTGGAAGAGCCGCTGGCGCTAGCCGACGCCCTGCGCGCGCACAGTGCGCCGAACACGCTGGTGGTGGTCGATTGTTTGACCCTGTGGCTCACCAATTGTTTGATGCCAATGACTGAAACTCATGAAGAAAATAGGCCTCTAGCCCTTATAGAACATGGGCATGTAGCTATTCTTTTGGAAGCAATTCATGCCGCCAGCGGCCCCGTGGTGTTGGTGGGCAACGAGATTGGCTTGGGGGTCATTCCCATGGGCTCGCAGGTTCGCGCCTTTGTGGACACCTTGGGGCGCCTGAACCAAGACGTGGCGGCCACTTGCGAACGCGTCACCCTGATGGTTGCGGGCCAGCCCCTCACATTGAAAGGCAGCGCATGAACGCCAAGGGGCTCAAGCGGCTGCTGGCCCTGATGGCTGCTGTGACCGTGATGGGCGCGCAAGCGCTTGAAATCACCGATGACCGCGGCGTCACGGTGCATTTCGAAAAATTGCCTCAGCGCATCGTCAGTTTGCTGCCCTCGCTCACTGAAACAGTGTGTGAACTGGGGCAATGCGCGCGCTTGGTGGGGGTTGACCGCTATTCCAATTTTCCGCAAAGCGTTCGCTCGCTGGCGCAATTAGGTGGGGGGCTGGACCCCAATGTGGAGATGATCATTGCACTCAAACCCGATGTGGTGCTGATGGCCAAGTCATCCCGCGCGGGTGAACGGCTGGAAGCCTTGGGTCTGAAGGTGGTCGCACTAGAGCCCAAAACCCATGCCGATGTGCAGCGCGTGGTGCTCAAGCTGGGGCAAGTGCTGGAGGTCCCCGATGCGGCCCGCATCTGGCGCGCTATTGATGCGGGCGTGTCGGCTGCCGCCCAGTCGCTGCCCGCCAGCGTGCGTGGCACCAAGGTCTACTTTGAGGTGAACCAAGGGCCTTACGCGGCGAGTGAGTCGTCCTTCATTGGCCAGACACTCACCCGCTTAGGCGTTAAAAACATCGTGCCAGCCAAGCTGGGCCCGTTCCCGAAGCTCAATCCGGAGTACATCGTGCGGGCCAACCCGGACGTCATTCTGATTGGGCAGCGCAGCGCCGATGGCCTGATGGCTCGGCCCGGTTGGCACAGCATTCGCGCGCTGCGTGAGCAGCGTGTCTGCATTTTCCCAAGCGACGTGTCTGACGTCCTGGTGCGTCCTGGCCCGCGCATGGCCGAAGCCGCGCGCGTCATGGCCCAGTGTTTAGAGGCTAAAGCCCCCGCTCAGTCAGCGGGGGGTAAACCGTGATTCAGGTGCAGGCGCTGCATGCGCGCGCTGTGTGGCTGGTGTGGGCGGGCGTGCTGGGGGCTGTCGTTTTGACGGCGCTGGGCGTGTGTGTGGGCAGCACCGGGCTAGAAAACTTGCTCGCCCCGCTGTTGAATCCCACGCTTGACCCAGAGCAAACTGCCATGGCCAAGCAAATCATTTGGGAAATTCGTTTGCCCCGCACTGTGGGCGCTTGGGCCGGGGGAGCTTTGCTAGGGTTGGCTGGCGCGGTCGCTCAAGGTTTGTTTCGCAATCCGCTGGCAGACCCGTATTTGCTGGGCAGCGCCTCGGGTGCGTCGCTGGGGGTGGCCTTGGCCTTGGCCGCGCTTGGCAGTGGCGCGGGGATGTTGGGCGGGGGCAACATGATGAACGGTGGGGTGGCCATCAGCGTGTTTTCCAGCAGTCTTTGGGTGCGGCTGGGGCTGACCGGGGCGGCATTTGTGGGTGCGGTGTTGGCGGTCATGCTGACGCTGGCCTTGTCGCGCGGCGTGGGCCACACCTTGCGCTTGCTGCTGGCCGGTGTGGTGGTGGGCGTGGTGCTGGGTGCCATGACGCATTTGGTATTGCTGTTTTCGCCCGATTCGCTGCAGGCCATGCAGGCTTTTATGCTGGGTTCGACGGCGTTTGTGGGCTGGACCTCAACGGCATTGATGACCGGGGTGTGGGGCGTGTGCGTGGTGGTGGCATGGTTGTTGGCGCGTGTGCTGGACGGGCTGAGTTTGGGTGATGCCACTGCCATCAGCTTGGGTCTGCCCCTGGCGCCCATGCGTGCGGCGCTGGTGGCGGTGCTGGCACTAGCCACCGGAACGGCGGTGGCGCAAACCGGTTTGATTGCGTTTGTGGGCTTGGCAGCCCCCCATTTGGTGCGCTCGGTGGTCAAAACCACGCACGGGCATTTGATGCTGCTCTCCAGCTTGGTGGGCGGCGTGCTGTTGATGGCGGCCGACATTTTGGCGCGCGGTGTGTTGGCACCGCAGGAGCTGCCCGTCGGCGTATTAACCGCCGTGTTGGGTGGCGGCTATCTGCTGTGGTTGATGCACCGAGGCACCGCTGGGGTCGCAGGAGTTTCCCGATGATCACTCCTGAAAAGATAGCGATTGGTGCATATTCCATAAGGGCTAGACTCGGAAATAGCATCATATTGAAGGGCATCGATCTGGAGCTTGCCGCCGGGCAATGGACCAGCATTGTGGGCCCCAATGGCGCGGGCAAGTCCACTTTGCTCAAATGCTTGGCCGGCGTGCTGGTGCACAGCGGGCGCGTCATGCTGCTGGGTCACGACCTGCACCACTTGGCGCACCGCGAGCGTGCTCGCCAACTGGCTTGGCTGGGCCAGAACGAAGCCTCTGCCGATGATTTAACGGTGTGGGACGTGGCCATGCTGGGCCGCTTGCCGCACCAAGCGTGGTTAGCGCCTGCCAGTGCAGCAGACCATGCCGCTGTTGAACAGGCGCTGAAAGCGACTCAAGCCTGGGAATGGCGCCACCGCCCACTGGGCCAGCTATCGGGTGGTGAACGTCAGCGCGTGCTGCTAGCCCGGGCCTTGGCGGTGCAAGCGCAAGTGCTGCTGATGGACGAGCCACTCGCTAATCTGGACCCACCGCACCAAGCCGACTGGCTGGCGGTGGTGCAGGCGCTGGTGGCGCAGGGCACGACGGTGGTCAGCGTGCTGCACGAGATCAGCATGGCGCTGCATGCGGACAGCTTGGTGGTAATGGCGGACGGCCAGGTGCTGCACCACGGTGCCACCAACGAGCCCGCCACCCACCAAGCGCTGGTCGATGTTTTTGACCAACGCTTGGCTATTCATTCCATTGAAGGGCAGTGGGTGGCGTTGCCCCAGACCCCAAAGAGAGTGACGTTGCCATAAACCGCTGCTCGCTTGTTCCCGCAGAGGGTGAGTGCGCCGTGGCACCCGATGCTTTTTGTAAGTTCGTTTTTTAACTCAAAGGAGATTGATATGCATATTGAACCTGGACTGGTCGACGCCAGCAAAATTGCTTTGAGCTATGCCACTGCGGCGGGCGCCTTGGGCTACGCAGCCAAACTGTCATGGGACACCATGAAGACCGACGGCTCGGTGGCGCTGTCGTTGCGTGCAGCCATTTGTACGATTTTGGTGTTTTGCTTCTTTGAGGTGTTTCCGCACCACGCCGTCGGGGTATCAGAGGTGCACCTGATTTTGGGCACCACGCTGATGTTGGTATTCGGCTTAGCGCCTGCGGCTCTTGGCTTGGCCGGTGGTCTGCTGGTGCAAGGCTTGACCTTTGCGCCGTTTGACTTGCCCCAGTACGGCATGAACGTCACCACCTTGTTGGTGCCTTTGTTTGCCACCTCCGTGCTGGCACGCCGCATCATTGGGCAAAGCACGGCCTATGTGGATATTGGCTATGCACAGGCGCTCAAGCTGTCGATGGCTTACCAAGGGGGCATCGTTTTGTGGGTTGGATTTTGGGCGATCTATGGTCAAGGCATGGGGGTGGAAAACCTGCAAAGCATCGCCAGCTTTGGTGTCGCCTATATGAGCGTGGTTTTGGTCGAGCCGTTGGCCGACTTGGGCATCTTGGCGGCTGCCAAGTGGCTGCACCGCCTCAAGGGCTCGATCGCGGTGGACAAGCGCTTGTACAGCGCAGCCTGAAGGTAGACGGTCATGGAAATTGAAGTACCACCCCTCCTGCGGGATACGCCCAAGCCGCAAGGCGAACGGCGCGGTTTGGTGATCGTTCACACGGGCACCGGCAAGGGCAAAAGCACGGCGGCCTTCGGGCTGGCCTTGCGTGCCCACGGTCGTGGCAAGGTGGTGAAGGTCTACCAGTTCATGAAGGTTCCCTCAGCCCGCTTTGGCGAGCACCGTCTGTTTGAACAACTCGGCATTCCTATCGTGGGCTTGGGTGACGGGTTCAGCTGGAAGAGCAAAGACTTGGACCACTCGGCCGAACTGGCTCAAGCGGGCTGGGCGCAGGCCGAGGCCACCATCCGTGCCGGTGAGCACTTCATGGTGGTGCTGGACGAAATCATGTACCCGTTGCGCTACGGCTGGATTGCGCTCGAACCCGTGCTGGCCTGCTTGCGTGAGCGCCCGGCGCATGTGCATGTGGTGCTGACGGGGCGCGGGGCGCCCGCCGAAATGGTGGAGTTGGCTGATACGGTGACCGAGATGGCCCTCATCAAACACCACTTCAAAGCCGGTGTACCCGCCCAGCGCGGCATTGAAGACTGATGCTGGTCCCGCAACCCGCGCTGCGCCGGCAGTTGCGTGGCCTCGCTCGCCCCCTTCCGTATGGCGTGAGCTTGGCCGCGCTGACCTTGCTCACCAGCTTGGCAAGCCTGCCAGTGAGTGCGCAGGTCAGTCAACGAGGTCCGCAACGCATCGTGACGCTGTCGCCGTCCTTAACGGATGCGGTCTGCGCGCTGGGTTACTGTGCGCAGTTGGTCGGCACCGACCGCTACTCGGACAACCCCAACCAATCGGCCACCTTGCCCAAGTTGGGTGGTTTGGCCGACGCACAGATCGAACGCATCGTGACGCTGCGCCCCGACATGGTGCTGCTGGGCCCCCGCAGCCGGGCGGGCGAACGCCTGACTGCGCTGGGTGTGCCCGTGCAGGTGTTTGACTCGCGCACCCATGCCGACTTGAAGCGCATGTTGTTGGCCTTGGGCCAGTCGCTGGGCGTACCGACGCGGGCAGCCGAACTGGTGCAGCGTATCGACAAAGAGATCGACGCCGCTGCCAAGCGCGTGCCGCAGGCTTTGCGCGGGCGCAGTGTTTATATCGAAGTCGGCCCCGGCCCCAATGCGGCCAGTGAGAAAAGCTTCATTGGCGAAACGGCCGCCCGACTGGGGCTGGTGAATGTGGTGGGGGGTGACATGGGCCTGTTCCCAAAAATCAACCCTGAAATGATCGTGCGCCGTGCCCCCGACCTGATCATTGGGCCCCGCGCCAGCCTGATGAATGTGGCCGAGCGGCCCGGTTGGGCCGACCTACCCGCGGTGCGCCAGCAGCAAATTTGCATGCTGGACGACACGCGCTGGGAGCTGATTTCGCGCCCCGGTCCCCGTTTGGGTGATGCAGCGCAATTGCTGGCCGATTGTTTGGTGAGCCTGCCGTCTGTGAAGCGTTGAGCACCATCATGGCCCCAATTCCAGTTCAAAATTCGCCCCTGCACGCGCCCTCAGAACCCGTTTTTCAGGTGCACGCGGTGACGCTCTTGCGGCAGGAAAAGCAGGTGTTGAACGGTGTTTCCTTAACCGTGCCCTTCGGCGCGCACATTGCGTTGGTCGGGCCGAATGGATCGGGCAAGACCAGCCTGCTGCAGTTGATGGCGGGTCGGCTTCGGCCCAGCCAGGGGCGGGTGACCGTGGGCGGGCAAGACCTGGCCACATTGCCCAGCCTACAGCGTGCTCGGCAGTTGGCCGTCGTGCACCAGCATGAACAGGTACACGGCCAACTGCGCGTGCGCGATTACGTGGCGCTGGGCAGAACCCCACACGTTGAAGCCAGCAAAGCGCAAAACGCCCACGCCGTGTGCACTGCTCTGGCGCGCTGCCATCTCGACTCATTTCAGGACCGTTTGCTTCGCACCCTGTCGGGGGGCGAGCAGCAGCGTGCCGCCATTGCCCGCGCTTTGGCGCAAGAGCCACGCGTTTTGCTATTGGATGAGCCCACCAACCACCTCGATTTGCGCACGCGGGCAGATGTGCTGGACTTGCTGGCTGAGCTGGACATGACGGTGATTGCCGCGTTGCATGAGCTGAGCTTGGTGCACCGTTTTGCCGATCAGGTGGTGTTGCTGAGTGACGGCCAGCTGGTGGCTGAAGGGGTGCCTTCCCAAGTGCTCACGCCAGAGTTGGTGCTGGGTCACTTTGGCATGGATGTGTTCTACCTCCCGCTCCCGCACCACGACCGGCATGTTGCTGTTTTTGAGTCTCCCCGTCACGCACAAGCACCTGCGGTGAACGTTATCCACCTTGAAAAAGAACGCGCTTTATGACATCGATCCCATCACTTTCCATAAATTTCAAAAAACCACCGTCACGTTGGCCGCTGGGGTTGACTGCGGTCGGACTGTCAATGGCTTTGGCCAGCGTACAGGCCCAAACCTTTCCCGTCACTGTCGATAGCTGTGGTGAGGCCCTCACTTTTGCTGCACCGCCTCAAGCGGCTCTGATTCATGACATCAATATGACCGATATGGCCTTGTTGCTGGGTTTACAAAAAAACATGGTGGGTGTCAGCGGTATCACCGGCTGGTACAAGGCCAGTCCGGCGTTCAAGCAGGCACTGGGCAGCATTCCTGAAATTGCCCCCAAGTACCCCACGATGGAGAACATCCTCGCCGCCAACCCCGACTTCTTTTTTGCTGGCTGGAACTACGGCATGAAGGTCGGTGGCGATGTTACGCCCACCACCTTGAAGAAATACAAGATTCCCACGCTGGTGCTGACGGAGAGTTGCATCCACATGGACAAGTCGCGGCCGCGCGCCAGCATGGATTTGTTGTACGGCGACTATGTCAAGCTGGGCACGATCTTTGGCAAGGAAGCGATCGCCAAAACCCAGGTGCTGGAATGGAAGCAGCGCCTGCAGAACTTACCCAAGGCGGTGGGCAAAGCGCCCACGCGCATGTTTTTGTTTGACTCGGGGGAAGACAAGCCATTTACAGCTGGAAAATTTGCCATTCCCACTGCGATGATGGAGGCCGCCGGTGGCCGCAACATCATGGACGACGTAGAAACCAGCTGGGGCACCGTGTCTTGGGAGGCGGTGGCTGCGCGCAACCCTGAATTTTTGGTGCTGCTGGACTACCAGAATGACGGGGGCGCAGACAAGTTGTTCCAGTTTTTGCAAAAACACCCGTTGATGCAATACACCGATGCGGTGAAGAACAAGCGTTTCGTTGCTTTGCGCTATGAAGAGCTGACACCCGGCCCGGCAAATATTGGCGCCATTGAGAAAATCGCCAAAGCCGCCGCACACTGAGCCCCCATACCGTGTTGACCACCGCAACGCTTGCGAAAAAGTTTGAAGCCACCCCTGTGCGGGTGAGCTTGTGGCTGTTCGCTTTGGGCGTGGCGGTCAGCTTGGTGTCGGTCGTGTCGGGTTCGACGCCGGTCAGTTTGTCGCAGGTGGGGCACAGTCTGGGCTTGTTGCTCAGCGGGGCCGATGACGCCCGCTACACCATGGTGGATCGTATCGTGGTGGACCTGCGCTTACCGCGCATGCTATTGGCTATTCTGGTTGGGAGTGGTCTGGCTGTGGTGGGTGCACTGCTTCAAACCACCACGCGTAACGATTTGGCCGACCCTTATCTATTCGGACTGTCGTCCGGTTCAGCGGCGGGCGCGGTGGCTGTGATTACCTTAACCGGTGAAGTGCTCGGGGTCTGGACCTTGCCACTGGCCGCATTTGCGGGCGGTATGGCGTCCGTGGTGGTGGTGATGGTGTTGCTGCGCCGTTTTCGCAGCCACACGCCCGAGCGCCTGATTTTGGCGGGCTTGTCGGTGTCATTTCTCTTCACTGCATTGACCTATTACCTGACCTTCTTGGGCGACCAGCGCGCTGCCCAGTCGGTGCTGTTTTGGACCATGGGCGGGTTGGGGTCCGCGCGCTGGGACAACCTCTTTGTGCCTTTGCTTGGGCTGATGGCCTTGGTGGTTTTTTCATGGCGCAAGCTGGGTGCACTGGACGCCATGCTAAGTGGTGAAAACACCGCCCACAGCCTGGGCATTGACCCTGAGCGCTTGCGTATTCAGGTGTTTGTGGTCTGTGCGTTTGCCACCGCCTGTTTTGTGGCCGTGTCAGGGGTGATTGGTTTTGTGGGGCTGATGGTGCCGCACTTGGCGCGAGCGCTGACCGGGGCGTTGCACCGCAGCATGCTGTCTGTGGCCATGCTGATAGGGGCGCTGCTGTTGCTACTCAGCGACGTGGTATGCCGAACGGTGTTAGCCCCCCAAGAGCTGCCCGTGGGCATTGTCACCGCCAGTGTCGGGGCTTTGTTTGTCATGTACACCTTGTTCAAGCAAGAGGGGGCTGTATGAGTGCGTGCCTCCGCTTTTTCTTCACCACTTTTGTTTTCATCTGAAAGAATTTTTCATGCAAACCCGCAAAATTCCTGCCACCATCGTTACTGGCTTTTTGGGCAGTGGCAAAACCACGCTCTTGCGTCACCTTTTGACAAACGCCAACGGCAAGCGCATTGCCGTCATCGTCAATGAATTTGGCGAGTTGGGCATTGACGGCGAACTGTTGCGCAGTTGCGGCATTGGCTGTGATGAAAATGGCGAAGAAAACGGTCAGTTGTATGAGCTGGCCAACGGCTGCCTGTGCTGCACCGTGCAAGAAGAGTTTGCCCCAGTGATGGAACTGCTGGCCGCACGCCGCGACGACATTGATTACCTCGTCATCGAAACCTCCGGCTTGGCGCTGCCCAAGCCACTGGTGCAGGCATTTCAGTGGCCTGCGCTGCGCAATGCCTTCACCGTGGACGCCGTGATCACGGTGGTCGATGCCCCGGCCGTGGCAGCCGGTGACTTTGCCGATGACCCGGTGGCAGTAGACGCCCAGCGCCGCGCCGACGAGAACTTGGACCATGACTCACCCTTGCATGAGCTGTTTGAAGACCAGTTGGCTACCGCCGACTTGGTCATTGTTCACAAGACAGATGGCATGGATGAGGCCACCTTGGCTCGCGTGGAGGCGGCCATTCGCGTGGAAACCCGTCCCGGCGTGAAGCTGGTGCACGCCCAGCATGGCCGTGTGGCACCCGAAGTGTTGCTGGGCTTGGAAAAAGCGGTGGAAGATGACATTGACCAACGCAAGACCCACCACGACGAGGAAGAAGACCACGACCACGATGCGTTTGACTCCGTGTCCGTGACGCTGCAGGTGGCTGAGCGCGCGCTCCTGCTGAGCGCGCTGGCCCGCTTGGTGCAAGACCATGAGATTTACCGTGTCAAAGGCTTTGTCGCGCTGCCCGGTGCGGCCATGCGCTTGGTGGTGCAGGGCGTGGGTCAGCGCTTTGACAGCTACTTTGACCGCGCTTGGCGCAGCGATGAGGTGCGGGCGACGCGTCTTGTTTTGATTGGCGATCATTTGGATGCGAAGAATTTGCAAGCCGAGTTGCAGTCCAAACTGGGGTAACACACATGCATTTGCTCTCCACCCGCCCGGGCGGCTACGTCGAAGATGGTGGCATGGGCGTGGTGCGCGTGGCACAAACGCCAGGCGACATCGTGGTGCTCAGTGCGGCGGACACCACGCTGTCGCTGTTGTCTGATGTGGCTTCCAGCCTGGACGCCAGCTACCCCACCGTGCGCTTGGCAAACCTGATGTGGCTGCGCCAACCCGCCAGCATGGACATGTACGTGGACGACGTGTTGCGCCACGCCCGGGTGGTGGTGATCGACCATTTGGGCAGTCTCAGCGACTGGGCGTATGTGGTGGAGCAAGCCATGACACAGGCCGCTGAGCGAGGGCAGCAGTTGTTTCTTTTCTCGGGAGACAACTTTGAAGACATGCAGCTGCTGCTGCGCAGCAATGCGCCGCATGACGATTGCCGTCACCTGTGGCGGTGCTTGCGCGAAGGGGGACGCGCCAATGCAGAAAATTTCTTTGAATTTATAGGCCACGCCGCCTTTGGCCTGGGCCCCCGACCGGCACCCGCTGTGGTGCTGCCCCCGGCGTTGGTGTACCAACCCAAAGTGGCTGCTGCCCCTTGGCTACCCGACGCCCCCGTGGCGATGCTAATTTTTTACCGCGCACACTTCGAGTCGGGCAACACCGCGCTGTTTGACGCCATGCTCACCGCCTTGGCCCAGGCCGGGGTCAATGGGGTGGCTGTGGCGGTGGATTCGCTCAAGAACCCCACCAGTTTTGCTCTGTTGCAATCGTTAGCGGCCGAACACCAAGTGGCCGTGGTTTTGAACGCCACCAGCTTTGCCGTGGCGTCGATCGATGGCGGTGACGATGTGCAAGAGTGGGCCGCACAAGCTGCAGCACAACGCACCCGGCAAATAGCCGGTGACGCCCCGGTGCTGCAGCTCATCACGGCGGGGTGCTCGCAAGAGCAGTGGCAGGCCGACCCGCATGGTCTGGCGCCGCGCGACTTGGCCATGCAGGTGGTCTTGCCTGAGGTCGATGGCCGTATCCTCACCCGGGCCATCAGTTTCAAAGGCTTGGCTTGGCGTTGTGAGCGCACCGAGACCGATGTGGTGCGCTACCAGCCCGAGCCAGAGCGCATTGCCTTTGTGGCCGAATTGGCACGCCGCTGGTGCGTCCTGCGCTACAAAAAAAATAGCGACAAGCGGGTGGCCCTGATTTTGGCCAACTACCCCAACGACGATTCGCGTCTGGCCAACGGCGTGGGGCTGGACACCCCCGCATCCACCGTGCTGATTTTGGAGTCGCTGCGCGACGCAGGCTACGCCACCGGTGCCTTACCGGCGAACAGCGATGCGCTCATGACTGAGATGGTGCGCGGTGTCACCAATAACCTGGATGCCAACGACGCGCGCCCCGCCAACCAAAGCTTGGCGATGGCCGACTACTTATCCGACTTCAACGCATTGCCTGCTGAGAGTCAAGCTGCTGTCAACACCCTGTGGGGCCTGCCTGAGCACGACCCTTTGGTGCGCGGGGGCCGCTTCATGGTGTCGGGCCAGCGTTATGGCAATGTGTTTGTTGGCAACCAGCCCGCCCGCGGGCGCGATTTGGACTTGGTGGCCACCTACCACGATGCTGATTTGGTGCCCACGCACAACTACTTGGCTTTTTACTTTTGGCTCAGGCGCGCCTTTGCTGTTGATGCCGTGGTGCATGTCGGCAAGCATGGCAACTTGGAGTGGTTGCCGGGTAAAAGCGTGGCGCTGGGTGCCGCTTGCTGGCCCGATGCCATTTTGGGCCCGCTGCCGCACCTGTACCCCTTCATCGTGAACGACCCCGGCGAAGGCAGCCAAGCCAAGCGCCGCACGCAGGCCGTCATCATCGACCACCTGATGCCCGCCATGACACGCGCCGAGACCTACGGCCCCCTGCAAGCGCTGGAGCGGCAGATGGACGAGTTCTACGAAGCCCTGTCGCTCGACCCGCGCCGCGCCAAGCTGCTGCGTGCCAGCATTTTGGACAGTGTGTTGGCCAACAACTTGCATTTAGAGCTGGGGTTTGAAAAGCCTGCCGACGATGCGGGGCGCGAAGCCTTGTTGAACCGGCTGGACGCTTACCTGTGCGAAATCAAAGAATCACAAATTCGCGATGGCTTGCACATACTGGGTCGCTCACCTCAGGGTCGCCAACGCATTGACACCTTGGTCGCCTTGGCCCGATTCCCCGGTGGCAAGGCCGAAGGGCAGGGCAGCCTGCTGGTGGCGTTGGCGCAAGATTTGGGGCTGCATAACATTGACGGTTTTGATGTCTTGAGCCCTGAATGGGCGCAACCCTGGACCGGCCCACGCCCTGCTGTACTGCAACAGTTGAGTGATGAGGCGTGGCGCCATGCAGGCCATACCCGCGAACGGCTGGAGCTGCTGGCAACGCAATGCGTGCAGCACGCAATGGGAGATGAGTCGGGTCTTGACCTCGCGCCGGGCAGTGAGCCTTGGCCTGAACTTGGGCCTCAAACCACGCTGGTTTTGCAGCGCATGGCAAGCACATTAGCCCCGCGCCTGGACGCCTGTGGCCCCAATGAGGCGGCGCAATTGCTGAATGGCTTGGCAGGCCGCTTTGTGCCGCCCGGGCCCAGCGGCGCACCGTCACGCGGGCGGCCCGACGTGCTGCCCACCGGGCGCAACTTTTACTCCGTGGACACCCGCGCCGTGCCCACGCCGACCGCCTACAACATGGGTGCCAAGGCGGCCGACCGGGTGGTGGAGCGCCACCTGCAAGACCACGGCTGTTTTCCGAAGGCGGTGGGCCTGTCGGTATGGGGCACCAGCACCATGCGCACCGGCGGGGAAGACATGGCCCAAGCCTTTGCGCTGTTGGGGGTGCGGCCCAAATGGGCGGCGGGCAGTACGCGGGTGGTTGACATTGAAGTCATCCCCATGAGCATTAAAAACCGACCCCGCATTGACGTGACGCTGCGCGTGTCCGGCTTTTTTCGCGATGCCTTTCCCAATTTGATCGATCTGTTTGACACCGCGGTGCGCGCGGTGGCCGCCATCCCTGAGGCTGACGAGCCCGATGACATCAACCCCATTCGTGCCCGGGTACAGCGCGAAGCAGCCCAAGCGCAAGCCGCCGGTGCCAGCGAGTTAGAGGCCGAGCGCCAGTCCATTTGGCGCGTGTTCGGCCCACGCCCAGGCGGTTATGGCGCCGGTTTGCAAGAGTTGATTGCCAGTGGCAACTGGACCGACAGCGGCGATTTGTCCCAAGCCTACTTGCGCGCAGGCGCTTATGCCTATGGGCAAGACGAACACGGCAGGGCCGCGCGGGGTGCCTTTGAGCAGCGCTTGGCAAGCATCGACACCGTGCTGCACAACCAAGACAACCGCGAGCATGACATTCTGGACTCAGACGACTACTACCAGTTCCAAGGCGGTATGGCGGCAGCGGTGCAACAACTCTCAGGCACACCGGCCACCCTGTACCACGGTGACTTCAGCGTGCCCGGCTCGCCACGCATTCGCACACTGGGCGAAGAACTGGCGCGCGTGGTGCGCTCGCGTGCGGTTAACCCCAAGTGGCTGGATGGTATCAAGCGCCACGGCTACAAAGGGGCGTTTGAAATTGCCGCCACGGTCGATTACTTGTTTGCCTTTGACGCCACCACCGGCGTGGTGGGCGACCACCAGTACGCGCTGGTGGCCGATGCTTATGTGCACGACGACGACACCCGTGCGTTTTTGCAGCAACACAACCCAGGCGCGCTGCGCAGTGTGGGTGAGCGTCTGCTAGAGGCCATGCGCCGTGGTTTATGGGCCGAGCCGGGTGACCACCGGGAGCGCATTGAAGACCACTTGCTGGCGCTTGAGCAGCGGCTTGAAGAAAACGAAGACACGCCCCCGGCAACCCCCGTTGCACAAAAATGACTTTGAACGCTTTTATGACCGCACCTTCTTTTACCCCCGCCCAAGCCGCCCCTCGTGTGGCGTTTCCGTTTACCGCACTGGTGGGTCAGCAGACGCTGCAGCAGGCGCTCTTGTTGGTGGCCATTGACCCCCGCATTGGCGGCGTCCTGATCAGCGGACCGCGTGGCACGGCCAAGTCCACAGCGGCACGCGCCTTGGCGGCTTTGTTGCCCAACGCCCCTTTTGTGACGCTGCCACTGGCGGCCAGTTTGGAGCAGGTGGTGGGCACCTTAAGCGTGGAAGACGCTTTGCGTGACGGCACCTTGCGCTTGTCACCCGGCTTGGTAGCCCGTGCGCATTTGGGTGTGTTGTATGTGGACGAAGCCAATTTGTTGCCCGACGCGCTGGTCGATGCGCTGTTGGACGTGGCCGCCAGTGGTGTGAACACGGTGGAGCGTGACGGCATTTCACAGCAGCACGCCGCCCGCTTTGTGTTGGTCGGCACGATGAACCCCGAAGAGGGCGACATCCGCCCGCAGCTGCTGGACCGCTTTGGTTTGTCGGTGCAGCTGGACAACCCCCGTGACCCACAGCAGCGCCACACGATTTTGCGCACCCGATTGGCATTTGACGACAACCCCGAGGCGTTGATGGCCGAACACGCCGACGCCCTGAGTTCGCTGGTCACCCAAGTTCTGAATGCACGCAAAGCCTTGCCAACGCTGCATTGGTCGGATGCGGTGTTGCACCATGCCGCGCAACTGGCGCTGGCGGCTGGGGTGGACGGCGTGCGCGCTGATTTGGTCATGCTGCGCGCCGCCCGCGCCCATGCGGCCTTGCAAGGCCAGCGTTCTGTGACCGCGCACGATGTGGATGCGGTGGCCGAACTGGCACTGGCCCATCGGCGTTCTGAGCACGCACCGCCACCTGCCAAAACGCCTGCGCCCCACGCGCCACCGCCGTCTTCTGCTCCTCCTTCTGAGGCTGAGGCCGCCGAAGCGCCCCTGACTGAACAGTCAGAGGCACAAGGCGACTGGGGTGCCATGGCCCCTCTGCCCAGCGACACCACCCGGGTGGCCTCGACAGGCGGTTGGCCCGCAAAAAAGCCCTGAGCCACCCCGGCCACCGCCCACCCACACGGGCGGGAGGCGGGCGGTGGCAGCCCTCTCTTGTTAAGGCATCTGCTGCTGCTCCTGCTGCCCGTCTTCAACTTCGCGCGGCCCCTAACGCTAGCGATGGCCCCTCCATTGCCTGGCTGCGCACGCTGGTGGCGAAGGGCCCTGCGGCATTGCAGCCCCAGCATGTGCGTTACCAGCCGCGCACCCAAGCGGTGGCGCAACTGCATTGCATCGTGCTTGACACCTCGGGCTCTATGCGCCAAGGCGGGCGCTTGGCGCTGGCCAAAGGATTTGCCGCGCGCTTGATTGAAGAGGCGGCGCGTGCTGGTGATGATGTGGCGCTGATCAGTTTTGGTGGGCAAGGCGTGAACATGCTGCTGCCCCCCGGCCCGGCGCGCGCCGCTGGCGCGGCGCGGGTGCGCGAATGTGGGGGAGGGGGCGGCACGCCGTTGGCCCAGGCGCTGGTGGTCGCACAAGG
>JBAQDW010000029.1:0-2582 GCA_049286445.1 Rhodoferax sp. | reverse complement strand
TGATCGTCACCACCGGGAGCCAGCAGGCGCTGGACCTGATTGGCAAAACCATGATTTCCCCCGGTGACAAGGTCATTGTGGAAGCCCCCACGTTTCTGGCCACCATTCAGTGCTTCCGACTGTATGGCGCGCACATCATTGGCGCACCGATCGACGCCGATGGTGTGGACGTGGACCAGCTGGAAAAACTGATCGAAGAGCACAAGCCCAAACTGGTGTATTTGATTCCGACCT
This sequence comes from Rhodoferax sp., assembly GCA_049286445.1. Lineage (GTDB taxonomy): Bacteria > Pseudomonadota > Gammaproteobacteria > Burkholderiales > Burkholderiaceae_C > Rhodoferax. The sequence goes on along the minus strand of JBAQDW010000029.1, from coordinate 2,348 downwards.
TTGGCAACCCCAGTGGTGCCACCTTGTCGCTGGCGCGTCGCAAACGCATTTTGGAAATCGCGGCCCGCACCCAAACGCTGGTGGTGGAAGACGACCCCTATGGCGAGTTGTATTTCGACACGCCGCCACCACCCAGCCTGCTGGCGTTGAGCGATGAGGTGCCGGGCAGCCGTGAGTGGCTGGCGCACTGTGGCTCGTTCAGCAAAATTTTGTCGCCCGGCCTTCGTGTCGGCTGGTTGATTGCACCGCCCGAGCTGCTGGCCAAAGCCACCATGTGCAAGCAGTTCAGCGACGCCCACACCAGCAACCTGACGCAGGCCACCGCCGCGCACTACCTCACGCTGAACCGCTTGGACGGCGCTTTGGCGGTGGTGCGCAAAACCTACGCGCAACGCGCGACGGTGATGGCCGCGTCCCTGCAACGTGAGTTGGGCGATTGCATTGCTTTCAACGCCCCTAAAGGGGGAATGTTCTTTTGGGCGCACCTGACAGGGGCCCATGGCAAGAGCGCGTCTGCGCCTGAGTTTGCCAAGCGGGCCATTGACCAAATGGTGGCCTTTGTTCCGGGCGCGCCATTTTTCGCCCATGACCCAGACCTCTCAACTTTGCGCTTGAGTTTTGCCACGGTGGGGCTGGACAAAATCGAAGAAGGCATTGCCCGCTTGGGGCAAGCGCTTTAACGCGGTCCGCCAAGAGGCCAAGCAAGGGATGCAGGGGCTTGGCCCGCCTGCGTTGAATCTGGTGCCGGGTAATTCAGAACGTCAGAACGTCAGAACGTCAGAACGACATGACCTTGTCTTGTTTGGGAAACCGTTGCTGCAACATGGCCGGGTCCAAGGACAGGTGATCCAGCACCTCGCGGGGCAAGGCGTCCAGTGCCTGCGGCCCGGCGTCGGGCGTGTCTGCAAGGCTGCTGGCCAAGTGCAGAACGGCCCCTAATCGAGAGTAGGCTTGCTCTGTGAGGGGGTTGGCCGCCCGTTGCAGCGCCTGCATGATCTGCATGGGAAAGTTCCACCGCCGGGCCAGCTCCGCCATGATGTCCCCTTCCGTGAACCCGATCAGGCGTTTTTGGGCTTCCCAGCGGGTCTTGGAGTGTGGGGGCAGCTGCCTGGTTTCTCGCCAAGACTCAGGAGCGACCTGCGCCATCAACAGTTCGCCCAACCGCAACATCATGCCCGCCAGCCAAGCGGATTGGCCATCCATTTGCAGGCTACCGGCCAGCCACTGCGCGTAGGCTGCACAGCGCAGGCTATTGCGCCAGAATTCGGACGCATCCAAACCTGAAACGGCCGGAAAGGCATCGTTCATGAGCGCCCCCAGCGCCATGGTTCGCAGGGGTGACATGCCCACCATGGCAATGGCTTCATCCAAGGTTCCCACCCCGCGCGGTAACCCAAACTGGGCGCTGTTGGCCAAGCGCAGCAAACGCGCGCACAACGCAGGGTCTTGCGCAAGGATGTTTCTCACCTTTAACGGGGAAGCCAATTCGTCGTCCAAAGTGTCAACCAACGCTTTGGCCACCTCTGAGAGCGTGGGCAGTTTCGCGTTGGAAAAAAAGGAGTCCAAAGTGAATGTTTTTTCCATAATCATCTTTGCTTAGCGCTGGCAGGGAGGGCAGTTGGGCACCATGGGCCGGCTCTTTGGCGCGGCGCGGTGGTGGTCACGCGGGAATGGGCGTGACGATACGCGAAACGGGGCCCGTCGTCGATGGGACTTGTTGCAAACGGGCAGCATGACTAAAATGCGGCCTTCAGAAAGGGCTGGCAACACGATGGACAACCACGGATGAATCTTGGCGTGATTTATGTCAAAACCAATCAGGGACGCGCTGTCGTTACTGAACGACGCGGTGAATTGAGCGCGTTGCAGCGTCGCGTTCTGATCGTTGTGGACGGTCACCGAACCGTGAACGATCTGGCTGCTTTGGTGCGGGTGGATGAATTGGACAGCGCCCTGCAGTGCTTGCTGGACCACGAGCTGATTGCCTCAACCGGCGTGGTCGCCCCTCTGAAGTCACCCGTTGCCCCTGGTTTTCCCGCTGCAGCCGTGGACGAGCCGCCCCGTGCCGCCACCAGCGCACCCGCTTTTGCCGTGGTGCGGCAACAGGCCTCTGACTTTGTTCGGGAGCGTCTGGGCCAAGGCGGAGAACCCATGTGCGATGCCATTGACCGCTGCACCAACCCAGCGGAGTTACGCAAGGTCTTGCGGGGTATCGAAATTTTTGTCGGCCAGCGCCTCAGTGCCGAAACCACCCAAGCCTTTGCCCGCCATTTTGGTGCCTTGCTGCTGTAGCGGGGGCACTTTCAGTAGGGTGTGTGATCGGGCTGGTCCGATGGCCAGTCTGAAAA
>JBAQDW010000028.1:0-5377 GCA_049286445.1 Rhodoferax sp. | reverse complement strand
AAACCCAGGCCTTGCAACCAAATATTGCGCAAGTGTTCCTGGTCCAAAGCCCAAGCCCAGCCTAGCGGCACCAAAAAGAGAAACGAGAAGCCCAGCATGATGCGGGCCAGCACATTGAGAACAGCTAAAAAACCAGACATAAGGCCTTAAAACTAGAAGAAGGTGGCGCTGACCTGGAACAACTTTTCTACCGCCCGCATGAGCCGCTTGGTGGGGATGAAGATGATGACGTGGTCGCCCTCCTGAATCACCAGGTCGTGGTAGGGCATGAGCACCTCCGCCAAACTGCCCTTGCCGCGCACAATGGCCCCAAAGCGCGCGCCAGCCGGCAGCACCACCTCTTCAATGCGACGCCCCACTAACTTGGAGGTGCGTATGTCTCCTCGCGCCACGCCCTCCAGTGCTTCGGCCGCGCCCCGGCGCAAGCTGTGCACAGCGGCCACGTCGCCTCGGCGCACATGTACCAAGAGCTCCCCAATGACGGTTTGCGCCGGAGACAGCGCAATGTCGATCGCGCTGCCTTGCATCATTTCGGCATACACCCGGCGGTTGATGAGCGCCATGACCCGGCGCGCGCCCAGCCGCTTGGCCAGCATGGCGGACAAAATGTTGTCTTCGTCGTCGCTGGTCAGGGCAATAAAGAGATCCATCTCGCCCACGTTTTCGCCCATCAACAGGTCTTCGTCGGTGGAGTCGCCAGACAACACCAGCACGTGGGACGGCAGTTGGGTGGCCAAATAGTCACACCGCTTGCGGTCGGACTCGATGATCTTGACCTGGTAGTCGTTCGCCAGGTTGCGGGCCAAACGCAAGCCGACTTTGCCGCCCCCTGCAATCATCACGCTGCGCACCGGGCGGTCGTCTTTGTGAATGGCACCCAGCACCTTGCGAATTTTGCTTTTGGCCGCCAACACAAAGACCTCGTCGCCAGGCAACACCCGGGTACCGGGGGCGACTGGCAATTCTGCGTCTTGCCGGTACACGGCCACCACCCGCATCGGCGCTTCAGGAAACAACTCACGAAACTCACCAATGGTGTGGTTCACCAAAATACTGCCTTCAGCCACCCGCACAGCAATCAGGTTGGCCTGCCCCTGGGAGAATTCCAGCACCTGGAGCGCCTCGGGAAAGTCAATCAGTTGGTTGATATAACGCATCACCGACTCTTCGGGGCAAATCACATGATCCACCGAAAACCCGGTGTTGTTGAGCAGCTCGTCACCCTCTTCAAACTCGGGCGAGCGCAGGCGGGCAATGGTCGTTTGAATGCCAAACACACTGCGTGCCACCTTGCACGCGGTGAGGTTGGTCTCGTCCAGCGAGGCACAGGCAATAAACAGGTCTGCATCGTCAGCGCCTGCGCTGCGCAACACGGAAGGCTGAATGCCGTTACCCACCACACCGCGCAGGTCAAGCCGGTCTTCCAGCAAGCGCAGGCGCTCTGGGTCAGGGTCAATCAGGGTGATGTCGTTTTGCTCAGATACCAGACTCTCGGCGACACTCTCGCCAACCCGTCCAGCGCCTAGGATGATGATGCGCATGAGTAAACCTTGTAGGGCCTTGAATCATAGCGGGCACCCTTGCAGGCCGGCTTAAGATGGGCAGCTGATCGCCCAAGGTGCATTGCCAGCACTGCGCTCACCCACGCAGGCACCCCCCGCGCCCCTGCTTCAACCCCGTTTTGTGTGGCCCCGAACACCCGCCCGCTTTGAAAGTTTTGCCATGACGCTCACCCCCGCCACCCTCCTGCGTCGCCTTGAAGCGCTCATCTGGGGCAAGCCCACCCACGCGCGGCCCTCATGGCAAAGCGGCGTGCTGCGTTGGGCGCGCACGGCCTTGGTGTTGGGGCGCGATTTGGCCATGGGCCAGCTCACTTTGCGCGCCATGAGTTTGGTCTACACCACGTTGCTGTCCATCGTGCCGCTGCTGGCTTTGAGCTTTTCGGTGCTCAAAGCCTTTGGCGTGCACAACCAAATTCAACCCATGCTGCTCAGGCTGTTGGCGCCACTGGGCGACCAAGGCGTCGAGGTGTCCATGCGCATTGCCGAGTTCATTCAAAACATGAATGTGGGCGTGCTGGGGGCCGTGGGCTTGGCGCTGCTGCTTTACACCGCGATCTCACTGGTGCAAAAGATTGAAGAGTCACTCAACTACATCTGGCACATTCCCCAACCCCGCCGTCTAGGCGAGCGTTTTAGCCGCTATTTCAGCGTGCTCATCATCGGGCCGATTTTGGTGTTCTCGGCCTTGGGTGCAACGGCCACCGTGATGAACATTGACACCGTGCGCCAACTGCTGGCTTTTGACGCTTTAAGCCAAGTCATTGAGGTCACCACCCGACTGATTCCCTACGTGTTGATCATTGCCGCGTTCACCTTTGTTTACTTGTTTATTCCAAACACCCGGGTGCGTCTGGGCCCCGCGCTGGTGGGCGGCATCGTGGGAGGCATCGTGTGGCAAACCTCGGGCTGGTTGTTTGCCCTGTTTGTGGTGTCCTCGGGGCAGTACGCCGCTATCTACTCCAGCTTTGCCATTTTGGTGCTGTTCATGATTTGGCTGTATGTGAGCTGGTTGGTGCTGCTGTTTGGTGCCAGCGTGGCGTTTTACACCCAGCACCCGGAGTATCTGTATTTGGGCAGCGGCGAGCCACGCCTGAGCAACCGGGTGCGCGAGCGACTCGCCTTGTCTGTGATGAGCCACGTCGCCAGTCGCTTCATTACCGGCCAACCCGCGATGGCCTTGCCAGAATTCACGCACCAACTGCGCTTGCCCCTGCATGTATTGAGCACCGTGGTGGGCGCGTTGCAAGAACGCTCGTTGGTGCAACTGTCGGGCGACGACCCGCCGCTGCTGTTGCTCGCCCGAGACCCGTCCACCATCAGCGTGACGCAAGTGCTGGATGCGGTCCGCAGCGCCGGAGAAGACCGCTTTTTTTCCCCCGAAGAATTGCCCGCGCCCGCATCGGTCGATCAAGTCATCAACCAAATGCGAGCCGCGCTTGAAGCCGCCACAGACCCCATTAGCCTGCGCGATTTGGCGGCAGGGACGCGGTCAATCGATGCGCTCGCCCCGCCCAACACTCTGGCAGAGCCCAAGCCGCACAGCTAAACGGACACCCGCCCTTTTTTTTAGGCCAGCGAACGCTGGATGATGATCTTCTGCACGTCAGACGTGCCTTGGTGGTTGAAGATGGGTTGACCAAAGCTTTCACGCTATTTGCGCGGTGGAATCGACGTACCCGCCGTGTCCTGCGGCGGTAAAGTCCAAGGTGATGGCGGCGTTAAAGTCTTCGCCGTCCGTGTTGCCGACGGCTGAGCCTGTCAAGTATTGGAAACCTGTGAAGGATTGGCTGGCGGTGGCAAGAAGCGAGGACAGCTCGCTAGCGTGTTGCCAGGCGGCGTAGTCTAAAGGGCCAAATTCAAAGTTGGAATCAGCGCGGTGCGGTAAAGTTGGCTCCAAGAAAAAGAGGGAGGGCAGATGCTCATTAAATCGGCGGACGACAAGTCCAAACGTTTGGCATTGCTGCAAGATTTGCAGCAGTCACCCGTGCTGGATGCACGACAAAAAGACTGGCTGCGCGAACAACTGCGCCGCTGCAAGACTGGCATGGAAGGCGAGCGAGATGCCGCCTTTTACTTGGACGGACACTACAAAGACGCCCAAAACAACGTCGTGCTACACGACCTGCGTTTGCAGATAGATGGCGAGGTCGCCCAGATCGACCACTTGGTTATCAACCGCACTGGCTATGTGGTGCTGATAGAGACCAAGAACTTTTCCGGCGATCTAGAGGTTAACGCCCACGGTGAATTTACCGTGCGCTATGGCAGCGTGCGCTACGGCATTCCTTCCCCCTATGAGCAAAGCCGTCGGCACGCGCGCATCTTGGGCAAACTGCTGGAGCGGCTAGAGATTGGCACCCGCACCGACAAATTGCCCGAGTTTCACAACGTGGTCATGATGCACCCCAAGGCCATCATCCAGCGGCCAGACCCCAAGGTGTTTGACACCAGCTTCCTCATCAAGGCAGATCAGTTTCCCGCATGGCATGAAAAACTGGTGAACGGCACCAGTGCGGGTGGGGTGCTCAAAGCGTTTCTCAACATGCGCAGCCAAGACACCATCAAAGAGTGGGGCGAAAAGCTCAAGCGCCAGCACCGCGCGGCGGACCAATTGGCCTTGCCAGACTTTATGCAGCCCAAGTCGCAAGCTGCGCCATTTGTACTGGCACCGAAGCCTGCACCATCTGCGACCCGGATTGAACCCAAAGCCGCAGAGCCAGCCGTGCCAGACGCTCCATTAGCAAAAAAGCTGATTTGCGCCCATTGCCACGCGAAGATCAGTTTTGCCGAAGGAAAATTTTGCTGGGGCAACGTCAAGCGATTTGGCGGGTTGCAGTATTGCCGGGAGCATCAGGGGTTATTTGCGTAAGCGGTCTGGATCGCCACCAGATGCCGAAATACTACTGGAATTGAAAGCCTATGCCGATCCCAAAATATGACAGTGTGCGCTGCCAGGTCCCCATCTGCTGGCTCGAAGACCCCATCAGGCCAGCGCGCGCTGGATAATGATCTTCTGCACGTCAGACGTGCCTTCGTAAATCTGGCACACCCGCACATCGCGGTAAATGCGCTCCACCGGAAAGTCGCTCACGTAGCCGTAGCCGCCCAGCGTCTGGATGGCGGCGCTGCACACTTTTTCGGCCATTTCGCTGGCAAAGAGCTTGGCCATGGCGGCTTCTTTCAGGCAGGGGCGGCCCGCATCGCGCAGGGCAGCAGCGTGCCAGATGAGCTGGCGTGCTGCCTCAATTTGCGTCGCGCACTCGGCCAAACGAAAACCCACCGCTTGGTGGTTGAAGATGGGTTGACCAAAGCTCTCACGCTCTTTGGCGTAGGCCAAGGCCACTTCAAACGCGCTGCGGGCCATGCCCACGCTTTGTGCGGCAATGCCGATGCGACCGCCTTCTAATCCGCCCAAGGCAATTTTGTAGCCTTCGCCTTCGGCACCAATCAGGTTCTCGGCCGGGATGCGGCAGTTGTCAAAGTTGATCTGGGCGGTATCGCTGCTGTGCTGCCCCAGCTTGTCTTCCAAACGCGCCACCACGTAGCCCGGCGCGGTGGTGGGCACAAAGAATGCGCTCATGCCTTTTTTGCCTGCTGCTTTGTCAGTGACGGCCAAGACGAGGGCCCACACTGCACGCACTTGCCTAGATCTCTTTGCCATACGAATAAGCGGACCGCGTCAGGGATCTTCGTAAGCACGCGGCCAACCCATATTGACCGTGCGAAAGTGCTCAGGTAGAGGTAGGTATCACCCAACGATGCGGCAGCAACTCAGCCAGTCGTGAGTTAGGCCAAGTTGGCAACTTGGTCAGCAC
>JBAQDW010000027.1:0-3298 GCA_049286445.1 Rhodoferax sp. | reverse complement strand
GTGACGGTCATCTGTTGGCTTACTCATCAAAAACTCCTCAAATGCACTTAACTTCGGTGCCGGGAGACATCAGCTTGAAGATTTGTTCGACGTTAATTTTGACGCTGTCATTGGCAAAGCCCGCATCCCGGAACACCACGCGCAGTGGCTCCCGCTTGGCCAGCAGCTTGACGAACTCTTCGCTGACACCCTCTTCAAAGCAAGCGGCGAGCGCGTTGCCATCGACAAAGTAAACAGTCTTGCCTGCGATGGTTTCCTTGGCAATGGGCAACGCCAGGTCAACGCCCCAGTCCAGCAGCACCTGGAACAGCAGGTCTTCGGCTGTGCGGTCTTCGCGGATGTTGTTGACCTGATCGGACAGCAGGTCTTGCGACACGGCATCGGGGGTGTAGAACACTTCTTTCATGTTGGAGGTGTCGATTTTGAGGACGCGGAAACCAACGTCCAGTTTGTCAATTCCAAGCTTTCCTGCGTTGTCCTGCTTTACCTTCGTACCTGCACGGCGGATTCGCTCTTTTCCAATTTCCGCAATGGTTTTAAAGCCCGCCCTTCCGGGTTCACTGTCTTCACCACAGACTTCTGGCAGTTGCACTAGGACGAATCTACGACTGCCGCCATCTTCCGCGTTGAGCTTCATGGCTGCATGGGCCGTGGTAGCAGAGCCCGAAAAGAAATCGAGAACGATTCCATTGCGAGAACTGCCAGCTTCCAAAACAAGTCTGATCAGATCAATGGGCTTGGGGTTTTCAAAAGTGGCAAGATTGCCAAAGATCTCGGTCATCTCGGAGGATGCTTCGGTGTTGAGTGGAGCAAAGTCCCAAAGCGTCGTCCAAGTGACTCCATCCTTAACTTGGGAAAGAAACCGTTTCAGCTTCGGCCTACCTTCGTCGGCATCTCCAAAATATATTTCGTCGTTGTCAATGAGTTCTTTAATGCGTGCCTCATTGAATCGCCAATTGCCATTCGACGATGGGTAGTGTTGTTTACCCGTGCGGGGATTTGTAATCGGGTAGTGCAGTGAAGCCACGTATCGCCCACCCTTTACATTGCCCATCAAATCACCAGCAGCCCATGGTCCTTTTGGATGGTTGTCGGGATTTTTGTACCTTGCGACCTGATCGTTACTTCGTTTTCGCAGATTGAACGCACCGAGCGACTCTTTGACATAAACCAGGATGTAGTCGTGCTGAGCGCCAATAACACGGTCGTTTGGGGGGGTGCTTCGCTTCTTCCAGATGATCTGCGCTGCAAACATTTCCTCCCCGAAAACTTCATCGCACAGCTTGCGCAGATTCCCGATTTCACAGTCATCAATCGAAACGAAAATCACGCCCTCAGCGCTCAAAAGTGACCGGGCAAGCCTGAGGCGTGAATACATCATCGTCAACCAGTCAGAGTGAAACCGTCCATTCGACTCTGAATTTGCGACCAGTCGGTTGCCTACTTGGTCCTTTTGATTTGTGCGAGCCAAATACGACCCGGTGTCCTGAGCGAAGTCGTCGTCATAGACAAAATCCTTGCCAGTGTTGTACGGCGGATCGATGTAGATGAGCTTGACCTTGTTCAGGTAGGTCTCTTGCAACAGCTTCAGCGCGTCAAGGTTGTCCCCCTCAATGAACAGGTTCTGCGTGGTGTCAAAGTCCACGCTCTCTTCCCGGCAAGGGCGCAGGGTCTTGGCAATCGGCGCATTGGCGGTTAGCAGCGCCTCCCGCTTGCCGGGCCAGTTGAGTTGGTAGCGCTCTTGCGGGCCTTCAACAAGGCTGCCTGACAGTTCTTGGCGCAGCTGGTCAAAGTCGATGCGGCGTTGAAGCCCGCCCGTTGCATCCGCCGCCTCAGTCACGCAATTCGGAAACAATGCGGCCAGTTTGTCGATATGGGCCTGGATGAGGTCAGGGCTGTGCATTTTTAGTTTATTCATGGTCATTTTGGCCTCTAGCCCTTGTTGAATATACGGGTGAAGCTATTAAATATGTAGCGGCAGCAGGCGCGGCGCGGGTCATGGGGTTAGCGCATGAAGCTCGGTGCGAAGGGTACGCAACTGGGCGTTGATTTCAACCTTGCGGTTGAACTGCTTTTCCGCATTGAGGCGGGCTTCCAGCTTGGCCACTGCAACCTGCTTGGCTGCCAATGCAGCCAACCTGTCCAACTGGTCGCGCAATGACTCATCCGCACGGGCAGGCGCGGCAAAATGCTGGCGTAATAACTGCTCATACAAGCCCTGCAAATCCAGCGCCACCGGTAGGCCAAGCCGGGCAATGCCCTCCTTTTGCCACGGCGCGGCATGGTAGTCGCCCACCACCCATTGGCTGACTTGACGCTTTTGATGCTGCGCAGCATCAAAAGGGCGTTTGTACGCCGCCACGGGCTGGCTCTGGCCCTCAAACCTCAGGACAAACAGAATGGGGAAAGGAATGGCTTTATCAATGCAGCGCAGTACCGAATGACTGACATCCGGCCGCTTCAAGGCGATTTCAAACACCTCGATCTCGGGCACCTCTGGCTTGGCGGGCAAATTGATGGTCTCTGGCGCCAGTTTGTAGGCCCATGTGATGCTTTCCACCTGATCCACAAACAGCGCACGCAGAGCCGCCGTGGGCTTGGCGTGGGCGTAGATTTTGGTTTTTGGCACCGGCCGATTGACCGCCGCTTGCGCAGGCCAGGCGAACTGGGCTTTTGGCGCTACCAAACTTCAAGCCTCAAAGAGGGGTTTGCGCCCGTGGACACTTGCGCAAAGGCCTTGTCGCGGCTGACCAAAGTTGCATCGACGGCCACGGCGTGGGCGGCGATCATCATGTCAAAGTCGCTGAGGTTGATGCCTTGGGCTTCCAGCGTGGCGCACAGCTTGCCGTAGCAGGTGGCGGCAGCTTGATCCCACGGCAGCACGTCCATGCGCAGCAGCACTTGCGTGAGCGCATTGCGCAGGCGAACGGGCTCGCCCTTGCGGTGCAAGCCGTATTCCAGCTCTGCGAGGGTGATGCTGGAAATAACCGCCTGCCCCACGGGAATTTTGGTGAGTTGCACAAGCAATGCCGCATCGCGGCCCTGCATGATGTGGCTGATGACGTTGGTATCGAGCAGGTAGCGCTGGCTCATTCGTCAGAGCCCTCCATGCCAGCAAAGGGGTCGCGCTTGGTGTGGGTTTGACGGCGCTCTATCAACATGTCTTCGTTTTGATTAAGCGCCACTGCGTCGAGCAAGCCTTGCCAATTGGTCGGTTTGGCGGACAAGACGACGTCGCCCGTGGCGGGATCGTGGCGAATGAAGACTTCGGACACGTCAAAGCGGAACTCCAAAGGAA
>JBAQDW010000026.1:0-6784 GCA_049286445.1 Rhodoferax sp. | reverse complement strand
TGCCCGCCTTCATCGACAACCTGCGCCACTGGCAGACAACCAGCGGCGTGGAGCCAACCGCCACCGCCGTCATCGGCTTTTCTCAAGGCGCCATCATGGCGTTAGAAGCCGCGCAGGCTCAAGCCGGGTTGGCTGCCCGCATCGTCGCGCTGTCGGGGCGTTATGCGCAACTGCCTGAGCACGCGCCAGAGAAAACCACCCTGCACTTCATCCACGGTAAAACCGACCCTGTCATTCATTACGGCCACTGCGTGACCGCCGCAGAGCGTTTGGTGCGCCTGGGTGGCGACATCACCGCCGACGTGATCCCCTTCCTCGCCCACGAGGTGAACGCGGAAGTGATGGATATGGTGGTGGAACGCTTCACAGGCCATATTCCCAAGCACAAATGGGAAGAGGTGGAAACCGCCGATGCCGAGGAGCGGGCGGTGAAGCACTGAGGCGCTTCTGATAGCCGCCTTACCAAGGCTTGATCGCCACCTTTAGCACGCCATCGCGTTGGTGCGAGAACAGGTCGTAGGCTTCGACGATGTCGTCCAGCTTGTAATGATGCGTCACCATCACACCCAAATCTAGGCGGCCTGCTTCCACGATATTCATGAGGCGGCGCATGCGCTCTTTGCCGCCGGGGCACAGGGCGGTGTTGATGCGGTGGTCGCCTAGCCCAGCGGCAAAAGCGCCCAAGGGAATGGTCAGGTCAGACGAGTACACGCCCAAACTCGACAAGGTGCCACCGGGTTTGAGCACGCGTAAAGCAGACTCAAACGTGCCTTGTGTTCCCAACGCCTCGATGGCCGAGTCGGCACCGCGTCCGCCGGTGAGCTTCATCACTTCAGCAACCACGTCGCAGTTGTTGAAATTGAGGGTGATGTCGGCGCCCAGCTTTTTGGCAATCTCCAATCGGTGGTCGTTGCCGTCCACGCCAATGATGGTGGACGCGCCCAGCAAGCGCGCGCCGGCGGTGGCGCACAGGCCAATGGGGCCTTGCGCGAAGATCACGACGGTGTCGCCGATGCGGATGTTGGCGTTCTCCGCGCCTTTGAAGCCGGTGGACATGATGTCGGGGCACATCAGCACCTGCTCATCGGTCAGCCCATCTGGAATGGGGGCGAGGTTGGCTTGCGCGTCGGGCACCAGCACGTACTGCGCTTGGGTGCCGTCAATCAAGTTGCCAAAGCGCCAGCCGGCGGTGGCTTTGTAGCCGTGGCAGCCGCACATACCTTGGCCAATCAGGTAGCTGCCGTCTTGCGACGCCAGTCCATCTTGCGCGGCATAAGAGTTGAAATTAGGACAAATGGCCCCGGCAATCACGCGCTGCCCCTCAAGATAGCCCTGCACCGCACTGCCCAGCTTTTCAATCACGCCCACCGGCTCGTGGCCCACGGTCAGGCCCTTGGCCACGGGGTACTCGCCTTTCAGAATGTGCACGTCGGTGCCACAAATGGTGGTGGTGGTGATGCGCACCAAGGCGTCGTTGGGCCCCACATCGGGGATGGGCTTGTCGGCCAGTTCAATGCGTCCTGGGGACACAAATACGGCGGCTTTCATCATGGCGGTCATGTGCGATTCCTTTTGAACAATGGAAGATGATCTAACCGTCATTAAGCGCGTTTACCCGTGCCTCGTCCACCCAATGTGCCGCGCTGTTGACATGTATCAAGTCACGCGTTGTGGAGGCATCAGCGTATCTCGCTTCCACCCGTCAATCCACCCCGCTAACTCAAGCTGCGCAACTGTTGGTGTGCTGCGCCATTGAAGTCGGCGGGGATTTGATGTTTGGCTTGCAAGTAGTGGTGGGTGAAGACATCCAAATACGCCTCCAGCAGGCGCGCTGTCTGCGGCTCACCCGCCAAGTCGATGCACAGCGCGGCGACTTCGGACGTGCAGAAGTGGTCGTCCCGGCGCGAGCGGCGCAGCTTGTAGCGCGAAATTTGCCCAGACTGCAAGCTCAGCACAGGCAGGTGGTCCAAGTACGGGCTTTTGCGGAACATTTTGCGTGCTTCGGGCCAAGTGGCGTCGAGCAAAATGAACAAGGGACGTTTGCCTTGACCCGGTGCGGCCGCGTTTGCTGGCACCGTGGTGACCACACGTTCAACCGCCACAAACTCCCCGGGGAACACCACATAAGGTTGCCACTGGGGGTCAGCTAACAGCGCCAGCAAGGCGGGATCGACCTCCGTGCGCGCCCAACCAAAGGCGAAGGTGTCCGCCACCACATCGGCAATCAGCCAGCCGGTGTTGCTGGGCTTGAGCGGCTCAATGTCGGCCATGAGCAAACACACCCCCGCACGTGGTGTGGCCGCCCTGGGGAGCAGCCCACACATGCAATGGCTGGGCACCAAACGACAGCCCGCACAGCGATCTCCATGCCGCCCACCACGGGCTAGAAAAGGTTTGGCGCTGCGGGCCAGACGGGCAGCGCGAAGGCGAGAGACGGCATGAGGCATGAGGCAAGCGGGGAAAGAGGGGGCGTTCATGCGGCGGCGTCAACCTTCAAACGGGTGGGGAACCCATGGGTGTGGGTGGTGTCGCAACGCAAGCGGGATTAGGGTGGCTCGACAACATAGTTCTGGATTGAAAGTGGGGGTCAGCTTCTGTGCGGCCCATCGCGATTCAGAGTTGCCCCAAAGGAATGCCGCCCGCTTTCTCATCGGCCTTGAGTAGCTGAATCAGCTCATTTAAATCCCGGTCCATGCGCGCCAAGGTCTCAGGTGGCAATTGGCCCAAGGCTTCGGGCAAAACGCCTTCAAAGGGGCCGGTCACTTTGGCCAGCACGGCCAGACCGGCGGGCAGGATGGTTAGTTCGACATTGCGCCGATCCACCACCGCTTTGGTCATGCTGAGCATCTCTTTTTTCTGCAAGGCTTTGACCAAATTACTGGCGGTGGACTGGTGAATGTCCATGCTCTTGGCCAGTCCACCCATGCCAATACCGGGTTGGTCCCGAATCACACTCAACGCCCACACTTGCGCGCCTCCCACGCCGGCCTGCTTTTCGACTTGTTGAAAATGTCCTCGCACAGTGTTGAAAACAACGCGAAAACGTCGCAAAACCTGGGCGTTGGTGACGGTTGGAAGGGGGGTGTCTTGGGCGCTGGACATAGTGGTCTCAAAGAGGGGCGTCAGGTGGGGGCGAGGGGGCGCAGGGTGGGGCGGAAAACTCAAAAAAATGACCTTAGTTCTCAGACAGTTGGCTGCGCACCAGCTTCATTAGCAGGTCGTCGAAGGTGTAGAAACCGGTGTCGCACAGGGCCAACTGACTCAAGGCAAAAGCAGCGCCGGTGCCAAAGGCTTTGCGCTCTATGGAGTTGTGGATGAGGCGAACGGTTTGGTACGGGAAACCAAAGATCACTTCGTGGTGTCCAATGATGCCGCCCAAACGCATGGAGGTGATGCGGTCTGCATCCACGTCCAAGCTGTCGGCAATTTTGCGTGCAGTGCCTGACACCTCGGGCTTGTCCCGAAAGTGCTGCTCCAAAATCTCCACGTCCGCAAACGGCGCAATCGTGCGCAACAGCTTGGCTGCCAAGATCAAGAAATTAATACCCACCGTCATGTTGGGTGAACACAGCACGCGAGTGGCGTGCCCCAACGTGCGAACGTAGGCGAGTTGTTCCGGCGTGTAGGCCGAAATCGCACTAACCAGCATCAACTGGCGTTGGCGTACCTCCTCGCCATAGCCCAACACCGCTTCGGGTGTGGAGAAATCCACCAGCGCATCCACTGGGTGAAGGTCCAGCAATTGCCCTATCGGCGTCTTGTCAAGCCCTACCACAGGAACAGCGGTTCCGGCCAAGGTTTCCTGCGGGACGGCAGTACTGCGGCGCGCAATCCAGCACAATTCAAAGCGTGCGTCGGCATGCATGACCTCGGCCACTGCCTGACCGGCTTTGCCATAACCCAATAGGCCGACTTTTATCATGATTGACTCCCTTTTGCATAAACCGCTTCCCGCATTTGGTTTTGGCGGCTACATTCAACTCAATGCCCTCCATCATATGGGGTGGGCTGTATTTGACACACGCACCAGACAACGCCTTGCATAACGACCACGACCCCGCCAGCGATTCGGCTGTCACCCCCCACACTTCTGTTTTTTCGGCCTTTCAGCGAGAGTTGTACGACTGGCGCCTTTGGACGGGGCGGGGCTTGGTGCTGGCCTTTGCGGCACTGGCGGGTCTGACCGTGGTGGCTTTCACCTGGATGACTGAGACCGCGTTTGAGCACTTCACTGAGTTTCGTTTGGGTTACTGGTGGGGACCTCTGTTTTGGATCCCTTTCTCCACCGCCGCCATTGTGTGGCTCACCCGAAAGTTTGCTCCTGGGGCCGCAGGCTCAGGCATTCCGCAAGTGATGGCGGCGCTGGACCCCGCTGTCCACCGCGAGAACCGGTCCCTTTACGTTTCGATCAAGCTCACCGTGGCCAAAATGTTTTTAACCACTTGGGGGTTATTGGCGGGACTGTCTCTGGGCCGGGAGGGTCCGTCTGTGCAAATCGCAGCAGGTGTCATGCACCATGCACGCCGTTGGTTGCCCGATCGTTCCCGGGTGTCCGAACACGGCATGATGATGGCCGGTGGCGCTGCCGGTATCGCGGCGGCGTTTAACACGCCACTCGGTGGGGTGATGTTTGCCATTGAGGAGCTGACCCGACGCCCCGAGCAGCGCAGCAATGGCTTGTTGCTGGCGGCCATTGTGCTGGGCGGTTTGATGGCGGTGTCGGTCTATGGTAATTCGACCTATTTTGGCGTGATTCGCGTGCAAAATTTGAGTGTGGCGCTGATCCTGCCGGGCTTGCTGGTGGCGCTGTGTTGCGGGTTGGCGGGCGGACTGTTCTCGCGGCTGTTGATTGTGTCTTTGAGCGGTAAATCGAACGACTGGTTCAGCCAATGGCGTCGCAAAGCCCCCGTGCGTTTTGCTGCCGCTTGCGGCCTGGCCATTGCCGTGTTGGGTGTGCTCACCCACGGTGACACCTACGGCAGCGGCTACGACCACACGCGCAACATGCTGGAAGGTAACGGTGAGGCGTCTTCGCTGTATGTCTTACTGAAATTCATTGCCACCTGGATCACCACGTGGGCGGGGGTGCCTGCCGGTATATTTGCGCCCTCGTTGGCGATTGGCGGCGCCTTGGGCAATGACATTGCGCAATGGATGTCGTACCCCAATGCGGCCACGCTTATCGCGTTGGGTATGGCCGGTTTTTTGGCCGCTGTAACGCAGGCGCCGCTGACCTCCTTCATCATCGTGATGGAGATGATTGACGGCCATGCGCTGGTCTTGAGTCTGATGGCCACCACGCTGGTCGCATCGGGTGTGTCACGCCTCATCAGCGCACCGCTGTACCCGTCGCTGGCGGGGCTGCAGCTGCTGCGACTGCCACCCACCTCACCGAAGGCATAAAAAAAAGGAGCCCCGAAGGGCTCCAACTCACTTGGTTGTTTTCGCTGCTGTGCAAAAACCACCGTCTTAATTATATTTGTTCAAATTGGTAAAGCCCACGGGGATTACCCTGACAAGCGCGCTTTTTGACCCATCGCAAGCTATTTGTCACCGCAAAATCAGCACTGGCACCTCACTCAGGCGCAACAACGTCGTGGTGGTGCTGCCCACAATCAATTGGCGAATGCGCGAGTGGCCATAAGCCCCCATCACCAACAGTCCAGCACCTTCGGATTGAACCAAAGCGGGCAGCGCTTGCTCTGGCTCGCCAGGCACCACCGCCAGCGTCACCTCAAACCCCACAGCCTCTAACGTGCCGCGCGCCCACTCCAGCTGCTGCTGCGTGGTGGCATTGTCAGCACCGGCCATGGCCACCAACACGGGCAAGCCTTTCAACAAGGGGCTGGTGGCCACCATGGCGACCGTTTTGCGGGCGGTGGCACTGCCATCAAAGGCCATGACAAAGCGGTCTGGCGCTTCAAAGCGCTCTTGAGTCGCGACCAGCACCGGGCGTTTGACTGATCGAATCACCCGCTCCACGTGGTGGTCCAGGTGAATTCGGGAGGGCCGGGTGGCGTGGTAGTGCTCGCCTAAAACAAACAAACGCGCGTCAGCCTCTGCCTCTTGCAAGGTGTCCACCAGTTCGCCGTGGCGCAATCGACCGTCCAGCTGGGTCACGCCCAAGGCGGCGGCCCGATCACGAGCGCAGGCCAACAGTTGACGGGCCGCGTCTTGGGCTAGCTTGCTGCGCCGGGCGTCCAACTCGCTCAGTTCGAGCAGCAAAGCCTCCTGCGCGCCCAAACCAATCGCACCGCTGTAGTCGCTGAGCGCGGCGCGGTCCGGTTGGTGCTCCAGTACATGCAAAAATTCCAGCGGGGCGTTGAGCCGCTGCGCTGACCACGCCGCGCAGTCGATGACCGCCGCTGTGCTGACCAGTCCGTCAATACAGGCGTAAACCTTGTTCATGTGCGTCTCCTTCAATGCATAAGTTGTTCCACCGCGCCAGGCTTGTCATGCACCGCAAAGCGGTCCATCAAGGTGGCGCTGGCCGCGTCCAAGCCGATGACGTCCACCTGCGCTCCTTCACGCTTGAATTTCAAAACGACCTTGTCCAAGGCCCCCACCGCCGTGATGTCCCAAAAGTGGGCCTTGCTGACGTCAATGCACACTTTTTCCACCACCTCCTTGAAGTCGAACGCGTTGATAAACGTGTCGGCAGAGGCAAAAAACACCTGTCCGACCACACTGTAAGTGCGAAGGTGCCCCTCAGCGTCACCCGTGCGATCAATACGAAGCACGCGCCCCACCTTGTTGGCAAAGAAGAGGCCTGACAGCAGCACCC
>JBAQDW010000025.1:0-1789 GCA_049286445.1 Rhodoferax sp. | reverse complement strand
AGTAGCCTCAGCACTGAGGCAATGCAAGCGTTAGCATCGTTTTACACAAAGGTCAGTGACCTATCCAGTCAGGATATGGCCAGCCTTGTTGAGTGCTTGGCCGATCTGGCGTTTTCCGGCCAAACTGATATCGATGGGGCAGGGTTCAATGTCAGTGCGAGAACCATCATGGGTGGCTCCAAAGTGCTTGCGGCCGTTGACTCCAAGGCTATGCAAGCGCTGGGTTTGCCAGCGCGTCTCAAGACCAGCTCACCTAGGTATGTTGTTTGCGCCGGCCCGTCAGGACCTGTTGTCACACTGCTGATAGAGAATCCGCGGGCCTTTGAAAATGCTGTACGAAGTGGGCTTGGTGAAACTGTAGCGCTAGTCTGCACCTATGGCTTTGGGCTGTCGTACCTGGGGCAGGCATGGGTAGAAGACATGCACTCCGAAGACAAACCCATCCAGATCATCCGTTCGGGTACGCCAGGGTCACTGTCAACTTTATTGCAAGCGAAACAGATTTATTTGTGGGCCGATCTTGATCTTGCTGCCTTGAGTATTTACAGATCCTTGAAGTCTACGATTCCACAGCTCCAATTCAGCGCCATCTACCAAGTGATGATGGAGATGGCGAAGGACGGGAAGCGATCACACCCCTACGCTGCGATCTTCGAGAAGGACGGGCAAGTGGCGAATTCGACCTCAATGGTTGACGTTTCCGACCCAGTGGTGAAAGTACTTTTTGAGAGCTGCTGGACTCGCGCTGTCGATCAGGAGGCAGTGTTGGAGACCGACATCCTGCTTCTTGGGAGAAGCCCACTCAAAATCGACACTGAGGCTTGAATCAACATTTTCCCAGCGTTCGCCCTAGTAACACTGCCAAGCCATGGGGTTGCCTTCACATGGATGGCGTTTCGTTGAGAAGGGCCAGTGCCTGCACTCAGGAGGTCAGCTGTGACCTGGAAGGGTCAAGGGCAGGGCATGAAGGACGAAGCCTCCGATTACTGCAGCCTCCAAGTAACGTTTTCACTAAAAAATTCGTATTTGGTATCAAAATAAATAAGGTAATAGCGTTATAAGAGTTCTAGTGGTATCGTTTTCCAATAGTTTAGGTCTTTCGATATCGTTTTCGTGGTCCCGGTAAAGGATTTTTGTCATATGCGGGTTGGCTTCACGGCATTGGAACGTCGTTACGGCATCGAACTGGCACAGCCGCTACGCGTCGAGTCGACGATTGTTGCTGTGCGCGCTCGCCGTGACGAGGGAGGGCGCATCGAGAACCAGTATCCGGCCAGCTACAGGCCGGCGGATAACTTTGAGGGACATTTCGAGTTTGGGCTCAAGTACGAAGAGATCCACCTGGAGTTCTTGGATCGCCTGTTTGCCGCCATCGGTCCTGAACCTGTAGAAACGTGGTGCCGACGGGAGCCTTTCGGCCAGTACGCGCGCCGTGCGGGCTTCCTGTACGAGTGGTTGATGGGTCAGCGGCTGGACGTGCCCGACCTGACCAACGGCAGGTACGTCGACGCCATATCCAGCCAGGATTACCTCACCCGGGTCGAACCGCTGCGCGAGCGGCGCTGGCGGATCAACAACAACCTGCCGGGGACTGCCGCTTTCTGCCCCCTGGTTCGCCGTACCGCAGCGGTTCAGGACATCCTGCGCTTCGATCCCGCCGCAGCGTTGGCTGAACTCGACCGAACGTTTGGCGCCGATGTGCTGATGCGCACGGCCCGCTGGCTGACATTCAAGGAATCCCGCGCGAGCTTCCTGATCGAAAAGGAGGCTGACCAGGCCGATCGCATCC
>JBAQDW010000024.1:0-6075 GCA_049286445.1 Rhodoferax sp. | reverse complement strand
CTATCAACGATGTAGCAATTCTTGCGCTGCAACCCCCACTCTCACCCCCAACCCCTCTCCCGCCCCGCCGGGCGGGAAAGGGGGGCCAACAGCCCTATGTGGCCGCGTGTTGGAAGTGGTTGAGTTCACCGTGAGCTGCCAACATTCAAACTGGCCTTCAACAGCCGTATGTGGCCGCGTTTTTAAAGGGCGGCGTTCACGGTGTCCGGCCAACCTTCAAAGTGAACGTAGGCAGCGTCAGCGTAGCCCAAAGCTCACGTGGTTCCCGGCAAGTTTGAACGTTGGCGTCTGCGCGTGAACGCCACCCCAGACAAAGCGTTGGCCACATATGGCTGTTGAGCTCCCCTGATCCCCCCGGCGGGGGTGGAGAGGGGTTGGGGGAGAGGGGGGGAGTGAACAAGGCTTAGAAGTTTCTGCAATCTTGTCCCGCAAGGCCTTTGCATGACTTTGAATGGTTTTTGAACCGCTAGCCCTTGCCGGACCTGCACAAGCAGCTATCAACGATGTAGCAATTCTTGCGCTGCAACCCCCACTCTCACCCCCAACCCCTCTCCCGCCCCGCCGGGCGGGAAAGGGGGGCCAACAGCCCTATGTGGCCGCGTGTTGGAAGTAATTGAGTTCAACGTGAGCCGCCAACATTCAAAGTGGCCTTTAACAGCCGCATGTGGCCGCGTTTTTAAAGGTGTGGGGTTCATGGTGCTCTGCCAACCTTCAAAGTGACTTTCAACTTTCAACATCCCCGTTGTAGGTCGGGTTAGTCGAAAGCGTCACCCGATTCAGTCAGCGCCATTCGCGTTGAAGGGGTGCAGGGGGCTGATATCATCGCCCGCTTCAGGTGCCTGATGCTGCAAAGCAAAGGGAGAATCGGGAAGGCGGTTGAATTCCGCCGCGTGCCCAACGCTGTAAGGACGATGACCCCCGCAATATGCCACTGGCTGCCAAAGCCGGGAAGGCGTGTGGGGTCAAATGACTCCAAGCCAGAAGACCGGCCTGAAAGTTCAACGCGCTGCACGGCCAGGCAGCGTTTTTTCTATTCACGCACAGGGGAATGCCATGAATAAGCCGTCGGCGCACGCCACATCCACCGTCCACACCTTGGCCACCAAGGAACACGACACGTTTGAACTTTCAGACATTCGCACCGCCGCGTTGACGCAGGCGCTGCAACACAAACTCGATTTGAAGACCAAACCCCTGGGCTCACTGGGGCGCATGGAAGCCTTGGCGCTTCAGTTGGGCCAGATTTTGGCCACCGAAACACCGACATTGGAGCAGCCACAGATGGTGGTGTTTGCCGGTGACCATGGCTTGACGGCGCAAGGCATCTCCGCCTTTCCCAGCGACGTGAGCTGGCAAATGGTGGAAAACTTCTTGGCAGGCGGTGCGGCCGTGAGCGTGCTGGCGCGCCAACATGGTTTGAATCTGACCGTGGTGGACTGCGGCGTCAACCACGACTTTCTCACGGGCTTGCCTGCAGGCACGCAGCGCCCCGGCTTGTGGGTGCGCAAGGTAGAGGGCGGTGAAAAAGGCACGGCAGACTCGTCTGTGCAAGCCGCCATGACCGCAGCGCAATGCCAGCAAGCGCTGCACAACGGGCAAGACATCGTCAAAGCACTGCCAGGCAATGCTTTGCTGTTGGGCGAAATGGGCATTGGCAACACCTCGGCGGCGTCGCTGTTGTTGGCGCGCCTGAGTGGGCTCGACATTGAGGTGTGTACCGGCGCAGGCACGGGCTTGGACGCGCCCGCTGTGCAGCGCAAAACATCCGTCTTGCGCGGCGTGCTGGCCCGCCATGCCGACGCCAAGGAGCCGTTGGAGGCGCTAGCAGCGTTCGGTGGGTTTGAGATTGCCACCATGGTCGGCGCCATTTTGCAAGCCGCACAAGAGCGTCGGGTGATCGTGGTGGATGGGTTTATCGCCACCTCGGCCGTGTTGGTGGCGCATGCGCTGCAGCCACTGGTGTTGCAGCGCTGTGTGTTCGCGCACCGCTCAGGCGAGCGCGGGCATGAGTTCATGTTGCAGCATCTGGGCGTGCAAGCCTTGCTGGACTTGGGGCTGCGACTGGGCGAGGGTTCGGGCGCGGCGCTGGCTTGGCCGTTGTTGCAGTCGGCCTGCGCCATTCTGCGCGACATGGCCAGTTTTGAGGCGGCAGGCGTGTCAGAGAAGTCCGTCGAATCCACCCCGACGGTGTGATGCTGGCGCGCGCGGTTCGCCACTACCTGCTGGCTTTGCAGTTTTTCACCCGCGTGCCGGTGACGGGGCGGCTGGCGGCGTGGGTGGGTTTTAGCCCGGCCATGCTGCGCGCCAGTGCCGGGCATTTTCCGGGGGTAGGCTGGCTTGTGGGTGCTCTGGTGGCGGGCTTGACTGCGCTGTTGCTGCACGGTTTGCCGGACAATGCCTTTGCGCCCTTGGTGGCGGCGGTGTGGGGCACGGCGTTTGGCGTGCTGATCACCGGTGCGTTTCATGAAGACGGCTTGGCCGATGTGTTTGACGGTTTGGGCGGCAGCGCGGACCGGGACCGCGCGCTGGTCATCATGAAAGACTCGCGTATTGGCGCTTTTGGGGCCATCGCCATGGTGCTGGCGCTGCTGGCCAAGGTGTCGGTGTTGGCACTGCTGGGTGCCGTCAACGGGGCCTTGTTGTGCGCTGCCTTGTTTGCGGCGCATGTGGTGTCGCGCACTTGGCCGCTGCTGTTGATTCGGCTGATGCCGCATGTGGGGGATGCGGCGGGCTCCAAGTCCAAACCGTTGGCAGATCAAATCTCGGGGCAAAGCCTTTTGACTGCTTTTATATGGTGTTTTACGGCTCTGGCCCTTGTGGTGATTGCGCAAGCAGCTACACATTTTATAGCGAATGGTCAGCCGTCTTCAGTCTTGCTGCGTGCCCTTGGTGGTGCCGTGTTGGCCTCTGGCTTGGTCTTTTTGTTGATGTGGCGTTGGTTTTGGCGGCGCTTGGGTGGCTTCACGGGGGATTGTTTGGGCACAACCCAACAGTTGTGTGAACTGGCGTTTTACCTTGGGTTGGCACTGTGCTTGTAGGGGTGCACCCATGAAACTGTGGCTGGTTCGCCATGCGCAACCTTTGGTAGAGGCAGGCGTGTGTTACGGCGCTACCAACGTGGCCGCTGATGCGCACGCCACCGCCATTGCCGCGCAGGCATTGGCAAACGCGCTGCCACCGTGCCTGACGGTGTGGGCTTCACCGCTACAAAGATGTGAGCGGCTTGCGCAGGCTGTGCTTGGGCTACGGCCTGATTTGACGTACACAATAGATGCCCGTCTGCAAGAGATGGATTTTGGCGTTTGGGAAGTCCACCGTTGGGATTCGATCCCGCCTGCCGCCTATGAGGCGTGGACCGCTGACTTTGGGGGCCACCGTTTCGGCGGTCAAGAATCGGTGGATGAATTCATGGCTCGCGTGGCATTGGCGTGGGAGGCGTTTCAGCGTCAGAGGCAAGACACGGTTTGGATCACCCACGCCGGCGTGATTCGGGCGGTGTCGCTGCTGGCGCAGGGGGTTTGGCACCTCGACAACGCGGCGCAATGGCCCACCCAAGCCCCCGGTTTTGGCGAGTGGGTGGTCGTGACAATTTAGCGCCGGGGCCATGCGCCGGACCTTTGCCTCAACCCACCTCCACCTGGTTGCGGCCCTTGGCTTTGGCGCGGTACAGGGCGGCGTCAGCGCGGGCCAACATGGTATCTAAAGTGTCCGTGTCTGCAAGGTTGTGGGTTACGCCCAGACTGACGGTGCAAGAGGGGCCATTTTTGGGGGCGGCGCAAGCGGCGCGAATGCGTTCAGCGGCGGCAAGCGCCTCTTGTGGCGATGTGTCGGGCAGCAGCACGGCAAATTCTTCACCCCCAAACCGGGCCACTTGGTCGGATTGGCGCAGCAACCCATTCAACCCGGCCACAAAATCGACCAGCACTTGGTCGCCCGTCTGGTGGCCGTAGGTGTCATTGATCGTCTTAAAGTGATCAAGGTCGATGAGCAGCAAGCCCATGCCACGGTGTTGACGGTGGCAACGCAGCAACTCGGTTTCGAATGATTCTTTCATCTGCCTGCGGTTGAGGGCGCCGGTGAGCGAGTCGCGTGTGGCCAGGTGCTCCAGTTCAGCGCGCAGGCGTTCACTGACCATCAGCACAATGCCAACGGAATAAAGCAAGATGCTAAAGACCAGGCCCGCAACGTAAATCAAATTCTGTGGGTCTGAATCAAATACGTTGGTACCCAGCGGCAGCGTAAACGAGGTCACCAGCCGAAGGACCTGGAGCAGCGCCAAGAGCAGTGTGACGGTCAAACACAAACGTGGCGCGAACGTTGGGGTGGCGTATCGCCATAAAGCCCATGCTTGGGCCAAGAAAACGACGCTTGCCAGCAAGGTGGCGACGATTAATCGTGCATGAAAATTGGGGTACTTCAGAGTGAACAGCACGTGAAGCAGAACGCCCGCAAGCAGCAATGGAATCCAGGCACCGAGTTGGGGGCGTTGGCCGACAAAGCGCAACGTCCCCAAGTAAATCAAAAACATGCTAACAAGCAGAAGCACACGGGCCACCGACACGATCGCCATCGCGGGTTGTGGGCCTTGGCTGGAAGCCAGCAGCGTACCCAGCGCCATGCCAAGCAGTCCCAAAGACCATTCACTTAGCCCGCGAACAGTGGACGGGTAGGTGCGACGAAGGGCGAAAAGAAGCAACGACATCAGACCCGCCATCAGGCCGGCCAGAAAGATCGCGGTTCGAGGGTCAAGCATCGGCGTGCCGTTTAAAAGTGTGCTCAAGGCGCACCGGAGCGAGGCGTCTTGGGCTTGAAATCGCAATACGCACTGACGCCGCATTGCCAGCACAGCGGTTTGCGCGCCTGGCACACGTAGCGCCCGTGCAAGATCAGCCAGTGGTGCGCATCCACCAGGTAAGGCGCCGGAATGCGTTTGAGCAGCTTTTTTTCGACCTCCAGCGGCGTTTTACCGCTGGCCAAGCCGGTGCGGTTGCCCACCCGAAACAGATGGGTGTCCACGGCCATGGTGGCTTCGCCAAAGGCCACATTGAGCACCACATTGGCCGTTTTTCGGCCTACGCCTGGCAGGGCTTCCAGTGCTTGCCGGGTGCGGGGAACCTCACCTTGGTGGTGATCCCTCAACATCTGGCAGGTCTGCATCAGGTGTTTGGCTTTTGAGTGGTACAGGCCGATGGTTTTGATGTAACTCTCCAGCCCCTCCAACCCCAGATTGAGAATTTTTTGCGGCGTATTGGCCACCGGAAAAAGACGTCGCGTGGCTTTGTTCACGCCCACGTCGGTGGCTTGGGCACTGAGTAACACCGCGGTCAGTAACTCAAACACCGAGCTGTACTCCAGCTCGGTTTGAGGGTGTGGGTTGGCGGCTTTGAGGGTGGCAAAGAAAGCCTCAATGGCCGCAGCGTTCATGCCAATGGCCTACTGAAGGCTGATGAAAGAGTCCGCCGCCGGGAACTTGTCATGCAGCCCTTGGGCGACTTCTGAAATCGGGGGCAATTTAACGGTCGCAAAAAATGAGTCGAGTGTTGGCATGGCGGTTTGCCCTTTGGGTCGGTGAATAACAATGCGTCACAATTTACCCCAAATGCGGGGACCACTGGCAAACCCCAGGCCCGTCGGTTCGTTTTTATTCATGACCCTTGACAGAAAGTCCATGCCAATGCAATTCGCAGATCGTCTCAATAACGTCGAAACCTCCGCCATTCGGGAGTTGTTCAAGCTCTTGGGCAAACCCGGCATCATCAGCTTTGCAGGGGGTTTTCCTGACCCCGCTTTGTTTGACGTGGAGGGCATCAAAGAATCCAGCAACGCGGTGCTCACCAACGCCCCGAGCGCGGTGCTGCAATACGGTGCCACGGAAGGCTATGGTCCTTTGCGCGAAGGCATCAGCGGCTTCATGGCCAACAAAGGCGCCACCGTTCAACCCGATGGCTTGATCGTCACCACCGGGAGCCAGCAGGCGCTGGACCTGATTGGCAAAACCATGATTTCCCCCGGTGACAAGGTCATTGTGGAAGCCCCCACGTTTCTGGCCACCATTCAGTGCTTCCGACTGTATGG
>JBAQDW010000023.1:0-15588 GCA_049286445.1 Rhodoferax sp. | reverse complement strand
GAGTGCGCCTGTGTCGGTGTGCCTGATGCCAAGTCCGGCGAGGCGGTCAAGCTGGTCATCGTCAGGAAAAATCCGGCCTTGACCGAAGCGCAAGTGCGCGCCTATTGCAAGGAAAACCTCACCGGCTACAAGCAGCCCAAGGTGATCGAGTTTCGCGAGGATCTGCCCAAAACCCCGGTCGGCAAGATTTTGCGTCGTGAACTGCGAACCCAATAATTGAGCGCGACTGCCATCCTCAGTGCGCTGCCTGAAGAGCAGCACGGGCTGATTGAGCAACTGGTTGACCCGGTTCGCATCGAGCGGGCGGGCCGGGAGTTTTGGCGCGGCGAGCTTCAAGGCCAACCGGCAAAGCCCTGGCCCTGTGATGATCCACTGAGTGCTCTGCTTTTAGAAGCAGTTCACCAAGGCTTAACGGGCGACCAAGGCGAATTCGCCTCTCATTCTCGCTACGTCAATGCCCGGATTCATAGCGGCTTGATCGCCACGGGCGACCAATTTGTGTGCAGTGCCAGTGCTTCTTTGCAACTGGTGAATGACCTGACCGTGGCAGGCATGCCGCCTTTGGCAGTGGAAATGGAAGGTGCCGCAGTGGCACAGGTGTGCGCAGACTACGGCGTGCCCTTTGCCGCCGTGCGCACGATCTCAGACCGGGCCGATGGCCAGGCCCACGTCGGTTTCCCCGCGTTTGTGGCCGAGGTGGCCAGTCCGTATGCCCGGGCCATTGTCCGGTCGGCTCATGAGTTTGCTCTCTAAATAATAGCGGCTTGCGCAGGCTGGTATTGGGCTAGAGCCTGTTTTTACTTCAACCAGCCCCGTTTTCGGAAGTAAAACATCGGAATCACCGCGCTGCCCACCATGAGCGCCAAGGCGTAGGGGTAACCCAGTGCCCAGTCCAGTTCTGGCATGTATTTGAAGTTCATGCCGTACACGCTGGCAATCAGGGTGGGGGGCAGCAGTGCGACGCTGGCCACCGAGAAAATCTTGATGATCTTGTTCTGGTTGATGTTGATGAAACCTACCGTGGCATCCATCAAGAAGTTGATTTTGTCAAACAGGAACGCGGTGTGGGAGTCCAGTGAGTCAATGTCGCGCAAAATTTGGCGCGCCTCTTCAAACTGCTCGCCGTTTAATATCTTGCTGCGCATCATGAAGCTGACGGCCCGGCGGGTGTCCATGGCGTTGCGTCGAATGCGCCCACTCATGTCTTCGTTGCGGGCAATGGCGCCCAGCACTTCGCCGGCCATGGCATCGGTCACGTCGCCAGAGAGCACCTTGCGGCTTACTTTTTCCAAGTCATCGTAAATGCCCTCCAGCGTATCGGCGGAGTATTCGGCATCCCCGTCAAACAGCTTGAGCAGCACCTCCTTGGCGTCTTCAATAAAACCCGGCGCACGGCGGGCCCGCATGCGTAGCAGTCGAAATACCGGCACGTCTTCATCGTGAATCGAGAACAACACCCCTTGGCTTTTGAGTTCAGCGTTGTCCAAATTCAAAATAAACGCGACCCGAACGGTATGCGGCTGGTCCGCATCAGGAACCAAAAAGTCACTGCGGATATGGAGTTCGCCG
Organism: Rhodoferax sp.; assembly: GCA_049286445.1. Taxonomy (GTDB): domain Bacteria; phylum Pseudomonadota; class Gammaproteobacteria; order Burkholderiales; family Burkholderiaceae_C; genus Rhodoferax. Next base: position 14,019 of record JBAQDW010000023.1, on the reverse strand, counting down.
TTGTCTTCCCGGTAGAAACGGGCGGATTCCTCGATGTCTTCATCCATCGCATCCGCCGGAATCGACAGGCCGTAGTACTGCATGATCCAACGCTTCTCGTCCGGCGTGGGCGACTCCAAATCAACCCAAATGGGCTTGAAGTGCGACAACTCCTCTAGCGATTCGATCTCTTCCTGGCACAGCCGCCCATTGGCGAGCGTGAAAATATTGAGCATGACGGATTCCCCTGGGTGACTGGCATCTGGCTGAGTGGGTTGGGTCGGCTTTCAACCCCGATGCAGTGAAAGGGGGTGAAAGCTAGCGACTGGGACTGGATTCCAAGGCGTTGTCTCCGAGCAAATGGAAGGTGAAATTATCGCACTGCCGTCGCAACAGATGAACCGACCAACGCCCGACACATTCCTCACTTTAAACAGGGTTTTAAGGGCCCCTGTGAGGCAGTGAAAGCGCGCTGCTTCACAAGGGGTTTCTCCAATGAAATGGGCTTGAATTTGCTGCGCTGCGGCATGGAAAGGCGTTGCAATTCTGGAGGATCGAAGGCATAGTCAATTCAAGGCAGTTTTTTCAACCCCGTAAGCAATAGGAGGCAATTCTTATGAACTTGACGATCAGCGGTCACCACCTTGAAGTCACTCCCGCCCTGCGAAGTTATGTCACGACCAAGCTTGATCGCATCACCCGGCACTTTGACCAAGTCGTCGATGTCAAAGTGCTACTGACGGTGGAAAAACAGAAGGAGAAAGAGAAAAGGCAGCGCGCCGAATGCAATATTCATGTCAAAGGATCAGACTTGTTTGCCGAGAGCTCGCATGCTGACCTGTATGCGGCGGTGGACGAGCTGGTCGATAAGCTGGATCGGCAGGTGGTTCGGCACAAAGATCGCTTGCAAGACCACCACCATGAGGCCCCCAAGCGCTTGATGTAATCCCTCTTGATTTTCAATTTGGATCAGCCGCTCATGAACTGGGCGGCTTTTTTTGTGCCCGTCGATGCTTGAGTGCATAATTCCCAACCATATATGAACAGACTTGCCTCCATTCTGACCCCTGATCAAGTGCTCGCTCACGTTGATGCCACCAGCAAGAAACGAGCTTTTGAAGAAGCTGGCTTGTTGTTTGAAAATCTTCATGGGCTGAGTCGTGCGCTGGTCACCGACAGTCTCTTTTCCCGGGAGCGCTTGGGCTCCACGGGGTTGGGCCACGGCGTGGCCATTCCTCATGGGCGTATCAAGGGACTTAAATCGCCCATGGCGGCGGTCTTTCAATTGCTCAAGCCCATCAGTTTTGACGCGCCGGACGAGCAGCCCGTCAATCTGCTTATTTTTCTGCTGGTTCCCGAGGCGGCAACCCAAAAGCACTTGGAAATTCTGTCCGAGATCGCCGAAATGCTAAGTGACGCGGTTTTGCGGGAAAAACTGGTGACCAGTGACGATGCGGCCCAGTTGCACCGCCTGATTGCAGGTTGGCAGTCAGCCCAAGTGGCCTGACACTTCTTTGTCTGCGTTGATGACGCTGTGGAGTCCCTTTGAAACCCAATGTGGTCAGTGCCGACGTCCTCTTTGAGGAGTTTCGCAGCATTTTGAAATGGGAGTGGGTGGCCGGTTTAGGGGCGTCAGAGCGGCGCTTCGATGAGGTCGCGGTCAGTGCAGCCACCTCCGGTGCCGATTTGGTGGGTTACCTTAACTATATTCATCCTTACCGAGTCCAAATTTTGGGTGAGCGCGAGATCGCTTACCTTGCCAACGCCACGGCAGAAGATTGCGCTCGCCGCATCTCCCGCATCGTGACGTTAGAGCCCCCTGTTTTGGTGCTCGCTGACGGGATGGTGGCACCCGATGCGCTGTTGTCGATGTGCGAACGTGCGCAAATTCCCATGTTTGCAACCCGAGGTTCGTCTGCGTTCGTGATCGACGTGTTACGTGCTTACCTGTCCAAGCATTTTGCTGATCGCATCACGATGCACGGCGTGTTCATGGACATTCTGGGCTTGGGGGTCTTGATCACGGGCGAGTCGGGTTTGGGGAAAAGTGAGCTCGGTTTAGAGCTGATCTCTCGTGGCAATGGCTTGGTAGCCGATGATGCCGTCGATCTCTTTCGCATCAATCAGGACACGATTGAGGGGCGCTGCCCCGAATTACTCATGAACTTGTTAGAGGTGCGCGGTATCGGTTTGCTCGATATTCGCTGTATTTTTGGCGAAACCGCTGTTCGCCGGAAAATGCGACTCAAGATGATCGTGCATTTGGTGCGTCGCGAAACCATGGAGCGGGAATACGAACGCATTCCTTACGAGCCGCTCACCCAAGACGTCTTGGGTGTGCCGGTTCGCAAAGTGGTGATTCAAGTGGTGGCGGGTCGAAATATCGCGGTGTTGGTGGAGGCCGCTGTGCGCAACACGATTCTCCAATTGCGCGGTATTGACACCTACCAAGAGTTTGTCGAGCGCCACCAAAAAGCCATGGGCAGCGACTGACAAGGCCTGGCTTACAACGCCTGGTGGCGGGTGTTGACGGGGCGGTGAGGGCACTTTTCGGTGGTGCAGTGCGCATACAAGCTTAAAGCGTGGTCGGCTATTTTGAAGCCCTTGGCTTTGGCCACTGCATTTTGACGCTTCTCGATTTCTGCGTCGTAAAACTCTTCGACTTTGCCGCAGTCCAGACAGACCAGGTGGTCGTGGTGTTCACCTTCATTGAGTTCATAGACCGCCTTGCCGCTCTCAAAATGGCTGCGCGTCAAAATGTCCGCTTGCTCAAATTGAGCCAGAACGCGGTACACGGTGGCCAATCCGACATCGGAGCGGTCATCCAGCAGGACCCGAAAAACGTCTTCTGCCGTCATGTGACGCTGGGCCCCTTTCTGGAAAATTTCCAGAATTTTTAACCGTGGCAAGGTGGCCTTCAGGCCCGTGTTTTTTAGTTCTTCAATAGTCGTCATGGGCTTTCTCTCTGCGGCCTTGGGGCGGGCGATGCCTCTCAGGGGCAACCAGTACAATGATCCATCATATCGCTACACCTCAATCCATGTCCGACCTTCAACGACTCTGTGCCCGTTTGTCCCTGCTGCTGGTGACGGGTGTGAGCTTGGCAGCTTGTGGGAGTTTGAATTCTGCCAGCGGCCGCCTCGCCAGCGTGGTCACCCCTTACAAAATTGACATTGTTCAAGGCAACTTTGTATCCAAAGAGCAAGCAGCGGCGTTGCAGCCCGGCATGAGCCGCACCGATGTGCGCAATATTTTGGGCACCCCCTTGTTGACCAGCATTTTTCATGCGGACCGCTGGGACTATGTGTTCACTTTTAGGCGCCAAGGCGTTGAAACCCAGTCGCGAAAAGTCACTGTGTTTTTCAAGGGAGATGTGTTGGAGCGCGTGGAGGCCGATGCGTTGCCAACGGAAGCTGAATTTGTGGCGTCTCTGGATTCGAGCCGAAAACAGGCCAAAGTGCCTGTGTTAGAGCTCACTGAAGAGCAGTTGAAGCAATTGCCAACACCCACCAAGCGGGTTGACGCCCAGGCCTTCGCGCCCCTGCCTGCCAGTTACCCGCCACTGGAACCTGCAAGCCGCTAAGCTGGACTTGCCCTTCACCGTTTCATTTATGACCAACAGAATTGCCATTGCGGGCGCATCCGGCCGCATGGGCCAGATGCTGATCGAAGCCGTCCGTGCTTCTGACGATTGGGTATTGACCGGGGCGCTGGATGCCCCGATCAGCCCGGCGTTGGGGGCCGACGCAGCCTCCTTTCCAGGGTCTCAGAGTGGCGTCGCCATCACTGCCGACCTCGCGGTAGGCCTGGCCAACGCCGATGTGCTCATTGATTTCACCCGCCCCGAGGGCACGCTGGCGCATTTGCGGGTGTGCCGTGCGCTGGGTGTGAATGTGGTCATTGGTACCACCGGGTTCACCGATTTGCAAAAGGGGGAGATTGCCGCTGCGGCCAAAGACATTGCCATTGTGATGGCCCCCAATATGAGCGTGGGGGTGAACGTCACGCTCAAGTTGCTGGAGATGGCAGCCAAAGCCTTGTCCACTGGCTACGACATCGAAATCATTGAGGCTCACCACCGCCACAAGGTAGATGCCCCGTCGGGCACGGCTTTGAAAATGGGCGAGGTCATTGCCGACGCCTTGGGTCGTGATTTGAAAGACTGTGCCGTGTACGCCCGAGAGGGGGTGACCGGCGAACGCGACCCATCCTCCATTGGCTTTGCCACCATTCGGGGCGGTGACATCGTGGGTGACCACACCGTGTTATTTGCCGGCACGGGGGAGCGTATTGAGATTTCACACAAATCGTCGAGTCGCGTCACTTACGCTCAGGGAAGCCTGCGTGCGGCCCGTTTTTTGAGAGATCAGAAAACAGGCTTGTTTGACATGTTTGATGTCCTTAACTTGAAATGAACCTGGCCCACTTGCTGTTGCAAGGCGATGCCGTTAGCTCAGCGGTGGTGCTGTTGTTGTCGGCGATGTCGGTGGGGAGTTGGGTGGTGATTTTGTGGAAGTCTTGGCTGCTGCGCCGCGCCAGCCAAGATGTGTTGCGCTGCGTGGCAGCGTTTTGGCAGGCCGCGTCGGTTGAGCAGGCGTTGCAGCAGTTCAAAGCATTTGATCGGGCGTCTTTGCTCACGCCCATGGTGTTGGCCACCCAGGCAGAGTTTCCGGGTACGCTGGCCGCAGCGGGCGACCGGGCGCAACAACTCACCCGTGTGTTGCGTGATGCGCTGCACGGGTCGCTGGCCACATTGCAGTATGGCCAGGTGCTGCTGGCCACGGTGGGCGCCACCGCACCCTTTGTGGGCTTGTTGGGCACCGTGTGGGGTATTTACCATGCTTTGATTGGGATCTCCCAAGAAGGGCAGGTGTCGATTGACAAAATTGCCGGCCCCGTAGGCGAGGCGCTCATCATGACGGCTGCGGGCTTGGCGGTCGCGATTCCTGCCGTTTTGGCTTACAACGTGCTGGGCCGCACCATCGGTCGGATTGAGGCCGAATTGGAAGGCTTTGCACGTGATTTGCGTGAGCTGGCGCTGAGCCAGTCCCTGTTGTCCCGTTAAGCGAAGGTCCAGATTTGTATGTCTTTTGGTCGCCTTGAACGCCCACCCGGCCCCCAGCCCATGAGTGAGATCAACATGACGCCGTTGATCGACGTCATGCTGGTGTTGTTGGTAATTTTTATCATCACCGCTCCGCTGCTCACCAGCACGGTGAAACTGGATTTGCCCAAGGCAGACGTCCCCGCGGCGGCTGCCGCGCCGACCGCCATCACCTTGGTGGTGGACGTCACGGGGCAGGTGTTCTTGAATGACCTGCCTGTCGCGCTTGATGCGCTCACCACCCGTTTCATGCAAACCGCTCAAGTCAACCCTGACACTGAAGTGCAGCTCCGGGCTGATGCGGCGGTGCCCTACGGACGCATCGTCGAAGTCATGGGCACCGCGCAAAAAGCGGGGCTGAACCGCATCGGCTTTGTTGCCGAACCCACGCCGTCCATCGCGACGGTGGCTAAACCCTAAAATCGCTCGGTTGCGGTCCAACGACCGATGGAGTGAACCCCTATGCAAGATAAATACAACCACCTCGATGTCGAGCAATCGGCGCACCGTCATTGGATCGCCACGGACGCTTACCGCGTGACCGAAGACACGTCCAAGAAAAAGTTTTACGCCTGCTCCATGCTGCCTTACCCCAGCGGCAAGCTGCACATGGGCCATGTGCGCAACTACACCATCAACGACATGCTCACGCGCCAGCTGCGCATGAAGGGCTTCAATGTGTTGATGCCCATGGGCTGGGATGCGTTTGGGCTGCCGGCTGAAAACGCAGCGCTCAAAAATGGGGTGCCACCGGCGCAATGGACGTATGACAACATTGCCTACATGCGCAAGCAAATGCAGGCCATGGGGCTGGCGGTGGACTGGAGCCGGGAGGTCGCCACCTGCGACCCGAGTTATTACAAATGGAACCAGTGGCTGTTCCTGAAAATGCTGGACAAAGGCATTGCCTACCGCAAGACGCAGGTCGTCAATTGGGACCCTGTGGACCAAACGGTGCTGGCCAACGAGCAAGTCATTGATGGCAAAGGCTGGCGCACCGGCGCGGCCGTGGAAAAGAGGGAGATTCCCGGCTACTACCTCAAGATCACCGACTACGCCGAAGAGTTGCTCGACCACGTCAAAACAGGGCTGCCCGGCTGGCCGGAGCGTGTCAAGCTCATGCAAGAGAACTGGATAGGCAAGAGCGAGGGCGTGCGCTTTGCTTTTACCCATGACATTAAAGATGCGACGGGTCAATTGATTGGCGATGGCCGCATGTACGTCTTCACCACCCGGGCCGACACCCTCATGGGCGTCACCTTCTGTGCTGTCGCGCCCGAGCACCCCTTGGCCACGCATGCCGCGCAAAGCAACCTCAAGCTGGCCGCCTTCATCGAGGAATGCAAAAAAGGCGGCACCACCGAGGCTGAGTTGGCGGTGCGTGAAAAAGAGGGCATGCCCACCGGCTTGTTTGTGACGCACCCACTCAACGGTCACTTGATTGAAGTTTGGGTCGGCAACTACGTGCTGATGGGCTATGGCGATGGCGCGGTCATGGGGGTGCCCGCGCACGACGAACGTGATTTTGCGTTTGCCAAAAAATACGGCATCGACATGCTTGAAGTCGTGTTGATTGACGGCCTCACCTTTGACTATGACCAATGGCAAGACTGGTACGGCGACAAGCAGCGCGGCGTCACGATCAACTCCGACAATTTCAGCGGCCTGAGTTTCTCCAATGCCGTGACCGCCATTAGCCACGCTTTGGAAGCCAAAGGACTGGGCGAGAAAAAGACCACTTGGCGGCTGCGCGACTGGGGGGTGAGTCGCCAGCGCTACTGGGGCACGCCGATTCCGATCATTCACTGCCCCGAGCATGGCGCGGTGCCAGTGCCCGAAAAAGACTTGCCCGTGGTGTTGCCGCAAGACTGCGTGCCTGATGGCTCCGGCAACCCGCTGATCAAGCACGAAGGCTTTCATGCTGGCGTCGTCTGCCCCGTTTGTGGTGCCCCCGCGCGGCGCGAAACTGACACCATGGACACCTTTGTTGACAGCTCGTGGTATTTCATGCGCTATTGCGACCCCAAAGACACCGAGCACATGGTCGATGGTGGAACCGACTACTGGATGCGTGACCAGCACAAGGCCACCGGCGGCAGCGGCATGGACCAGTACATCGGTGGCATCGAGCACGCCATCCTGCACCTTTTGTACGCCCGGTTCTGGACCAAGGTCATGCGCGACCTGGGCTTGGTCAAGATTGACGAGCCGTTTACCAAGTTGCTCACGCAAGGCATGGTGCTCAACCACATTTACTCGCGCAAGACCGACAAGGGTGGAGTGGAGTATTTCTGGCCACATGAGGTGGAAGACGTGGTGGACGCGGCTGGCAAAGTCACCGTGGCCAAGCTGAAAGAAGCCAAAGGCGATTGGCCTGCCGGCACGCTGATCACCTACGAAGGGGTCGGCACCATGAGCAAGAGCAAAAACAACGGGGTCGATCCGCAAGACCTGATCGAGAAATACGGTGCCGACACCGCGCGCTTGTACACCATGTTCACCGCGCCGCCGGAGGCCACGCTGGAGTGGAACGACGCCTCGGTGGAAGGGTCTTACCGCTTCTTGCGCCGCGTCTGGGCTTACGGAGTGAAGTTGAGTGCTATTGATTTTGAAGCTGCTCGTGCAAGTGTGGCGGGGGCTAAAGACCTAAAAGACGTGCAATTCAGCAAAGAGGCCAAGGCGCTTCGGCTGGAGATGCACACGGTGCTCAAGCAGGTGGACTACGACTACCAGCGCATGCAATACAACACCGTGGTGTCTGGCGCCATGAAGATGATCAATGCGCTGGAAGACTTCAAAGCCATTGAGTCCGAGGGCGCGCAGGTGGCCATGATTGAAAGCTTTGGCATTTTGCTGCGGTGCCTGTACCCGGCGACTCCGCACATCACCCACACGCTGTGGGTGGCGCTGGGGTATGCCGGTACCTTGGGTGAACTGCTGGATGCGCCCTGGCCCATCGTCGATCCCACCGCCTTGGTTCAGGATGAAATCGAACTCATGGTGCAAGTCAACGGCAAGCTCCGGGGTGCGATTCTGGTGCCTGCAGGCGCGTCCAAGGACGAAATCGAACGCATGGCCATTGACAGTGAGGCGTACCAAAAAATGGCTCAGGGTGCCAAGCCCAAAAAAGTGATTGTGGTGCCGGGGCGCTTGGTTAACCTGGTGGTGTGAGCGGTCGCATGAAACGCCGCTTTGCATTGACTTTATTAGGTGGCGCTGGCCTGGCTTCGCTGGCTTTGCCCGGTTGTGGGTTCAAATTGCGCGGCGCTCAAACCTACCCCTTTCAGACCATTGCGGTTCAACCCCATCCTGGCGGTCCGTTGGTGATTGAGCTGCGTCGCTCATTTGGGGGGGCTGTGAGGGTGCTGCCGCTGACCGAGCCCCTGAAGAACGCCGACGTGGTGATCGAGATTCTTCAAGAAGCCCGGGAGAAAACCGTGGTCGGCGTCAACAGTTCGGGTCAGGTGCGCGAGTTTCAGTTGCGCATTCGGGTGCGGTTTCGGGTGCGCAGGCCAGATGGCGAAGAGCTGGTGCCTGATACCGAGATTCTGCAACGACGTGACCTCAGCTTCAATGAATCCGCCTCTTTGGCCAAAGAAGCGGAGGAGGCCCTGCTCTACCGTGACATGCAGAATGATTTGGTTCAGCAGCTGCTGCGCCGTCTGGCGGCGGTGAAGTATGCAGATCAACCCTAACCAGCTCGGCACCCACCTGCAGAAAGGGCTCAAAAGCCTTTACACCCTGCACGGTGACGAGCCGCTGCTGATTCAAGAGGCGTTGGACGCGATTCGTGCCGTGGCCCGGTCGCAGGGTTTCACCGAGCGCACCTCGCACACCGTGGCGGGTGCCCACTTTGATTGGAGTGAGGTGTTGGCGGCAGGCGGCTCATTGAGCTTGTTTGCCGACAAACAAATCGTGGAGTTGCGCATTCCTTCCGGCAAACCCGGCAAGGAGGGCAGCGTGGCCTTGCAGCATTTGGCCAACCAATCCCGTGACAACGATTCCACACTCACGCTGGTGATGCTGCCGAGGCTGGACAAAGCGACCAAAACCGGTGCGTGGTTTGGCGCGTTGGAGAGTTTTGGTGTCACGGTGCAGGTGGAGCCCGTTGAGCGCAACGCCTTGCCAGCCTGGATTGCGCAGCGACTGGCCGGCCAAAACCAGCGCGTGGCGGGAGGCGAGGAGGGCCAGCGCAACCTGCAGTTCTTTGCCGACCGGGTGGAGGGCAATCTGCTGGCCGCTCACCAGGAAATTCAAAAACTGGCCTTGTTGTATCCCCCAGGTGAGCTGAGTTTTTCTCAAATTGAAAGCGCTGTGCTCAATGTCGCGCGCTATGACGTGTTCAAGCTGTCAGAGGCGGTGCTGGCCGGGCACATGGTGCGGGTGCAGCGCATGTTGGACGGTTTGCAGGCCGAAGGGGAGGCTGAAGTGCTGGTGCATTACGCCTTGAGCGAAGACATTCGCGCCCTCAAGCGGGTCAAAGACGCCCTTGGCCAAGGGCGCCCCCTGCCCCTGGCCTTGCGCGAGCAGCGCGTGTGGGGCGCCAAAGAGCGTTTGTTTGAGCGCGTGCTGCCGCGTCTAAGCGGTCCTGCGCTGGCGCAATTGTTGCAAGCGGCGCACGTGGTGGACGGCATTGTCAAAGGCCTGAAGCAACCTGACTGGCCCACCGACAATTGGCAGGCTTTGCAGCGCTTGGCCCTGCTGCTGTGCGCGCAGTGCGGGGCATCACCCGCCGGCACCCGCTCGCCTCCATAAAGTGGCTGTCGCCCGGTTTGATCATGCGAGAATAAACCATGGACACCCTCAACATCACGGATTACACCCAGACCTTGGGTTTGCAGGCAAAAGTGGCTTCAGCCCATATGGCGAAAGCGCAAGCAGCTACTAAAAACAGAGCACTTCGGCAACTGGCCCACTTGCTTCGCGAGAACACTGCTGCCTTGCAGGTGGACAACGCCAAAGACATCGAGCGCGCCCAGGCCGCCGGGTTGGCCGCACCGATGGTGGACCGTCTCAAGCTCACCCCCCAAGTGATCGAAACTTGCGCCCAAGGCTGCGAGCAGTTGGCCGCCATGGCCGATGTGATTGGCGAAATCATTGGCATGAAGCAACAGCCCAGCGGCATTCGCGTGGGGCAGATGCGCGTGCCAATTGGCGTGTTTGGCATGGTTTTTGAGAGCCGCCCCAATGTCACCATTGAAGCGGCCAGTTTGTCCATTAAAAGTGGCAACGCCTGCATTCTGCGCGGCGGCTCGGAAGCCATTGAGTCCAACAAGGCGCTGGCGAAGTTGGTGCAATTGGCGCTGACTGAGAGCGGTTTGCCAGCGGACGCCGTGCAACTGGTGCAAACCACCGACCGCGAGGTGGTGGGGCAACTTATTTCCATGCCGCAGTACGTGGATGTGATCATTCCCCGGGGTGGCAAAGGCCTGATCGAGCGCATCAGCCGCGATGCCAAAGTGCCGGTTATCAAACACCTGGATGGCAATTGCCACATGTATGTGGATGAGGGGTGTGATCTGGACATGGCGTTGGCGCTGGTCGATAACGCCAAAACCCAAAAGTACAGCCCCTGCAACGCCACTGAGAGCTTGCTGGTGGCCCAGTCGGAGGCGGAGGCTTTTTTGCCCCGCGTTGGTGCTTTGTTTGCGGCCAAAGGGGTGGAGATGCGCTGCGACGCATTAGCGGCCCAAATACTGCGAGGCAACCCGGTCGTGGCGTCGGTGCAAACTGCGCAAGGTGAGGCAGGCATGGCCAGTTTGATCGTGGATGCAGTGGAGTCAGACTGGTCGCAAGAGTACCTGGCCCCCATCATCAGCATCAAAGTGGTGCCCGGCGTGGACGACGCCATTGCGCACATCAACCGCTACTCCAGCCACCACACCGACGCCATCGTCACGCGCGACCACCTGCATGCCCAACAGTTTTTGCGCGAGGTGGATTCCGCCAGCGTGATGGTCAACACCAGCACGCGGTTTGCAGATGGATTTGAATTTGGGCTGGGTGCTGAAATTGGCATCAGCACTGACAAATTCCATGCCCGTGGCCCGGTGGGCATCGAGGGGCTGACCTCGCTCAAATATGTGGTGCTGGGGCAAGGTGAGGTTCGCACGTGAGGGCGCCCGGAGAGCGCGCGCACCATGACGCGGGTTGAGGTGACCCCCAAAGGGGGTGATGGCCACGAAAGCGCACAATCCACTGCGACTCAGGCCCGCATTTTTTTTGAACTTGCGGTGAGCGCAAGCCTCATAGCTTGAGGGGGTGGCCATTGTCGGTATTGCCCTGAACGGCGCACGACGCAAGCCACCCTTGGCATTTTGATTATTAATTTTTTGAGAAAAAGAGGGCTGCATGGTTCCACATCTCGTCACCGCACTCACCGGCCCCATCAATGAACTGGAGCAGCGCGTACTGGACTCAACCCCCGCCATTGAGCGGTGGTTTCGGCTGGAGTGGATGGAGCACACGCCGCCGTTTTACAGCTCGGTCGATGTTCGCAATGCCGGGTTCAAGCTGGCCCCCGTGGACACCAATCTGTTTCCCGGGTGTTGGCAAAACCTGACCCCTGAAATGCTTCCTTTGGCCGTTCAGGCGGCCATGGCCTCGATCGAGAAGATTTGCCCCGAAGCGCGAAATCTGTTGCTGATTCCCGAAAACCAGCCCAGCAGCACGTCTTACCTCGCGAATGTGGCCCAGTTGCGGCGCATTTTTCACATGGCCGGCTTGAACGTGCGTGTGGGCTCCATCGACCCGGCGATCAAGAAGACCACCACGCTGGAGTTGCCCACTGGCGAAAAAGTGACGCTGGAGCCCGTCATTCGCACCAAGCGCCGCTTGGGATTGAAAGATTTTGACCCTTGCACCATTTTGCTGAACAACGACCTCAGTGCGGGGGTGCCTGGCATTCTGGAAGAGGTTTATGAGCAGTACCAGTTGCCGCCCTTGCATGCGGGCTGGGTCACACGTCGCAAGAGCAAACACTTCAAGTGCTACGAAGAGGTCGCCAAGCGGCTGGGCAAGTTGCTGGGCGTCGACCCGTGGTTGATCAACCCAATGTTCGACAAGTCTGAGGGGGTGAATCTGTTGGCGGCACCCGACATGGACCAGGTTCGCACCCAGGTGGATGCCTTGCTGGCCAAGATTCGCCGCAAGTACAAGGAATACGGCATCAAAGAGAAGCCTTTTGTGGTGATCAAGGCGGACGACGGCAACCGCGCATTTGGCGTCGTCACGGTGCGGGACAGCAAAGACATGGACGCGTTGGCAGAACGACTTCAGACCAAGGCAAAAGGGGGCAACGCGCTGGCGCTGCCGCGTGACGTCCTCATCCAGGAAGGGGTGTTGACCAAAGAGCGAATCAACGATGCGGTCGCAGAACCCGTGGTTTACATGATGGATCGGTATGTGGTGGGTGGCTTTTACCGCGTTCATGCTGGCCGGGGCATTGACGAAAATTTGAATGCACCCGGGGCCAGCTTTGTTCCTTTGGCCTTTGAGCAAAGCGCGCACATGCCCCAGCCGGGCATTCCGCCGGGGGCCAGCGCGCCAAACCGTTTCTACATGTATGGCGTCATTGGACGGCTTGCCATGTTGGCCGCCAGTTATGAGTTGGAAGCGACTGACCCGGATGCTGAGGTTTACGCCTAGGTTTTGATGAAGGGCAGGACCCTGTGGCGTAGTTGTTGCGTTGCAACATTTTCAGTGCCATCGCGTGTTGACCCGGCCCGGGTGTCTGCGCAGGCGCACAATGGCGGTCCCAAATGGAATGGAACCCCGCTCAACTGAGTGCGGGATCAACTTGTGGCAGCTTCAAAATCTTCTCTCTCTGCACTCACGCTGGGTGCCATCGGCGTGGTCTATGGTGACATCGGCACCAGCGTGCTGTATGCGGTCAAAGAGGTCTTTGGCTCCGGCCATGTGCCGTTTACGCCGGACAATGTTTACGGCATTTTGTCCATCTTCTTCTGGACCTTGACGGTCATCATCTCGCTCAAATATGTGACCTTGGTGCTGCGCGCCGATAACAATGGCGAGGGGGGCCTGGTGGCCATGCTGGCGCTGGCGTCGCAGTCGGTCAAAGACAAGCCGCGGTTGAGGCGAGTTTTGTTGGTGGTGGGTATTTTTGGCGCCTGCTTGTTTTACGGCGACGGCGTCATCACCCCTGCCATCTCGGTGCTTTCTGCCGTGGAGGGCTTGGAAGTGGTGTCGCCAACGTTTAAAAGCGCGGTGATTCCTCTCACTTTGGTCATTTTGTTTGGTCTGTTTGCCGTTCAAAAGCGCGGCACGGCGGACATTGGCAAGTTTTTTGGCCCCATCACCGTGGTTTGGTTTCTCACCATTGCGACCTTGGGCGTGGTTCATATTGCGGGCCACCCCACTATTTTGTGGGCCTTGAGCCCGCACCACGCTGTGGGCTTCATGTGGCACAACCCAGGCATCACCTTCATCATTTTGGGTGCGGTGGTGCTGTGCGTCACCGGCGGCGAAGCCTTGTACGCCGACATGGGCCATTTCGGAAAGAAACCCATTCGTTTGGCGTGGTTTTCAGTGGTGATGCCGTGTTTGACGCTCAATTACTTCGGGCAAGGCGCCTTGCTGCTGGAAAACCCGGAGGCCGTCAAAAATCCGTTTTTCATGATGGCGCCGGAATGGGCCTTGGTGCCGCTGGTCGGCTTGGCCACCATGGCGACGGTGATCGCCTCGCAGGCGCTGATCTCGGGCGCATTTAGCGTGACCAAACAAGTCATTCAGCTGGGGTATCTGCCGCGCTTGCAGGTCCTGCACACCAGCGTGAAAGACACCGGCCAGATTTACATGCCCTTCGTCAACTGGGGCTTGTTTGTGGCAATTGTGTTGGCGGTGGTGATGTTTCGTTCCTCCAGCAACTTGGCGTCGGCCTATGGCATTGCGGTGACGCTGGACATGCTCATCACAAC
>JBAQDW010000022.1:0-12172 GCA_049286445.1 Rhodoferax sp. | reverse complement strand
GGCGTGCCGAAGGTCAAATTCGCGGCATTCAACGCATGGTGGAAGAAGGCGAAAGCTGCCTCAAAATCGGCCAACAATTCTCAGCCGTGCGCAAAGCCCTGGACAGCACCTACCTTCGCATGACCGTGTGCTTCATGGAGCAAGAGCTCGAAAACTGCCTCCAACCCGATGAAGCACAAAAGACAGCGCTGGACGGCATGCTTAAAGACATGGAAACCATGCTCGCCCGCATGGGGTAAGCCCGTAAGGAAAAGTGGGCTCTCGGCGAATGGCACTTACCTGGGCTTTAACTGTTAACTGTTAACCGTTAACCGTGCGGTTTCAGAGGTGCCATGCGTTCCGGATTTTGGGTGTTTTAGGCCTGTAGCCCTTGCTGGTCTTGCGCAAGCAGCTATCAACGATGTAGCAATTCTTGCGCTGCAACCCCCACTCTCACCCCCAACCCCTCTCTCGCCCCGCCGGGCGAGAAAGGGGGGCCAACAGCCCCATGTGGCCGCGTGTTGGAAGTGGAGGAGTTCACCGTGAGCCGCCAACCTTCAAACTGGCCTTTAACAGCCGTATGTGGTCGCGTTTTTAAAGGTGGGGAGTTCAACGTGAACCGCCAACCTGCAAAGTGAACGCAGGCAGCATCAGTGTGGCCCCAGGCTCACGTGATTCCCGTGGTTCCCGGCAAGTTTGAAGGTTGGCCGTGGCGCGTGAACGCCACCCCAGACAAAGCGTTAGCCAAATAGGGCTGTTGAGCTCCCCTTTCCGCCCCGGCGGGGGTGGAGAGGGGTTGGGGGAGAGGGGGGGAAGAACAAGGCGTTGAAACTTCTGCAATCTCGTCCCGCAAGGCCTTTGAATGACTTTGAATGGTTTTTATGCCGCCAGCCCTTATGGGAACTGCGCAAGAAGCTACAGAAAATATAGCAAATATTAAGATGTAATCCCCAACCCCGCCGCGCCGTGCGGGAGAGGGGGCCGTCACCCAATGCAAGCCCCTGCGAGCTCGGCCGCCTCTCGTTTTGATAAGGGATTGGGGTTAAGCTCGACCGATAGGACCTTAACGCCATGAACCATGAACGCAAGCGCAAGATTCGGCAACTCTTCGACGAGTACATTGAGATGTACGCCGCGCGGGATGAGCGCCTGACCCACCGTTTCAGCCAAAATTTCAGTGGCTTCCCCGGCAGCGGAGAGGCGCTGATCAAAAACCGGGACGAATGGGTCAAGATCACACGACAAGACTTTGATCAGGTACCAGGCCGTATCCGCATCGAAATGCTCGACCTCGAGCTGCAAGATCTCAGTGTTGATGTGGTGATGGTGATCGCCTTTTTTCACATTCACCTGCCCAGTGGTGGGCATTCTCTTGCAAGAGAGGTCGCCCGTTTGGTCTTGGTCTTTCGCCTTGAAGAGGGCGAGTGGATGATCGTGCACAGCGGCATTTCAGTGCCCTACCACACTGCGCAAGACGGCGAGATCTACCCCTTGGCCAGTCTGCAAGAACAAAACAAGGTTCTGCAAGCCTTGGTCACCGAGCGCACCCAGGCCTTGCATGAAAGCCAAGCCCTTTACCGCCTGTTGATGGAAGACGCGCGGGATGTCGCTTGGCGCACCGACCACAAGCTGCACATCACTTACATCAGCCCCGCAGATGAACGACTGCGCGGGTTCCACGCTTCCGAGGTGGTGGGCCAGTCTGTGTTTTCCATGTTCACGCAGGAGGGGGTGGCACTGGTCAAAGCGCTGTTAAAACGCAGAGCACTCCCGAACTCTGCTCCTGCGGCAGATGAGTTTTTGACCTTTGAGGCCCAGCATCACTGCAAAGACGGCCAGCTGATTTGGGGCGAAGTGACAGCCAAGCCCGACCGGGATGCGCAGGGCAACATCATCGGCTACCACGGCATCACCCGCGAGATCACCCAGCGCCGGGCGCTGGAAGACCAGGTGCGCCAGCTGGCATTTCGTGACCCACTCACTCGCCTGCCCAACCGCCGCCTGCTGTTGGACCACCTCGACCAAGCCATGTCCTCCGGCAAGCGCAGCCACCACCATGGTGCCTTGCTGTTCCTTGATCTTGACAACTTCAAGTCCCTCAATGACAAACACGGCCACGCTGTGGGTGACCTGCTGCTGATTGAAGTGGCCCAGCGTCTCAAGGCCTGCAGGCGTGAAACCGACACCGTGGCCCGCTTTGGCGGCGATGAGTTTGTCGTGCTGCTGTGCGAACTGGGCATCCAAGAGGCGCAGGCGCGCGCACAAGCGGACGCCATTGCGGAGACAATTCGCGCCCGCCTCGCCGAGCCTTATGTCCTCCAAGGCGCCGCTGCCGAGCCCAGCGCGACCGCGGTCACGCCGACCGCCGCCATCGAGCACCGGTGCACCGCCAGCATTGGAGTGGCGCTCTTTCGGGGGCGTGAGATGGATCCAAACGAGGTGATTGAAATGGCCGATGCGGCCATGTACCAGGCCAAGGAAGAGGGGCGCGACCGCGTTCGATTTGCAGCAAGGCCCCTGCTGATTCCAACGCCATATCAATAGGATCTGTTGTTGCTTCGCCTTGCCGTGCGTCTGCACTGTCTGCGGCTTCGCGCCTAAGCTCCTATCGATCTGAAAATGCAATGACCGGTTAATTCTCCGCCACAAGGCGGTGAAAGGCGGGGAGCAGCCGTGAACCAGCGGCCCAATGGCGGACAGAGCAAACGGTCAACCCAGGGCGCGCCTTGAGACCTGCCAGCGGTGGGTGACATACTTGGGCGCACGGGTTGAAGTTTCGATCCATTCACTTTAGGAGCCTGCCATGACCACACCGCCACTGTCCTCCCAACCGCACGCCTTTGCATCGACCCTGGCGCGGTTTCAAACCGCATCGGGAACAAGCGGCCAGTTTTACTCCCTGCGCGCCTTGGCGCAGCAGTTTCCGGGCGTGAACCGTCTTCCGGTGTCGATTCGCATTGTGTTGGAGTCTGTGCTGCGCAACTGCGACGGGCTGAAAGTGTGCCCCGAGCATGTAGAGCAGCTTGCGCAATGGAAGCCCCAAGCGCCCCGCACCGAAGAAATTCCCTTCGTGGTGTCGCGCGTGGTGCTGCAAGACTTCACCGGTGTGCCGCTGTTGGCCGACTTGGCGGCGATGCGCAGCACTACGGCACGCCTAGGGTTTGACCCGAAAAAAATTGAGCCCTTGGTGCCTGTCGATTTGGTGGTGGACCACTCCATCATGGTGGATTCTTACGGCAAGAAAGACTCGCTCGACATCAACATGAAGCTGGAATTCCAGCGCAACCAAGAACGCTACGAGTTCATGAAATGGGGCATGCAGGCGTTTGATACGTTTCGCGTGGTGCCGCCCGGCTTTGGCATCGTGCACCAAGTCAACCTAGAGTACTTTGCGCGCGGTGTACACAAAACAACCGACGATGTGTACTACCCCGACACCTTGGTCGGCACCGACAGCCACACCACCATGATCAATGGCATCGGCGTGGTCGGCTGGGGCGTGGGCGGTATTGAGGCCGAAGCCGCCATGCTGGGCCAGCCGGTGTACATGCTCACCCCTGACGTGGTCGGCATGGAGTTGACGGGCCAATTGCGTGAGGGCGTGACCGCCACGGATTTGGTGCTGACGGTGACCGAGCTGCTGCGCCAACATAAAGTGGTGGGCAAGTTTGTTGAATTTTTTGGTGAAGGCACGCGCACGCTGGCCCTGCCCGACCGGGCCACCATTGGCAACATGTCGCCCGAATACGGCGCCACCATGGGCTTCTTTCCGGTGGATGAGAAAACCATCGACTACTTTCGGGGTACCGGCCGCACCGAGGCAGAGATCGAGGCCTTTGAGGCTTACTTCAAGGCACAGGGTCTGTTTGGCATTCCCAAGGCTGGCGACATCGACTATTCGCAGGTGGTGACGCTCGATCTGGGCAGCGTCACGCCCAGCTTGGCAGGCCCCAAGCGGCCCCAAGACCGCATTGAATTGGGCAACGTGGCTGCGCAATTCAGTTCACTGTTCAGCAAACCCAACGCCCAAGACGGTTTTAACCAGCCCGCCGAGCAATTGCACACCCGTTACCCCTTTGTGGACCCCCGAACCCCGGCGTCCCCCATGAATGTGGTCACGCCGCCCAGCAAACCCACCCCTGAAGGGGCACCCCGCTTTCTGGCGGAAATGGCGTCCAACAAACCCGAGCCAACGGTGGCACACGGTGACGCAGTGGCGCCACCCCCGCCCCTGCCCGACCGCCCCAACCCCCTGGTGGGCCATGGCGATGTGCTGATTGCCGCCATCACCAGCTGCACCAACACCTCCAACCCCAGCGTGCTGCTGGCCGCCGGTCTGCTGGCTAAAAAGGCGGTGGAGGCGGGTTTGTGTGTGCAGCCGCACATCAAAACCTCGCTGGCACCGGGCTCGCGCATCGTCACCGAGTACCTCACAGAAGCGGGGTTGATGCCCTACTTGGAGAAATTAGGCTTTGCGCTGGCCGGTTATGGCTGCACCACCTGCATTGGCAACTCGGGCGACCTGACCGCCGAGCTCAACCAAGCCATCAGCGACCATGATCTGATTTGTGCGGCCGTGCTGTCGGGCAACCGCAATTTTGAGGCGCGCATTCACCCCAACATCAAGGCCAACTTCTTGGCCAGTCCCCCGCTGGTAGTGGCCTACGCCATTGCCGGTACGGTGCTCACAGACATCACCACCCAGCCCTTGGGGAAAGGCACCGATGGCAAGAACGTGTACCTGGCTGACGTCTGGCCCAGCAGCGATGAAATCCACGCGCTGATGCACTTTGCGATGAATGGCAAAGCGTTCCGCGACAACTACGCCAAGGTTAAAACTGAGCCGGGCGAGCGCTGGCGCGATATTCAAGGCGTCCAAGGCGACGCCTATACCTGGCCAAAAAGCACCTACATAGCCGAGCCCCCGTTCTTTGCTGATTTTGCTATAGAAAATGAAGCTACTCACACAGATGGCTCTAGGGCTACAGGCCAAAAACACATAAATATAAATGCCACTGAAAGCGGCAGTGAAACGCCCGTCGCCGTGCACGGCGCGCGCATCATGGCGCTGTTTGGCGACTCCATCACCACCGACCACATCTCGCCCGCTGGGGCCATCAAGGAAAGCTCCCCGGCGGGCCAGTGGCTCAAAGCCCATGGCGTTTTGAAGCAAGACTTCAACAGCTACGGCGCGCGGCGCGGCAACCATGACGTGATGGTGCGCGGCACGTTTGCCAACGTGCGCATCAAAAACCTGATGGTGCCGCCCACCGCCGACGGCTCGCGCGAAGAAGGCGGCGTGACGCTGTTTCAGAGCGCGGGCCCGCAGCAAGGCAAAAAAGTGTCCATCTTTGACGCCGCCATGGCGTACATGAAAGAAGGCACCCCCACGGTGGTGCTGGCGGGCGAAGAGTACGGCACGGGGTCGAGTCGCGACTGGGCCGCCAAAGGCGCGCTGCTGCTGGGCATCAAGGCGGTGGTAGCCAAGAGCTTTGAGCGCATTCACCGCTCCAACCTGGTCGGCATGGGCGTGCTGCCGTTGCAGTTCAAGGCCGGCGACTCCTGGGAAACGCTGGGCCTGGACGGTAGTGAGGTGATTGATGTGCTGCCCAATGCGGCCCTCACGCCGCAAAGCGAAGCCACGCTGGTGATTCGCCGTGCGGACGGCACCGAGGAACGGGTCACTACCACCCTGCGCATCGACACGCCGATTGAGGTCGAGTATTACCGCGCGGGCGGCATTTTGCCGTATGTGCTGCGCCAGTTGCTGACTGACGCGTCTTAAAGAAAAACGGCCCCGTCGCCAAGGCGGGCGCTGGCCGGTCAGGCGGCGACCGCGTCTTGCACTTCCTTGGCGGGCACCGGTGCAGCCTCTGCCGGCGTGGTGCGAATCAAGTGGTCAAACGCGCTCAGCGCGGCCTTGGCACCGTCACCGGCGGCGATGACGATTTGCTTGAACGGCACGGTGGTCACGTCGCCGGCGGCAAACACACCGGGCAGCGAGGTTTGCCCACGCGCATCGACCACGATCTCGCCGTGCTTGCTCAACTCCAGCGTGCCTTTGAGCCACTCGGTGTTGGGCACCAAGCCAATCTGCACGAACACGCCTTCCAGCGCGACGTGGTGGACTTCGTTGGTGGCGCGGTCCTTGTAGCTCAAGCCGTTTACCTTCTGGCCGTCGCCGGTGATCTCGGTGGTTTGGGCGTTGGTGTGAATCGTCACGTTGGGCAGGCTTTTGAGCTTGCTGACCAACACGGCGTCGGCCTTGAGTTGGTCGGCAAACTCCACCAAGGTCACGTGCTTGACCAGGCCGGCAAGGTCAATGGCCGCCTCGACACCCGAGTTGCCGCCACCAATCACCGACACGTCTTTGCCCTTGAACAAGGGGCCGTCGCAATGCGGGCAATACGCCACGCCTTTGTTGCGGTACTGGTCTTCGCCAGGCACCCCCACGTTGCGCCAGCGGGCACCGGTTGACAGAATCACGCTGCGGCCTTTGAGCACGCCGCCGTTGGCCAGTTGGATTTCAATCAAGCCACCGGGCTCTGAGGCGGGCGTGAGCTTGTCTGCGCGTTGCAGATTCATGATTTCAACGTCGTAGTGCCGGACTTGCGCTTCCAGCGCGGCGGCAAACTTGGGACCATCGGTTTCCAGCACGGAGATGTAGTTCTCAATGGCCATGGTGTCATTGGTCTGGCCCCCAAAGCGCTCGGCCGCCACCCCGGTGCGAATGCCTTTGCGCGCCGCGTAGACCGCAGCGGCGGCGCCCGCAGGGCCACCACCGACGATCAACACTTCATACGGGTCTTTGGCGGTCAGCTTGTCGGCATCGCGCTGTGCCGCGCCGGTATCGAGCTTGGCCACAATTTCTTCCACCAGCATGCGGCCGTTGCCAAACAGCGCGCCGTTCAGGTAGACGCTGGGCACCGCCATGATGTCACGCGAGGTGACTTCGTCTTGAAACGCGCCGCCCTCAATCACGGTGGTTTTCACCTTGGGGTTGAAGATCGCCATCAGGCTCAGGGCCTGCACCACGTCTGGGCAGTTGTGGCAACTCAGGGACATGTAAACCTCAAAGTTGAAGTCGCCGTCCAGCCCCTTGATGGCCTCGATCACGTCCGGCTCCACCTTGGGCGGGTGGCCGCCGCTCCACAGCAGGGCCAGCACCAGCGAGGTGAATTCATGGCCCAGGGGCAGGCCGGCAAAGCGCAGGCTGGTGGCGGTGCCCGCACGCTGCAGGGTGAAGGAGGGCTTGCGCGCATCGGTGCCATCCGTGCGCAGCGTGATCTTGTCGCTGCGAAGGGATTGGATCGTCTGCAGCAGGTCGCGCATTTCCACCGAGTTGCTGTCCGCACCAAGAGACGCCACGATCTCGATCGGTAGCGCCACGCGTTCCAGGTAGGCGGCGAGTTGGGATTTGAGTGTGTCGTCGAGCATGGTGGTTCCTCTTCTTACTATCAACTTGGTAGCTGGTGGCGCAGTCTTGACAGGCGCTACAGCGATATTTGGCTATAAAAAAGCCGGACACCCCTGCGCACGTGCGCAAGGACTCTGTCCGGCGGTCTGCGTGCCGACCTGCTTCCCCCTTGGGGAGGTGCTGCACCCTCAGGGTGCAGGGGCGTGGCACGCAGTGGGCAATCTTGGGACCGGCCCTTAGATTTTGCCGACCAAATCCAGGGAAGGCGTCAGCGTTTTCGCGCCGTCGTTCCACTTGGCGGGGCACACTTCACCGGGGTGAGCGGCCACGTACTGGGCGGCTTTGAGCTTGCGCAGGGTTTCCTTGACATCACGGGCCACGGCGTTGTCATGCACCTCCATGGTCACGATCTTGCCTTCAGGGTTGATGATGAAGGTGCCGCGCAGTGCCAAACCTTCTTCTTCAATGTGCACGTCAAAACCACGCGTCAAACGGTGGGTGGGGTCACCAATCAGGGGGAACTTGGCTTTGCCCACCGCAGGCGAGGTCTCGTGCCACACTTTGTGTGAGAAGTGGGTGTCGGTGGTGACGATGTAGACCTCAGCACCGGCTTTTTGGAACTCAGCGTAGTTGTCAGCGGCGTCTTCGACTTCAGTGGGGCAGTTGAAGGTGAATGCAGCCGGCATAAAAATAAACACGTTCCACTTGCCCTTCAGGGTTTCGTTGGAAACAGTCGTGAACTTGCCGTTGTGAAACGCGTCGTTTTTGAAGTCGATCACTTGGGAGTTGATGAGGGACATTTGCTTAATTCCTATGGGTTAATGACGTTTGATTGAGAGAACGCATTGATCATAGGTCACCAAACGGGGTCTGGGGGTTGATTGATTCAATAGCCGTTATTTGGATTTTCTATCTCGGTCCTGCCCGCGCTGTCACCTGCGTTCTCGACAACGGCGACATGACGTGCGTCAATGCCACCTCTTAAGTTCATCTTGCAAGGCCACCGTGACCGACACCACCCACCACCGTATTTGCCCCCTGTGTGAAGCCTGTTGTGGGCTAGAGATCAAGGTGAACGCCGGCCAAGTCGTCAGCATTCGGGGCCACGCGCAAGATGTTTTGAGTGCCGGCTACATTTGCCCCAAAGGCGTGGCACTGAAAGACCTGCACGACGACCCCGACCGCTTGCGCACCCCGCTGATCAAGCGCAATGGCGTGCACGAGCCGGCCACGTGGGAAGAAGCGTTTGCAGAAATTGAGCGCCGCTTGCCGCCGCTCATGGCCGGGCAGGGGCGAGACGCCACCGCCGTGGTGGTGGGCAACCCGTCAGCACACAAAATTGGTTTGCTCACCTATTTCGGCAAGCTCGCCCGCGCTTTGGGCACCCGCAATGTGTTCTCCGCCTCCACCTTGGACCAAATGCCCAAGCAACTGGCCAGTGGGTTAATGTTTGGCCACTGGCTCTCGGTGGCGCTGCCAGACATTAGCCGCACTGACTTGCTGCTGGTCATTGGGGCAAACCCCTTGGCCAGCAATGGCAGCATGTGGACCGTGCCGGACTTCAAGGGCAAAGCCAAAGCGCTGCAAGCGCGCGGTGGCCAGCTGATCGTGATTGACCCCCGCCGCACCGAAACCGCCGCCGTGGCCGACGCCCACCATTTCATCCGGCCCGGTGCCGACGTGTTCTTGCTCGCAGCCATGGTGCACACCTTGTTTGAAGAGGCGTTGGTCACGCTGGGCACGGTGGCCGCGCTGGTGCAAGGCGTTGATGCGGTGCGCCAAGCCGTCGCGCCCTTCACACCCGAATTGGCTGCTCCGCGCTGTGGCATGAGCGCCGACACCATTCGCGCCTTGGCGCGCCAATTGGCCACCACACCCCGCGCGGCGGTGTACGCCCGCATTGGCACCTGCACGCAAGAGTACGGCACGCTGGCGAGTTGGCTGGTGGATGTGCTCAACACGCTCACGGGTCACCTTGACCTTCCGGGCGGTGTCCTGTTTGCCAAATCGGCCGCGTTTGCCTCCAACACCGCCGGCAAGCCGGGCGTTGGCAAAGGCGTAACCACGGGTCGCCACCACGCGCGAGTCAGCGGCGCGCCCGAGGTGTATGGGGAATTACCCCTCACCTGCCTGGCCGAAGAAATCGAGACACCAGGCGTGGGCCAAGTGCGCGTTTTGTTCACGGTGGCCACCAATCCCGTGCTGTCCTCGCCCAACGGGCCACGTTTGGCCGCGGCGCTGGACACGCTGGACTTCATGGTCAGCATGGACATTTACCTGAATGAGACCACCCGCCATGCCGATGTCATCCTGCCGGGGCAGTCGCCCTTGGAAGAGTTTCATTACGACGTCCCTTTTCCCCAGCTGTCTTGGCGCAACCACGCGCGCTACAGCCCGCCCGTGCTCACGCCCGCCCCAGGCCAGCCGCAAGAATGGCAAACCTTGCTCAAATTGGCGGCCATTGTGAAAGGCCAGGGCACCCAGCAAGACCTCAACGCCTTGGATGACGCCCAGTTTGCCGAAGATACCGAGCGTCTTTTTGGCCCCCATGCCGGCGCCGTCATGCAAGCCACGCAAGGCCTCGCAGGGCCTCACCGCATGCTCGATGTTGCGCTGCGCAGTGGCCCCTACGGCGATGGCTTTGGGCAACGCCCTGAAGGGTTGACGCTGGCCAAAGTCATGGCGAGCAACACCAGGGGTGGCATCGACTTGGGCGAGTTACAGCCCCGCCTGCCCGAGATGCTGCGCACCCCCAGCGGCAAGGTCGAACTGGCACCGGACTTGCTGCTCACTGATCTGTGCCGCGCCGCCGCCGACCTGGCCCGCCCAGCGCCCGACTTGGTCATCATCGGGCGGCGCGACGTGCGCACCAACAACAGTTGGATGCACAACTTGCCGGTGCTGGCCAAAGGCCCGTTTCGCTGCACCGCCTTGGTTCACCCGCAGGACGCACAGCGGCTGGGTCTGCAGGAGGGGGCACTGGCCCGCATTGCCAGCGGCCCGCGCCATATTGAAGCCCCCGTGCAAGTCAGCGACGAGATGATGCCCGGCGTGGTGAGCCTGCCGCACGGCTGGGGCCACCACCTGCCCGGCACCCGCCTTGCCTTGGCCGAGACACGCCCCGGGGCCAATTTAAACGCGCTGCTGGACGACCAGTGGCGTGACCCGCTCTCCGGCAATGCCGTGTTGGGCGGGATGCCGATCACCATGGACGCATTGGCTTGAACGGCCCACTACGGCGCTGGCCGGGTGCCATGGCCCTCGTCGGTACATGAAATTGCCACCCCCTCATGGGTATGTTTTCGACGCATACTTTGCAACGAAAGTCGGCATTGGCATTCGGTGGCTGTCGTCGGTACAGTGCGCGATCTTCTCCTTTTGATTGGAACTGACATGAAAGCAAGACGTTCGAAACGCTACGTTATGGGCGTACTCTGTGGCACCCTGATCGCGGGAGTTGCTCAGGCCCAAACCGTGTTGGAGCGCGTCGCGGCAGGCGGCAAGCTGGTGATAGCGCACCGTGAGTCCTCAGTTCCCTTCTCTTTTCTTGATGCCAACAATCGACCAGTTGGCTACGCCATGGATTTATGCCTCAAGCTGGCAGAGGCGGTGCGTCAAAAAACAGGTGCAAAAGCCATGCCAGTGGCGATGTTGATGGTCACCTCCGCCAATCGCATTGCGGCCATCGAAGAAGGCAAGGCCGATCTGGAATGCGGGTCGACGACCAACAACGCTGAGCGCAGAGAAAAGGTCAGCTTCACCATTCCTCACTTCATCACCGGTGCGCGCTTGCTCGTGCAATCCAAATCGGCCTTTGACCGGATAGAAGACATGGAGGGCAAAACGCTGGTCTCGACCAAAGGGTCAACGCCCTTGAAGGCCGTTCAGCAAGCCAACCGGGAGCGCTTGCTGAGGGTCACGATTCTTGAGGCATCCGACCACGTCAAGGGCGTTGAAATGGTTGAAAAGGGTGAAGCCGACGCTTTTGTGATGGATGACGTGCTGCTGTACGGCTTGGCCGCAGGCCGCTCCGACCCGGCCGCATTGAAGGTTGTGGGTAAATTTTTGACGACCGAGCCGTTGGCCATCATGCTGCCCAAAAACGACCCCGCGTTCAAGAAGTTGGTGGATGATGAAATGCGGCGCTTGATCCAGAGCAAAGAAATTTACCCCATTTATGACAAGTGGTTTCTAAAACCCATTCCACCCAACAACACCGCGCTTAACATGCCGGTCAGTTACCTGCTGAAAGACTTCTGGAAATACCCCACCGATCAGGTGCCTTTTTAAACCCTCTCATTGCCGATTCAATGTCAGCGAGAGGATTGCTATTTGAGAGCTGAGGCCGCAACGGACGGTAGAACGCCAACAACTTTTGGGGTTTCAGCGCAAGAATTGCTCCATTTTCGGTAGCTGCTCGCGTAGGTCCTGAAAGGGCTAGCGGCATAAAAGTCATTCAAGGGCCTTGCGGCGTGAGATTGCAGAAATTTCAAAGCCTTGTTCTTTCCCCCCCTCTCCCCCAACCCCTCTCCACCCCCGCCGGGGCGGAAAGGGGAGCTAACAACCGTATGTGGCCAACGCTTTGTCTGGGGTGGCGTTCACGTGCCACGGCCAACCTTCAAACTTGCCGGGAACCACGGGAACCACGTGAGCTTGGAGCCACACTGATGCTGCCTGCGTTCACTTTGAAAGTTGGCGGTTCACGTTGAACTCCCCACCTTAAAAAACGCGGCCACATACGGCTGTTGAAGGCCAGTTTGAAGGTTGGCGGAGCAC
>JBAQDW010000021.1:0-28961 GCA_049286445.1 Rhodoferax sp. | reverse complement strand
CAGTTGATGAGCCTGGATCACCTCAAGGACGACTTCATGGCCTCGGTCACCCACGAGTTGCGCACGCCTCTCACGTCGATTCGGGCGCTGGCTGAGCTGATGCGCGATGAACCGGACATGGCGCTGGCGCAACGACACCAGTTCATGGCCATCATCGTCACCGAAACTGAGCGGCTTTCCCGGCTGGTGAATCAGGTACTGGACATGGCCAAGTTCGAGTCCGGCCATGCCGAGTGGCACACTGTCGAGGTTGACCTGCGTGCGCTCGTTTTGCAATCAGTTGCGACCACGGCAGAGCTGTTTCGTGAAAAAAAATGCTCGGTACAGGTGGCCGTGCCAGACGCCGTGCCGATGCTCATGGCGGACCCTGATCGCTTGACGCAAGTTCTGTTGAACCTGCTGTCCAACGCCGCCAAGTTTGTGCCCATTCCCGGTGGTCGGGTTTGCGTAAGCTTGGGCTGTGACGATACCGGCATGACGGTGAAGGTGAGTGACAACGGGCCGGGTGTGCCGCAAGCCCAACAGCGCATGGTTTTTGACCGTTTCCACCAAGGGGGCGATGCCACTCAGCGGCCGCACGGCACGGGGTTGGGCTTGCCCATCAGCCAGCA
Organism: Rhodoferax sp.; assembly: GCA_049286445.1. Taxonomy (GTDB): domain Bacteria; phylum Pseudomonadota; class Gammaproteobacteria; order Burkholderiales; family Burkholderiaceae_C; genus Rhodoferax. The sequence goes on along the minus strand of JBAQDW010000021.1, from coordinate 28,350 downwards.
AATCGTGGCGCATTTTGGGGGGCGGCTGTGGCTGGAGCCGATGGCGGAAAAGGGCGCCTGCTTTGCCTTTCACCTGCCCTGGCCGCAGTCGGCAGCGTCTGGCTAGCGAGAGAGAAGAACAAGGAGACAACACATGAACAAGACCATACTGGTGGCTGACGACGAGCCCAATATCGTCATATCACTAGAGTACCTGCTCAAGCGAGAAGGCTACACCGTGCTCGTGGCGCACGACGGGCAGGAGGCGCTGGAGGCGATTGCCACGCAGCGCCCTGACTTGGTGCTGCTGGACGTCATGATGCCCGTGAAGACGGGGTTTGAGGTGTGCCAAGAAGTGCGGGCCAGCGACACCCTGCAACACACCAAAATTTTGATGTTGACCGCCAAAGGGCGTGACACGGACATGACCAAGGGCTTGGCATTGGGTGCTGACGGGTACATGACCAAGCCGTTTTCCACCCATGACCTGGTCCAAAAGGTGGCCGACATGTTGGACTCATCGACATGAAAGCGGACCGGCGGCTGTGGCTGGCCATTGCGGGGGTCGGGCTGGCCCTGGCGCTCTGGCTGGGATTAACGGTGGCGCTGCTGTGGTCCACCTTGGCACCGGCAGAAAAAGTTGTGGTGGACACCATTTTGGGCCCTCGCATCGCGCTGCTCGGACTGAGTTGGCTGCTGGCGCTGGGCGGGGTGGCGGTGGGCTTGAACAAGCTTTACCGACGCTACGCCTATGCGCCGGCGCGGTTGCTGGAAAAAGCCCGTGTTTTAGTCGCAGCCACAGAACCCCAACTCCTTACTCCAGCGGGCAGTACAGAGATCAAGGGACTGGGTGCCGCCCTCAATGAGCTGGCGACCCAACGCGACCATCTTCGCGCAGACATGGCGCAGCAAATTCTGCAGGCCAGCGCCCATGTGCAACAAGAGAGAAACCGTTTGGCGGCCCTGATGGCTGAGCTGACCCAAAGCGTGGTCGTGTGCAATTTGGATGGACGCATTCTTTTGTACAACAACCGGGCACGGTTGCAGTTCAAAGTGCTGTCTGACGCGCCTGCCTTGGCCGATGGCGCGGAGTTGATTGGTATTGGGCGCTCCATTTATGCGGTGTTTGATCGCAAGCTGGTGGCCCATGCGTTGGAAAGTATTCACCAGCGCCTGGCACGCGGTGCTGCGAGCCCATCCGCTCAATTTGTCACCACCACACGAAGCGGCCAGTTGCTGCGGGTGCAAATGGCCCCCGTGCGTGCCAGCGACCAAGCGGGCGCGTCTGCCGACCTGAGTGGCTTTGTGCTGATGTTGGAGAACGTCACGCGTACCTTTGAAGAAGGCAATTTGCGCGATCAACTCCTGCACGGTTTGACCGAGCGCAGCCGCTCTTCCCTGGCCAACATGCAGGCTGCCGTGGACATGCTGTCGCTGCCAGACCTGGAGCCGGTCATGCAGGAGCGCTTTCTGAGCGTAGTGCGCGACGAGGTCAGTGTCATGAGCAAGCGCGTGGCTGACTTGGCTCAGCAGTCGGCCCAGGGCCTGAAGACCCGTTGGCCGATGGAGGAAATGTTGGGGACTGATTTATTGCTGGCCGCGCAGCGCCGGATGGAGACGCAATGCGAACGCACCGTCTCGTTGGACCAGGTGGACGTCTCGGTTTGGCTGCGGGTGGACAGCTTCACCCTGATTCAAGCCTTGAGTTATTTGGCGACCCGGCTGGTGGATGAATTTGAGATCAAATTCCTGCGTTTGCGACTGCAGACGGTGCAAGGGCGAGCCCAGTTGGACCTCATTTGGACCGGGCAGGCGATGAGTACCGAAACTGTGATGAGCTGGGAGATGGAGTCCATGCGCTTTGGCTCGGAGAGCACCCCGTTGACGGTGCGCGATGTGGTGGCTCGCCATGGCGGCGAGATGTGGTTTGAGCGCGAGCGCATTCGCCACGAGGCCTTCTTTCGCTTTTTGTTGCCGTTGGCTGATGCCCAAGAGCAACGCGAGGCCGCGCAGCCAGTGCGTCACCACGACAGTCGCCCAGAGTTTTATGACTTTGACTTGTTTCAAGTCTCGGACGCGGGCCATGCGCTCGATGATCGGCCCCTGTCGTCACTGACTTACACCGTGTTTGACACCGAAACTACTGGCTTGAACCCGTCCGGCGGCGATGAAATTATCCAGATGGGGGCAGCCCGCATTGTGAATGGCAAGCTGCTGAGGCAAGAAAGTTTCGAGCAGTTGGTTGACCCGCAACGCATCATTCCGGCCGTCACCATCCCGATTCATGGCATCACACAGGACATGGTGCGAGGCCAGCCGACCATTGGTGAGGTGTTGCCTGCGTTCCATGTGTTTGCCCAAGACACTGTGCTGGTGGCGCACAACGCGGCGTTTGACATGAAATTTCTGCAGCTCAAGGAGGCTGAAACCGGGCTGGTCTTCAACCACCCGGTGTTGGACACTTTGCTGTTGTCCGCGGTAGTGCACCCTAACCAGGAGTCGCATCGTTTGGAGGCGATTGCTGAGCGCTTCAACATCACCGTCCTGGGGCGCCACACCGCGCTGGGCGACGCCATTGTCACGGCTGAAGTTTGGTTGCGCTTGATTCCCCTGCTGCAAGACATGGGCATTCACACCATGCGCCAAGCCCGGGAGGCAGCAGAAAAAACCTATTACGCGCGGCTCAAATACTGAGCCGTCAATGGACTCCAACCGTGGGGCTTCAAACCGCGTTAGAAACGACCGGATTGGTAACGTTGCCCGAGCACACCTTGCAAGGTTTGCACCACTGAAAAGGCTTCCTTCAGGTGGCTGCGCTCGAAATTGGACAACTCACTCAGAGACAGAAAGTTGTCGGGTGCGTGTCCCGCTTGGATTTGCCTTGCCTGGTGGGCAATGCGCAACTTGGACAGGAACTCCAGTGCATCGTGCAAGTCGCGTGCGCTTTGGGCGCTGACTTCACCCGCGTGTGCCGCCGCTTCCAGGCGGTCGCTGGTATTGACCGCTGCCAGCCCGTCCGCCAGCGCATAAACCCGCGCCAAATCGACGATGGGGACGATGCCCGAATGCTTCAGATCAAGGGTGCCGGGATGGTCGCCCCCGCGAATGAGCGAAATCGTGCCAAACAGCCCCAACGGTGGACGGTGCTTGAGTGCATTGCTCACCATGTAAGCGAGAAACAGGCTGTTGCCTTTCGTGCGCGCCAACACATCGCGTCGCAAGCCCTCCAACAAGGCCGACTCGCCATGAATGGCGCGCAGGTCAAAGAACACACAGGTCAGCATCAAGGCCTTGGGCTCGGGCTGGTTCACCCATTTTTGAAAGTACTGTGCCCAGCGCTGGCGCGGCTGTCGCCAGGTGTCCGTCATGGCCATCATCTCACCGGGGCAGTGAATGTAGCCGCAGGCGGCCAACCCGTCACACACGGTGGTGGCCAGCGTCTTGAAGTACTCGCCATGCACAGCTTCGTCGTACGCGTCGTCCAGAATCAGGCAGTTGTCTTGGTCCGACTTGGCCGATTGTTCATTGCGTGCCTGCGAGCCAGCCGCCACCCACACATAGTCAATTGGGGCCGGGCCAAGGTGGGCCTCTGCCAACTGGATCAGCCGCACCGTCAACGCATCGGTGATGGCGGTCACGATGTGGCCTGTGCTGTAGGCACTGGCGTCGGCAGCAGCCAGGTGTTTTTGCAGGTGTTTGACTTTGCTGCTGATGTGGGTCAAGCCCGCCAACGTGGTTTGTTTGTAAATGTCACCGGCCAAATAAACCGCCGAGGTGCTGTGCTGCTCGGTCAAGTCCGTGGCCGTGATCATGCCGGCAATGCGCTCGCCGTCCATGACGGGCACATGGTGAATGTTGTGACGCGCCATGAGCAGCAAGGCGTCAAACGCCGGGCTGTTGGCGCTCACCGTCAGCGGGGCCAGCGTGGCAATGTCTGCCACCGGGCGTGCGGTATCCAGGCCTTGGGCGACCACCCGGTTGCGCAAATCCCGGTCGGTGATCAGGCCAAACAGCTGCCCTTGCTCCACCAGCAAGATGGAGGAAACACGCAACTCCTTCATCGTTTCTGCGGCTGCACGAATCGTGACGGTGGGGGCGAGTGTGATGGGTTCTCGCTTGATCAACGTGCGAATCGGTGTGCTCAGCAGGTTGAGCGACGCACCGGATTCAGACCCTTTGTCCGTTGCCTCAAAGGCAGGCGGTTGCAGCGGCACCGAGGGAAAGAAAACCAGCAGCTCCGGCTGGCTGGTACACAGCGCTTTCAGCGCCTCAGGCGCTAACCAAGCGACTTGGCAATCGCAGGCTGCCACGGCTTGCCAAGTGGCCAACTGGTGCTCAGGCGTGGCACCAAAACCCAGTAAATCACCCGGCTGCAAGCGCACTGACAGGCCGAGATCAGGGTCTTGCAGCGTGACCTCGCCACTGATGATCCATCCGAGTTGGGTCGCCAAAGTGCCTTGGACCAGCAAGGTGGCGTGGGCAGCGTAGGGCTGGGTGCGAAAACGCTTGGACAAGGCCTTCGATGTCGTGGGCTTTAGCTGACCCCACACACGGTGCTGGGCCAAGGCGGCTGCAAACGAACCAGGCTGGGGCGGTGATGAGGGCATAGCGGTGGGTCTCCAGAAAGCAGGGGCAGTGTCTGTGACATTGTTGCAGACTCACTTGCCGCCGCCGGGGGGGCGTCGAAGGCTTACAGCGGTACGTTGGGTCGTCCGAACTTCAGGATGCGGGTGGCCAGCAACGTCTCGGTCAGAAAGCACAACAAGGCCAGCAAGAAACAGCTGACGCCGGCCAGAAAGGAGATGGTGGCCAAACGCAGAATGTTGAGCTGCGCGGTTTCACCCAAGAACAGCATCACGATGGTCAGGCCAATCAGCATGGCGCAAAAAGTGAGCAGGGCGATGCAGCCATTCACCAGCCAACCGCGTTGGCGCAGGCGGCGCAGTTCATCGTACGCGGGGGCCACGGCGGGGTCGGACTCTGCGGCGTGCGCCACCCGGGCCTCCAACACCCGCGCCCGGTCAATGATGCGTGCCAGCCGCCCGGCCACTGTGCCAATCATGCCGGAGACTGCGGTGAGCAAGAAAACCGGTGCCACCGCCAGTTGAATCGCGTGGGTGACAGCGGAGAGGTCTTCGGCAAAAAACATGTCGCGTCCTCAGTGGGATTGGGTGGGCTGGGTGGAGTGGCCGGGCTGGGCATCGACCACGGGCTGGGCTTGGCGCCGGGCGCTGAACAAGGCGATCACGCTCACGCACGCCACGCCGGTCAACACCAGCGGAAAAGCCAAAGACGAAGACCACTGAATCAGCGCGCCCGAGGCGGCCGAGGCCACGAGACCGCCCAGGGTGTAGGTCAGCACCAGCACGGCCGTGCTGTTCACCAGCGTGATGCCTTTTTCGCGGGCTCCGATGTCGATCATGGCCAAGGTGTAAAGCGCGCCGCCACAGGCACCCCACACAAACACCACGGGCCAAATCAGCAGCGGCAAAGCGGGCACAAAATACAAGGTGACTGATGACAGCAAAATCAACGCACCACAGACTGCCATCAACGTCCGTCGTCCTTGAGCGGGGGACGCAAACCGGTCCGCAACCATGCCCGCGGGCAAAGCCGCCAGCGTGCCGCCCAAACCACTGACTGACACCAACAGCGCCGCCGTGCTGGCGCCCAGCCCCAAGGCCAGACCGTAAAGTGGCAAGATGGACGACAAGCCGAGTTCAAAAAAGCCCCCCAAAAACCCCGCCAGCATGATGACGGGGTGGGCCAGCACCGCATGCCACAGCCCCCGAAGACCCACCCGCGCGGTGTCGGTGTCATGGTCGGGCGGCAGTTGCGGAATCAGGGCGGTCCAGCACAGGCCAATGAACATCAAGACCAACACCACCCACAGCGCATACGGGCTATCAGCACCCAACCCAGCCAAGGCCGAGGGGCCGATGACAAAGGTGAGCCCGACCATGGTGGCGTAGGTGCCGATGTACTTGCCAATGTGCTCGGGTGGCGCGAACTCGGCAATGAACGCTTCCGCCAGCACCCAACGCAAACCGCCCGCGATGCCCGCCAGCAATTGCAGGCAGAACCAGATCCAGAGGGTGTCTGTCAACAAGTAACCGGTTGCCGCCAGCAACGGCGTGACCGAGGCCAGCCACATGGTGGGACGACGGCCCAGCTTTTGAGTCACCGCCGAAGCAAAGGGGGTGACGATAAACAAGCCCAACCAAGTGGTTGCCGCAAAAAAGCCGGCCGTGGTGGTGGACACCTCGGCCGTTTTCAGCATCAACAACAGCCGTGGCGCGAGCATAAAAATGCCTGACAACTGAAACAAAGTGGAGCCAAACACACTGATCAAGCCCCAGTTGATGCCGGGTTGGGTTGGGCTTGGCCGCACCGGTGGCGACGATTTCATGCCTGTCTCCCCGCCAAGATATGGCGTGCTACTTCCGCAAAACCTGCGCCACGCTCGCTCGGCGAAACAAAGCGAGGTTTGTGACTCAGCTCGGCTTCAAAGCGCCGAATATTGGCCACGCCAATGCTGTTCTCAAAATGCTCAAACATGAGCTGGTCGTTGGTGGAGTCGCCCACATACACCCAGCGGGTCAACTCGGTATCCAGATCACGCCCGAACAACTCGCGCACGATCCAGCGCGCGCCGCTGAGCTTGTTGTGCTCGCCAAACCAGGCGTTGATGTGAATACTGCTCACCGTGGCATTCATGCCCGCGGCGTGCAACAACCGCACGGCGTGGGCGATCTGCTGCGGATTTAAGTGCGTGAATTCACTGTGGTCAATGGCAATATCCGTTTCTCGTCCGCCTGAGTCTTGCGACAAGGTTGCTCCCGGCACGGCGGACAACACCTGTTGAGCCACTGCCTGCATGCGAGCGAAGTTATGTTGTCGCGTTGCTTCGTCCTGTTGGTATAGTTTTGATAGCGGCTTGCGCAGGTGAGGATTGGGCTGGAGGCCTATTTCTTGTAAATTATTGCCTTTGAACGCCACCGCACCGTTTTCCGCCACGATGGCATCCACCGGCCAAGGCGCCAGGCCTTGAGCGGCGTCGCCCCGTGCAAACGGCTCGCTCCAGCCAATCGGGCGTCCCGTAATCGCAATCACATGCAAACCCGCCGCCTTGAGCGCTACCAATGCTTGCAGCGCATCGGGCGTGATGGCGCCGTCGGTGGTGAGCGTGTCATCAATGTCGGTGAACACGCCGATGATCTGGCGCCAGTCCACCGGCGCCCACGCTGAGAGCGGTTGCATGCGACTTCAACCCGCTGCTTGCAGGGCCAAGCCCGCATGCTCGCGCAGCGGGTGGAAGTGGATTTTGGGAAACCGCTCTTGCGCCAGTCGCACGTCATAAGGCGAGGTGCACAGGTAGGCCAAGGTGTTGGCCGCGTCGCGGGCCATGCGCATCGGGTAGGCGTCGCAAAAGGCTTTGAGCTCAGCGGGGGTGTCAGCCGTGATCCAGCGCGCGCCGGTGTATTGGCAGCCTTCTAAGCGAATGTCGGCGTCGTACTCGCCTTTGAGGCGGTGCTGCACCACCTCAAACTGCAATTGGCCCACCGCGCCCAGCAGCATGTTGCCGCCGACTTCGGGGCGAAACACCTGAATCGCGCCTTCTTCGCCCAACTGGGCCAAGCCTTGTTGCAACTGCTTGGTGCGCAAAGGGTTGCGCAGCACCACGGTCATGAACAGCTCGGGGGCAAAAAAGGGCAGGCCAGTGAATTGCAGGTTGACGCTGCCATCGGTGATGGTGTCGCCGAGTTGCACGCCGCCGTGGGTGGTAAAGCCCACGATATCGCCCGCATAGGCTTCCTCCACCGCTTCACGGCGTTGGCTCATGAACGTCACCACGCTGGTGGGGCGCAACTCTTTGCTGGTGCGCATGACTTTGAGTTTCATGCCCGGCGTGTACTTGCCCGAGGCCATGCGCACAAAGGCAATGCGGTCGCGGTGGTTGGCGTCCATATTGGCCTGCACCTTGAACACCACGCCTGAGAACGCGGTGTCATCGGGCTGTATTTCCTTGATCACGGGTTGGCGATTCACCAGTGTTGAACTGGTGCGTGACTGGGGCGAGGGCGACAGGTCCACCAGCGCATCCAGCACTTCCATCACGCCAAAGTTGTTCACGCCGGAGCCAAAAAACACGGGCGTTTGTTTGCCGGCCAAAAACGCAGCATGGTCCCAAGCCGGGGAAGCGCCGGTGGCCAGCTCCATGCTCTCCAGTGCGGACGCGTACTCGCTACCAAAGCGCTTGAGCAAGGTGGCGTGCTCGCTCAAGGGAATGGTCGTGAAGTCTTTCGGCCCCCGGTTGCTGCCGGGCTCAAACACCGTCATGGCCTGCGTGCGCAGGTTGATGATGCCGCCAAAGGTTTTGCCTTGGCCCACCGGCCAGGTCATGGGCACGCAGGGCATGCCCAGTTCGCGTTCGATCTCGTCCATGATGTCCAGCGGCTCGCGCACCTCGCGGTCCATCTTGTTCACAAACGTGATGATGGGCGTGTCGCGCTGGCGGCAGACCTCAATCAAACGGCGGGTTTGCGTCTCCACCCCATTGGCGGCGTCAATCACCATCAAAGCCGAGTCCACGGCCGTGAGCACGCGGTAGGTGTCTTCAGAGAAGTCTTTGTGGCCGGGCGTGTCCAGCAGGTTGACCACATGGTCGCGGTAGGCCATTTGCATGACCGAACTGGCCACTGAAATGCCACGTTGCTTCTCAATTTCCATCCAGTCGCTGGTGGCGTGGCGCGTGGCCTTGCGAGCCTTGACGGAGCCAGCAATCTGAATCGCGCCTGAAAACAGCAGCAGTTTTTCAGTCAGCGTGGTTTTACCCGCGTCAGGGTGAGAAATGATGGCAAAAGTGCGGCGGCGGCGAGTTTCGGCGGTATAGGACACAGGAATTCCAGATGAGGGTGCAGGGCGCGATCACGCCAGTGGTGTCGCGCATGCGGGCGAGCGCCCGGGTCGGCCGATTTTACCGGAGGTGTCTCGCCGCCACGTGACCCGCCTATAATCTGCGCCTTATCCGAGGAGCGTTGCAGTTCGCACAGTGCGAATGAGGCTCGGAGCACACCCTGGCAGTCGCTGGGGTCGTATCAACGGCGCTCACCCACTGGTCTTTTGGGTGAGTCCATTCCCCTGAATTCAAAATGGTTTCGCAAGAGCCAGTGGTTGTACAAAATTTACTTTTGGAGTCAACCGTGGCCAAGACAGCACCCGCACCATCCGTCAACAACAACGACTACATCATTGCCGACTTGAGCCTTGCCGCTTGGGGCCGCAAAGAACTCACTATCGCGCAGACAGAAATGCCCGGCTTGATGGCCATTCGCGAAGAATACGCGCCATCACAACCTTTGAAGGGCGCTCGCATCACCGGCTCTTTGCACATGACCATTCAGACCGGCGTGCTGGTTGAAACCTTGCAGGCTTTGGGCGCTGAAGTGCGTTGGGCGTCTTGCAACATCTACTCCACGCAAGACCACGCCGCGGCCGCCTTGGTGGACGCGGGCACCCCCGTGTTTGCCTACAAAGGCGAGTCACTGGATGACTACTGGGATTACACCCATCGCATTTTTGAGTTTGACGGCAAAAAGGGCAGCAAGGCCGAAGGCCCGAACATGATTTTGGACGACGGCGGTGACGCCACGCTGCTGATGCACCTCGGTGCCCGGGCAGAGTCGGACGCGTCGGTGTTGGCCAACCCCGGCAGCGAAGAAGAGATTTGCCTGTTCAATGCCATCAAGGCCAAATTGAAGCAAGACGCAACTTGGTACAGCCGTCGCCTGAAAAACATCATTGGGGTGACGGAAGAGACCACCACCGGCGTGTTGCGTTTGAACGAGATGTCTGAAAAAGGCACGCTGGCGTTTCGCGCCATTAACGTCAACGATTCGGTCACCAAGAGCAAGTTCGACAACCTGTACGGTTGCCGCGAATCTTTGGTGGATGCCATCAAGCGCGCCACCGACGTGATGATCGCCGGCAAAGTGGCGGTGGTAGCCGGTTACGGCGACGTGGGCAAAGGCTCTGCTCAAGCCTTGCGCGCGCTCAGCGCCCAAGTGTGGGTGACCGAGATTGACCCAATCAACGCCTTGCAGGCCGCGATGGAAGGCTACAAGGTCGTGACCATGGACTACGCCGCTGACAAGGCTGATATTTTTGTCTCCGCAACGGGTAACAAAAACGTCATCACCTACAAGCACATGGAGGCCATGAAAGACCAGGCCATCGTTTGCAACATCGGTCACTTTGACAATGAAATTGACGTGGCTTCGCTGGAAAAGCTGGAGTGGGACGAGATCAAGCCCCAGGTTGACCATGTCATTTTTCCTGCGACCAAAGGCAAAAACGCAAAGCCAGAGAAACGCATTATTTTGCTGGCCAAGGGCCGTTTGGTGAATTTGGGCTGCGGCACGGGCCACCCCAGCTTTGTCATGTCGTCCAGTTTTGCCAACCAAACCATTGCGCAAATCGAGTTGTTCACCAAACCCAAAGAATACAAAGTGGGCAAGGTGTATGTGTTGCCCAAGCACTTGGATGAAAAAGTGGCTCGCCTGCACCTCTCCAAAGTGGGCGCGATGTTGAGCGAGCTCACCGACGAGCAAGCCGCCTACATTGGCGTGTCCAAAGCCGGCCCTTACAAGGCTGACACCTACCGTTATTGATCGGACGCCATGCGCATTGACCAACTTTTGGTACAGCGACAACTCGCCAGCACCCGCTCTCAAGCCCAGCGTTTGATTGCCGGTGGTGTCGAATGGCTGCAAAACGACGCTTGGCGTCGTGTGGCGAAGAACGGTGACGAGGTGCCGTTGGACGCACCCCTGCGGCTCTTGGACGACTCAGAGGCGCGTTATGTGTCTCGCGGCGGCTTGAAGCTGGAAGCGGCGCTTAAAAAGATCGGGTTGAATGTCACGGGCCTGGCTTGCCTTGATGTGGGGCAATCTACCGGCGGTTTTACGGACTGCTTGTTGCAGCACGGTGCAGCGTCGGTGGTGGGCGTGGATGTGGGAAGCGCCCAATTGCACCCCACGCTGCGGGCTGATCCGCGCGTTTTGTGTGTTGAAAAAGTCAATGCGCGGTCGCTATCCGCTTCTGATTTGATAGCTGCTTACGAACACAGCACGGGGGCTGAAGGCCAATTTGACTCATATTCTGCGGACGATGAGGACGATGAGCATGCAGACGAGGATGACGTCAGTGTCGGCGAGTTCACCCCTGCGTTCGATTTGGTGGTGGGCGACTTGTCCTTCATCTCTCAAACCTTGGTCTTGCCTGCGGTGGTGCCTTTCCTCAAACCCGGCGGCACCTTGTTGACGTTGGTCAAACCTCAGTTTGAACTGCAACCCGGGCAGGTGGGCAAGGGCGGCATTGTCAAAGATGCCTCGTTTTACCCCTTGATCGAACAGCGTTTGCGTGACGCCTGCGCCGACTTGGGCTTGACGGTGACCGCCTGGTTTGATTCCCCCATTGACGGCGGGGACGGCAACCGCGAGTTTTTCATTGGCGCGCGCAAACCTGACGCCCCCCGTTCTTGACCTGGGGTGCGTGATCTGGCGGTCGTTGCGTCGCCGGATTCGCCCCGTTGCTCTCTTTTTCAATTTTCTATGGCCATGACCTTGACCACTCGCCCCCCGCTCAGTATTGAATTCTTCCCTCCCAAGACCCCCGAAGGCATTGAAAAGCTGCGTGGCGTTCGCCAGCAGTTGTACGCCCTGAAGCCCGAGTTTTGCTCGGTGACCTTTGGCGCGGGTGGGTCCACCCAAGAAGGCACCTTCAATACGGTGCGCGACATTCTGGGTGAGGGCGTCAATGCGGCCTCGCACTTCTCCTGCATTGGCGCCACTCGCGCCACGGTGCGCGAGCAATTGGCCACCTTGAAAGCCATGGGCGTCAAGCGGCTGGTGGCGTTGCGCGGCGACATGCCCAGCGGCTACGGTGCGGGCGGCGAATTCCATTACGCCAGTGACTTGGTGGCGTTTATTCGTGCTGAGACAGGGCACGACTTCCACATTGAAGTCGCCGCCTACCCCGAGGTGCATCCGCAAGCCAAGTCGCCAAGCGCAGACCTTCAGGCCTTTGCCGCCAAGGTGCATGCCGGTGCCGACTCGGCGATCACGCAGTATTTTTACAACGCAGACGCTTACTTTCGGTTCGTGCAAGAGGTGGACGCGCTGGGGCTGAACGTGCCCGTGGTGCCCGGCATCATGCCCATCACCAGCTCCACGCAACTGATGCGCTTCAGCGACGCCTCAGGGGCTGAGATTCCACGCTGGATTCGGCTGCGCTTGCAGAGTTTTGGCGACGACACGGCGTCCATCAGGGCTTTTGGGCTGGATGTGGTGACCGACCTGTGCGAACAGTTGCTCGCCGGTGGCTCCCCTGGGCTGCATTTTTACGCAATGAACCAGAGTGTGGCGACATTGGAGATTTCTCGTCGCTTGGGCCTGATCGCCTGATCTGGAATTTTTAAAAAGGGGATCGGTTTGACCCCCGTGCTGCGTGAGGGGGTAGCAATCACTGATCGTGTCGGGTGTAAGCCTGTACCAACTGCAGCAAATGACTTCGCTGGCTGGGCTCAAGGTAGGGCACCAGCAGGTTCAATACATGGTGGGCGCCGCGCAATAACGCGAGTTGGGCGTTTTCGGCTTCCAACGCGTGGCGTGGGTCGCGCACGTACTCAAAACTAAGCCAATAAGTCAGCACCACAACCATGCTGGTGGCGGTTGATTCAATCTCTCGGGAGTCAATCTGAATGGCTCCTGATCGGCTCATCCCCCCCAGCAAGGCTTTCACCGCTCGGGTCTTGTTTTTCAGAATCATCTGAAAATGAGTTTCCAAGCGACGGTTCTTGCTCAACAAGTCATTCAGATCGCGGTACAAAAACCGGTACTGCCAGATCAGCTCAAACAAGGTGTGCATGAAGAACCAAGCGTCTTCCACGTTGCGTACATCTTCGCCCGCATTAAGCAACTCATTCAGGGCTTGCTCGTAGCGGTCAAACAGCGAGTTGATCAACTCGTCTTTGGCCGGGTAGTGGTAATACAGGTTGCCAGGGCTAATGCCCAGTTCGGCGGAGATCAGGGTGGTCGAAACGTTGGGTTCACCAAATCGATTGAATAGAACCAAAGTCACTTCCAGAATGCGCTCGGCAGTCCTTCGGGGTGCTTTTTTCACCATGTGTTGCCCTTCGTGTGTGCGGCTGATCGCACCACGTGGTCCAAGTCATCCATGATTTCTTGCAGGCTCACAATGGCGCGCCCGACTTGGGTGGGCGGCCGTCTTGGTGCGCTCAAATGCCGCTTTGGATCATCCAAGGCCTGATGGTGCAGGGTGATGCCGTGCTGCCACAGCTTGGCTGACAAACCGGTTTTGCGAGAGCGCAGCATGTGGCGCGTCTGCTGGTAAGCGTGTTCAGCCAACTCCCGGCGGCGCGAGTAGCTGAAGGTGTTGGCCAAATACAGCTCAGGGTCGCGTTGGTCGGGCTCAAACAAAATGATGTCCGTGTTGGGAAACAAATGTTCGTACTGCTTCATGCCCAACACCATGCGGGAGTGGATCATTGAGCGAAAGGTCTGGCTCAGCACCGCAGGCAAGCCGCCATCCACAATTCTGGGGATATGGTGCTTTTCAGCGGGAAGCCCGCGTCGCATTACCTCGGCCACCTTGGGCGAGGTGGCGTCAAAGGGCACCAAGGGGTTCACGCACAGCATCAAATCAACCCCGTCGTCCAAAGCGACCGACGCGTGCATGGTTTTGATCAGCGCCCCATCAACAAAATAGCTGTCCTCGATTTCAACCGGAGGAAACAAGCCGGGCAGGGCAGAGCTGGCCTGAACCGCCTGAGAAATAGGAATATGGTCCCAACCCGGGCGACCAAAGGGCACCGCCTGACCACTGTCCAGATTGGTGGCGACCAGCGTGAGATGGGTTTTGAGTTGGCGAAAATCGTTGGTGCGCCCGCCTTTGGAGAACAAGCGCCCCAGTTCCGTATGAATGCGGCTATTCGAGAACACGCCCGTGGGCAACAATGGGCCCAAGCGTTCAAGCGTGTGGGTCAGTGATTGACCTCGGGCAGCCAGTCGCCAGAGGGACGACAACAGCAAACCCGGCACCATGATGGCACGGCGTGCGAATTCGCTGTAAGCGGGGGTCATCAACCACGAGGGGTCAAAGCTGTCCTCGGCATCTGAAGCGTTGTCAATGAATAACGCACAAAGTTGTCGGGGCGTAAAACCGTTGGCCAAGCCCGCTGCAATGAAACCACCGGCCGATACGCCCACGTAGTGCTGAAGCTTGGTGAAATCAAGGCCGTTAAGCGACTCTTCCAACGCACACAGCGCCCCAATTTCGTAAATCGCCCCCATCGGGCCTCCACCAGACAAAGCGAGACCAATTTTGGGTGACGAGGCAGAGTGATGAGTCATGGTTGGAAAGTGTAGGCGGGTTGATTCCACATATTGCTGCATTGCAGCAGGTGCACGGCGTCGCAACGAGGACCACTGCAAAAGCCAAGGCACTCGCCGCTGGAGCGAGGGCCGGGCCACGGCGAGATCAGCTGGACGCTGTTGAACCGCTGTCAGCTTTTGGGGTCACCGCCGCTGGGGTAGCTTTGCGGGCTCGGGGTGCGCGTTGAGCGGCTGGCTTGGCAGGAGGACGGGCTGGGGTTTTGGCCGCTGTTTTGGCGACTGCTTGAACTGGCTTTTTGGCGGCAGGCTTGGCAGCCGTTTTGGCTGCTGTTTTCGAGGGTGCTTTGGCTGAAGGCTTGTGCGACAGCTTTTGAACACTCTTGTTCAGGCCTTCAATGCGTTCAATCAGAGCCGCCACATCCTTGGAGGAGGGCACCCCCAGTTTATTCAAAGCTTTGGCCACACGCTCTTCAAAAATGCTCTCCAACTTGTCCCATTGGCCTGTCGCTTTGTTGCTAATGTCACTGGCCATGCTGGACATTTTGTGCGTGGCATCGGAGATGCGCTCTTCGGCTGCCGATTGTGTTTTGCGTTGCAAGCTCACGCCTTCTTTCACGAGCAGGTCGAACGCTTTGCTGCCCTCGGCCTGCGCGCGGCTAAAGGCACCCAAACCCGCTTGCCATATTTGTTGCGCCGAGTCTTTGACGGAGCCCGAGAGGGGGGCATTTGTCTTCTTCGAGGCGCTTGTTTTTTGCAATTTTTTGACCATGAGGCACTCCATTAAAACTTGTCAACACACACGCTGCGGCTGGTTTTAACCGCGTAGCCTGCCATCTGGATGCTACTTTAAGGCTTGTTTATGCTGAGCGGTAGATGGTGACTCCTAATTTTAAAAAAGAGTTTGGTCACCTCATTACGGGTTAATGCTGAATGCTTTGACCCGACATTTCTGTAAAAATAGAACATTAACTTTGGGAATGAATATATGCAGTACTTTGTCACGGGCGCCACGGGGTTCATTGGAAAAAGGTTGGTCAAGAAGCTCCTGGAGCGCAAAGGGTCGGTGGTCTATTTTTTGATTCGCAAGGAAAGCGAGTCAAAAGTAGCGGGTTTGCGCCAATATTGGGGGGTTAGTGCGGCGCGTGTGGTGCCTGTGTTTGGTGACCTCACTGCCAAAAAGCTGGGTGTTTCTTCGGACCTGATAAAAAAGCTCAAAGGGCAAGTCGATCATTTCTACCATTTGGCAGCCATCTACGACATGGAGGCCGATGAAGCCAGCCAAATCACGGTCAATATTGAGGGCACACGAAACACGGTGGAGCTGGCCAAGGCGATTGACGCGGGTCATCTCCACCATGTGAGTTCGATTGCCGCTGCGGGCTTGTACGAGGGTGTGTTCCGGGAGGACATGTTTGAAGAAGCCGAAAACGCCGATCACCCTTATTTCATGACCAAGCACGAAAGCGAAAAAATCGTGCGCAAAGAATGCAAGGTGCCTTGGTCGGTGTACCGGCCTGCCATGGTGGTAGGTGACAGCACCACGGGTGAAATGGACAAAATCGACGGCCCGTACTATTTCTTCAAGCTGATTCAACGGATGCGCCAACTGCTGCCGCCTTGGATGCCCTCGGTAGGTTTAGAGGGCGGGCGCATCAATATTGTGCCGGTGGACTTTGTGGTGGACGCCTTGGACCTCATCAGTCATCAAGCCAATATAGACAAGCGCTGCTATCACTTGGTCGACCCCGAGGGTTACCGCGTGGGCGACGTGCTGGATATTTTCAGCAAGGCGGCGCATGCCCCCAAGATGAACCTGTTCGTCAATGCAGCTTTGTTGGGTTTTATTCCCCGCAGCGTGACCAAAGGCTTAATGGCCTTGGCTCCCGTTCGCCGGGTGCGCAATGCCATCATGAAAGACTTGGGTTTGCCCGAGGACATGTTGACGTTTGTGAATTACCCCACCCGGTTTGACTGCCGGGAAACGCTGGCGGCGCTCAAAGGGTCAGGCGTGGCGTGCCCTAACCTGAAAGACTACGCATGGCGCCTGTGGGATTACTGGGAACGCCACCTGGACCCTGATTTGCACATCGACCGTTCCTTGCGCGGCACCGTGGCGGGCAAGGTCGTGCTGATCACCGGTGGTTCGTCGGGCATTGGTCTGGCGACCGCACACAAATTTGCAGACGCTGGTGCCACAACCATTATTTGTGGTCGCGATCAGGACAAGCTGGACGAAGCCTGTAACGAAGCGATCAGCAAAGGGTATCGCTTTATCGCCTATTCGACCGATATTGCCGATATGGTGGATTGCGACCGCTTTGTGAAGCAGTTGATTGAAGAGCATGGCGGCGTTGACTTCTTGATCAACAACGCAGGTCGCTCCATTCGCCGTGCGATTGAAGCCAGTTACGACCGTTTCCACGATTACGAACGCACCATGCAGCTCAACTATTTTGGTTGCCTGCGTGTAACCATGGGCTTTTTACCTGGCATGGCCGCCAAGAAGAAAGGGCATATCGTTAACATTAGCTCCATTGGTGTGCTGACCAATGCCCCTCGCTTCAGTGCGTATGTGGCCTCTAAAGCCGCATTGGATGCGTGGACACGTTGTGCCTCCAGTGAGTTTGCTGACCAAGGCATCTCATTTACCACCATCAACATGCCTTTGGTACGCACCCCCATGATTGCGCCTACCGGGCTTTACAACAATGTGCCAACCTTGTCCCCTGAAGAGGCTGCTGACATGATCGCCCACGCCTGTATTTTCAAACCCGTGCGAGTGGCCACCCGCTTGGGTATCACGGGTCAGGTTCTGCACGCCATGTTGCCAAGGGTGGCTCAAATTGCAATGAATACCAGTTTCAGAATGTTTCCCGATTCCACTGCGGCAAAGGGCGCTAAACCGGGGGACAAGCCGGCTAAGCAGCAATTGTCTGCCGAGGCTATTGCCATGCAGCAAATGATGCGAGGCATCCATTTCTAAACGCATCGTGGTGTCACCGCGTCCATAAAAAAGGCCCCAGCGAACCTATGCTTCGCTGGGGCCTTTTTGCAAAGAACCATCGCTGACTCGTCGCCTTCGTCACATCATCAGTCTTTGATGGCAAAGTCCTCGCGGGTTTTGCCTTGAGCGACCAGTGCCGACAACCAGCGTGGCATTAGACCCCGACCGCTCCACGTTTCACCATTGGGTCCACGAAACTTCGCCGCTGCGGGTTTGCTGCTCGTTGTTGTTCTACGAGAGCGACCTTTAATAGACTCCAAATCTTTGAGGGTGATGCCAAACGCAGTCATTTTTGCCAAGATGTCTTGAACCGTTTTGTCAAACT
This sequence comes from Rhodoferax sp., assembly GCA_049286445.1. Lineage (GTDB taxonomy): Bacteria > Pseudomonadota > Gammaproteobacteria > Burkholderiales > Burkholderiaceae_C > Rhodoferax. The sequence continues at coordinate 10,628 of JBAQDW010000021.1, read as the reverse complement.
CTTGTGCGCGAATGTCATCGGCTTGTTTCTGCAGCACGTCAATTTGCTTCTGGATTTCTATCAAACTATTCATATGATTCGCCTTGATTTTTAAATGGATCCCTGATTACTAATTTAATTTGAAGCTTTTTTTATAGATGGGATTAAATTATAAAGAGCAACGCCTGACGTTATTTGGCGATGGTTGTTTTTTTGAAATTTAATTCATTTTAAAAGATACTTTTTGTGACCGCTATTTAATGACCGCATTAACCCACAACCCATCGCGTGCTGCTGTGTCATGGCTGGCGGTCAGGGCGCGTGCCTCGTGGATTAGGATACGGCACAATTTCAACTTCTTTGCTAACGACGCAGGGCGGCTTTTTTTCAGATCGGCTGAGGCGAAGGCATCACCCGACCCCGGCGATGTTTTTGTTTTGGAATCTGTCGGGTGATGCTGCGATAACCCGATCTACTTTGAGCGACTTTTTAATAGTTACTTTATTTTTGGACTCTACTGAGAATTTGTATGACCGACATCAGTTACATCCCGCCGCGTGACAAGGCCGAGATATTGTCTCAAGCACTGCCTTACATCCGCAAGTTTCATGGCAAAACCATGGTGATCAAGTACGGTGGCAATGCGATGACGGACCCCGCTTTGCAAGCTGACTTTGCAGAAGACGTGGTGTTGCTCAAGCTGGTGGGCATTAACCCGGTGGTGGTCCATGGTGGTGGCCCTCAGATTGAGATGGCGCTCAAGCGCTTGGGAAAAAAAGGCGAATTTGTCCAAGGCATGCGCGTCACCGATGCAGAAACCATGGAGGTGGTGGAGTGGGTTCTCGCCGGGGAAGTCCAGCAAGACATCGTGGGTTTGATCAATCAGGCCGGCGGTAAAGCGGTGGGTTTGACCGGACGCGATGGGGCCATGATTCGAGCGCGCAAGCTGAGGATGCTTGATACCCTGGACCCCTCCCGAGAGCATGACGTGGGTCAGGTGGGTGAAATTGTCAGCATCGACCCCAGCGTGGTGAAAGCCTTGCAGGATGACGCTTTCATTCCCGTGATCAGTCCGATTGGCTTTGGTGAAAACAACGAAAGCTACAACATCAATGCCGATGTGGTCGCTGCCAAGTTGGCGGTGGTGTTGCAGGCAGAGAAACTCATGATGCTGACCAATATCAAGGGCGTGCTTGATAAATCGGGCGAGCTGCTGGTGGATTTGACGGCCGGTCAGATCGACGCACTCTTTGCCGACGGCACCATCAGCGGCGGCATGTTGCCCAAGATCAGCGGCGCGTTAGACGCCGCCAAAAGTGGAGTCAATGCAGTTCACATCATTGACGGGCGCGTACCGCACGCTTTGTTGCTTGAGATTCTGACGGATCAGGCATTCGGTACGATGATTCGCTCGAACTGACCCCCCTCACACGCCGCGTATTTGTGGCTAAATAAATAGAACACTAAATAAGCCTCCAGCCCAATCCGGTTCCGCGCGAGTAGCTCCTCAATCGATAGCAATTCGGTTCATTCAACGGCGTGGCGCTCTGGCGGGTTGTGACGCTCGACCCACCGCAGGAAGACGGGGTTCGGTGGGAGGCAGCGCACCGTGGTGACGCAGGGGTGGGGACCAAGGCTCACGGGGGTGCAAGGCAAAATTCAGGCTGTTTTTTCAGTTTGACTACCCGCAAAAACCCTTGGATTCGCTATGAGAGAATCAATTCACTTCATTGATTTCTGCCCATGTCCGACGACGAATCCAACCCCCTGATTGCCAGCCCTCTTGATGTCTCCGAGCTTGACCCGGTGCCTGCAGCGCGCAAGCGACCCAAGCCGGGCGAGCGTCGTACCCAGATTTTGCAGGCGCTGGCCGCCATGCTTGAGAAACCGGGGGCTGAACGCATTACCACCGCCTCTCTTGCCGCCCATCTTGAGGTCAGTGAGGCCGCGCTGTACCGCCACTTTGCCAGTAAGGCGCAAATGTTTGAGGGGTTGATCGACTTCATTGAGCACAGCGTGTTCACTCTCATTCACCAAATTGCTGAGCGGGAGAGCAGCACGTCGGCCGATCCCCTCGCGTCCGAACCGGGTGACCGGCAAGTGGCTCAGATCGTGCGTGTGGTCATGCAGTTTGCTGAAAAAAATCCGGGCATGGTTCGTGTCATGGTCGGTGACGCGCTGGTGTTGGAAAACCAGCGATTGCAGCAGCGAATCAATTTGTTTTTTGACAAGCTGGAATCCACATTCAAGCAGTTGTTCCAGTCGATGGCAGCGCAGACCGGGTCGCCCACACCGACGGTTGATGCGCTGGTGCGAGCGTCTGTTGTGGTGGCGTTTTTGAACGGGCGCTTGCAGCGCTTTGCCCGGTCTGGTTTCAAACGACTCCCTTCTGACTACCTGGACGAGAGCTTGGCGCTCCTGATTTAAACCATGAAAGGGTTGCGCTAAGGCCCTGTCGGCAAGAAAATCCGGCCTTCCCGATGACGCCGGGGTGTCGCGTGCCCTCAGCCCCACTGTTGCCCCCATCAACCCCGAGGTGTGGGTTCAGTCGGCACCGGTCAATTATGGCGTCGCTGTACTTGAAAATGGGCGATGTCATGGCCTTGGGGATCGACGGTTTGGGGGGAGCGGCGGCAAACCGGGGTGCCGTTCATGCGTTAATTTCTAGGGGAAAACCCTTGATTTCCTTAGAAGGATCACCCTAGATCAAGGCGGTTGAGGGCACGTTTGGCTGACATGGTGCAAAATAGAACGATCGTTCTTTTATTTGCCATGTCCACCACCGAATCTTCTCGCTCTACTGCACGCACCGGCCTGCGCCCCGTCTCAGCGGGCGCGCGCGCGCTCCAAAAGGGGCAGCAAACCAAGCAGTCCATTGTGGATGCCGCCTTGGGTTTGGCAGCTCAGATTGGCCTTGAAGGTTTGAGTATTGGTGCTCTGGCTGAAGTCACTCACATGAGCAAGTCGGGGGTTTTTGCCCACTTCGGTTCCCGTGAAGAGCTGCAGATCTCTGTCATTCGCGAGTACTACGCGAAATTTGCCGACGAAGTTTTTTTCCCGGCCATGGACCAAGCCCGGGGTCTGCCACGTGTGCAGGCCTTGTTCTCGAACTGGATGACGCGCGTGGCCGTTGAGATTCAGTCTGGCTGCATCTTCATCAGTGGTGCGGTCGAATTTGACGACCGGCCTGGTCCCGTTCGTGATGCTTTGGCCAGTTCGGTCAAGGCCTGGCTGAACGCCATGTACCGCGCGGTGGTGCAAGCCAAGTCTGAAGGGCATTTGAACGCCGATGCTGACGAAGAGCAGATGGCGTTTGAGATTCACGGCCTGATTCTCGCAGCGCATTACGAAGCCCGTTTTTTGAAAAACCCCGGCGCCACCGGCCGCGCTGAAACGGGGTTCAACAACATTCTTTCCCGCTATGGCAAGCCGACAACGGCAGCTGCAGCGCCTCTTTCATCTTCCTCTTCCCATTTCAAGGAGTAATTCGCATGCCTATTTACAACCCCCCCCTGCGCGATATGCAATTTGTGATGCACGAATTGCTCAACGTCACCGCTGACCTCAAAGCCATGCCGGCCCATGCCGACATGGATGCGGACACCATCAACGCGGTGTTGGAAGAGGGTGGCAAGTTCGCGGCTGATGTTGCGTTTCCGTTGAACATCAGCGGCGACTCCCAAGGTTGCAAGCTGAACAAAGAAACCCATGAGGTGACCACCCCCGACGGCTTTAAAGAAGCGTATGCCCAATACATCGAAGGCGGCTGGGCGGCATTGGCCTGCGACCCCGCTTACGGCGGCCAAGGGCTGCCTTTGGTGGTGAACCAGTGTTTCTATGAAATGCTGAACAGTGCCAATCAGGCGTGGACCATGTACCCTGGCCTGACGCACGGTGCGTATGCGGCACTGCACGCCCACGGCACGGACGAGCAAAAACAGACCTATTTGCACAAGATGACCAGCGGCGAGTGGACGGGCTCCATGTGCCTGACCGAGCCGCATTGCGGAACGGATTTGGGTTTGATGCGCACCAAGGCCGAGCCGCAGACTGACGGTACTTACAAGCTCACGGGCAACAAAATCTTTATCAGTGCGGGTGAGCACGACATGGCTGCCAACATCATCCATCTGGTGCTGGCCCGTTTGCCCGATGCCCCGGCCGGCATCAAAGGCGTGAGCTTGTTCATCGTGCCCAAGTTCAACGTCAACGCCGACGGCAGCGTGGGCAGCCGCAATGGTATTTACTGTGGCGGCCTAGAGCACAAGATGGGCATCCATGGCAACGCCACCGCACAAATCGTGCTGGACGGTGCCGTTGGCACCTTGGTGGGCCAGGCCAACAAAGGCATGCAAGGCATGTTCGTGATGATGAATGCCGCCCGTTTGGGTGTGGGCAACCAATCACTGGGTTTGACCGAAGTGGCGTTTCAAAACGCGCTGGCTTACGCCAAGGACCGCATTCAAATGCGTTCCCTGTCGGGCGCCAAGTCCAAAGACCAGCCGGCTGACCCCATCATTGTTCACCCCGATGTGCGCAAAATGCTGCTCACTGCCAAGGCCTATGCCGAGGGTGGGCGTGCCCTGATGTGCTTTAGCTCCATGCTGCTTGAAAAAGAGCATGGCCACCCGGATGAGAAAGTCCGTGCCGAGTCGGGTGAGTTGCTGGCCATGCTGACGCCTATCGTCAAGGCCTTCATCACCGACAACGGCCACATCTCCACCAATGCTTGCTTGCAAGTGTTTGGTGGCCACGGCTACATCAAAGAGTGGGGCATGGAGCAGTTTGCGCGTGACAACCGCATCAACATGATCTACGAAGGCACCAACACCATTCAGTCGCTGGATTTGTTGGGCCGCAAAATTTTGGGCAACAACGGTGCCACGCTGAAGAAGTTTGGCAAGCTGGTGGGTGCCTTGGTGGCTGAAGAGGGAGTAAACGAGAAGATGGCCGAGTTCATCACCCCGATCGCCATTTTGGGTGAGCAGATGACCAAGTTCACCACCGAGATCGGCTTCAAAGGGTTTCAGAACCCCGACGAAGTGGGTGCCGCTGCGGTGGACTACCTGCGCGTGGCAGGCCATTTGGTGTTCGGCTACTTCTGGGCCCGCATGGCGCAAGTCGCCCTGCGTGAAATTGCCTCTGGCAATACCGATCCGTTCTATGTCGCCAAGTTGCAAACCGCACGCTTTTACTTTGCCAAGCTGTTCCCCGAGACCGTCACACTGATGCGCACGGCCCGCACCGGCAGCAAAGTGTTGATGGACACAGACGCCGCTCTGGCTTAATGTCTTACCCGCCGCGTTGGCGGGGTTTTCTTTTACTTTTGTCCGGAGGTTTTTATGTACTCAGCGATTGTTGCTTCAGTTTTGATAGCTGTCTCAGTGCCTGCCATGGCTCAAATGTCGCCCGTGGGCCTGTGGCGCAGCATTGACGACAAGACCGAACAGCCCAAGGCGGAAATCAGAATTTCAGCCGACGCGAATGGTGTGCTCTCAGGCGTCGTCGAAAAAGCGCTGGCACCCAGTGCCGAGCCCAACTGCGAGGCTTGCACCGATGACCGAAAGGGCAAGCCCAAGTTGGGCATGGAAATTATCCGAGGTGCCAAAAAAACCGAAGGCGCCACGCTGTGGGAGGGCGGAAAGATTCTGGACCCCGAAAACGGCAAGGAATACAACCTTCGTTTGACCCCGCTGGACGGTGGAAAAAAACTCGAAGTGCGGGGCTACATCGCCTTCTTCTACCGAAACCAGACTTGGATTCGGGTGCAGTAACTTAATTTCAGGAACACTCAATGTCCCGTTTTACCGTCAGAAAAGTCGCCGTGCTCGGTGCCGGCGTGATGGGGGCGCAAATTGCTGCGCACCTCGTCAATGTCAAAGTCCCCGTTATTTTGTTTGACCTGCCCGCCAAAGAAGGCCCCAAGAACGGCATCGTCACGCGCGCTGTCGAGGGTTTGAAAAAGCTCAAACCTTCTCCGTTGGGCGTGGCCGAAGATGCGGTGCTCATTCAGCAGGCCAACTACGAAGAGCACTTGGACTTGCTCAAAGACTGTGACTTGGTGATTGAAGCCATTGCGGAGCGCATGGACTGGAAACTCGATCTCTACAAAAAGATCGCGCCCTTCTTGGCCCCGCACGCCATCATTGCGAGTAATACGTCTGGCCTGTCCATCACCAAGCTCAGCGAAGCCTTGCCTGAGGCCATCAAACCGAGCTTTTGCGGCATTCACTTCTTCAACCCGCCGCGCTACATGATGCTGGTGGAGTTGATCAACACCCCCACCACTCAGCCCGAAGTGCTGGACAAGCTGGAAGCGTTTGTGACCAGCGCGTTGGGCAAAGGCGTGGTGCGGGCCAAAGACTCTCCCAACTTCATTGCCAACCGGGTCGGTATTGCCGGCATGTTGGCCACCATGAAAGAGGTGGAGAATTTTGGATTGACCTATGACGTGGTCGATGATCTGACGGGCAAAAAGCTGGGACGCGCCAGCTCGGGCACCTTCCGCACCGCGGACGTGGTGGGCTTGGACACCATGGGCCACGTCATCAAGACCCTGCAAGACACCTTGAGTCTCGAAACTGACCCGTTCTATGACAGCTTTGCGACGCCGCAGGTGCTAAAAACCCTGTTGGAAGCGGGCAACTTGGGTCAAAAAACCAAGGCTGGTTTCTTCAAAAAAGTGGGGCGTGATATTTTGCGGTTCGATCTGGCCTCTCAAGACTACGTACCCGCAGGCGAAAAAGCCGACGAGGTGTACGGTCGCATGCTGAAAAAACCAGCAGCGGAGCGGCTTCAATTGCTGCGCAACAGCGAAGGCGCGCAAGGCCAGTTTTTGTGGGCCATTTTGCGCAACAGCTTTCACTACGCAGCGGTGCATTTGGCTTCAATTGCCGACAACGCCCGCGACGTGGACTTTTGCATGCGCTGGGGCTTTGGCATGAAGCAAGGCCCGTTTGAGTTGTGGCAAGAAGCCGGTTGGTTGGCCGTGGCCAACATGATCAAGGAAGACATTGATGCGGGCAAAGCGTTGAGCAACGCGCCGCTGCCGGACTGGGTCTTTACCGGCCCGGTGGCGCAGGCCGGCGGCGTTCACACGCCGCAAGGCAGCTGGAACCCGACTACGCGTGAGTTTGTGCAACCACGCAAGCTGCCGGTGTACGACCGCCAACACTTCCCGGAAAGCGTGCTGGGTGCCAATGCCCCCAAGGCCGAAGAAGCCGGTAAAACACTGCACGAAGACGAGGCCATTCGCCTGTGGACGCTGGATGACGAGGTGCTGATTGCCAGCATCAAGTCAAAAATGCACGCCATTGGCCCCGGTGTCGTCGAAGGCTTGTTACAGGGCCTGGAAATGGCCGAAGCCGATTACAAAGGCATGGTGATTTGGTCGCCCGACGACCTGTTCTCCGTCGGTGCCGACCTGCAGGCCATGTTGCCTGCGTTCATGATGGCCGGCGTGAGCGCCATTGACGGCGCTGAGGCCGAGATGCAGCAGTGCATGCTCAAGCTGCGCTATGCCAATGTGCCCGTGGTGTCCGCCGTGCGCGGGCTGGCGTTGGGCGGCGGCTGTGAGCTGGCGGTGTACTCTGCCCGTCGCGTGGTGGCCATGGAAAGCTATATGGGCTTGGTGGAAGTCGGCGTCGGCTTGGTGCCTGGCGCGGGTGGATTGGCCTACATCGCCCGCCGTGCGGCTGAGAATGCCGAAGCTTCCACCGGCAAAGACTTGTTGCCTTTCCTGACCGAAGGCTTCACCGCTGCGGCCATGGCCAAGGTGGGCACCAGCGCGCTGGAGTCGCGCAAGCTGGGTTTTGTATTGCACAGCGACGTGATCGTGCCGCACAAAGACGAACTCTTGTTTGTGGCCATCAACGAAGCCAAGAGCATGTTTGACAGCGGCTACCGGGCTCCCCTCAAGCGCCAATTTGCGGTGGCGGGGCGCAGTGGTGCGGCCACCATCAAAGGCTCACTGGTCAATATGCGAGACGGCGGGTTTATCAGCGCGCATGACTTTCACATTGCCAGCCTGATTGCCGGTGTGGTAACGGGCGGTGACGTGGATGCGGGCAGCTTGGTCGATGAGGAGTACCTCATGACCTTGGAGCGCCGGGCATTCTGTTCGCTGCTGGTGCATCCCAAAACGCAAGAACGCATCATGGGCATGATGTCCACCGGCAAACCGGTTCGCAACTGATGAAGCGACTGCGCGGTTTTCATTGAGATCCAATGGTTGATACCCCCCGTCCCAATCGTTTAGCCCGAGCCCTTGGCAAGTTGGACAAACTGCCTGGCTTTGTGCGCCCGTGGGTGCGCAACCGGGTACTGCGTCGCGCCGTGCCGCTCACCGGTACGACGCGTTTGCAGTACGTTCAACTCACACCGCAACGGGTCGAAATGACGGTCGCCAACACGCGCCGGGTGCAAAACCACATTGGTGGCGTGCATGCGGCGGCGATGGTGCTGCTGGCTGAAACCGCCACGGGCATGGTCGTGGGCATGAACGTGCGGGACGACTGTGTGCCCGTGGTCAAGCAGCTCAAGGTGCTGTTCAAAAAACGCACCCAAGGCGCGATGCGCGCTGTGGCCACCCTCAGTGACGCGCAGCGTGGCTTGATGCAAGCGCAGACCAAAGGCGAAATCACGGTGGCCGTGCAAGTCAATGATGAATCGGGCGCTGAACCGATCGAATGTGAATTTATCTGGGCCTGGATACCGTCCGGTCCCCGTCAAAAATTGAAGGACTCCCCATGAAACAAGTTCAAGACGCTTACATCGTCGCCGCCACTCGCACGCCCATTGGACGCTCGCACCGTGGTTTTTTCCGCAATACCCGGCCCGACGATCTGTTGGTCAACGTGCTGCAAGCGGCCCTGGCCCAAGTGCCCAACCTCGACCCCCAGTCGATTGAAGACCTGATTTGCGGCTGCGCCATCCCTGAAGCCCAGCAGGGCCTGAACATTGCCCGCATTGGCGCGGTTTTGGCGGGCCTGCCCACCGGCGTGGGTGGTATCACCGTGAATCGTTTTTGTGCTTCCGGCCTGTCGGCCGTGCAAATGGCCGCTGACCGCATTCGGGTGGGCGAGGCGGACGTGATGATTGCCGCTGGCGTGGAGAGCATGAGCATGGTGCCCATGATGGGCAACGCGCCTTCGCTGTCGCCCGCCATGTTCAACAACGACGAAAACATTGGCATTGCCTACGGCATGGGCTTGACCGCTGAGAAGGTCGCCACGCAGTGGAAAGTCAGCCGCGAAGCGCAAGACGCCTTCGCCGTCGAGTCCCATAAACGAGCGTTGGCCGCTCAGGCAGCAGGCCACTTTGCCGCAGAGACCACGCCCGTGAACGTGGTTGACCGCGCGCCTGATTTGCTGACCGGCGACGTCATTGAGACCAAGCGCACGGTCAGCCAAGACGAAGGCGCACGTGCGGACACCTCCATGGAAGGCTTGGCCAAACTGCGCACCGTGTTTGCGGCGCGCGGCTCGGTCACGGCCGGCAACAGCTCACAGACGTCGGATGGCGCAGGTGCGTTGATTTTGGTCAGCGAGAAAGCCCTGAAGCAATACGGCCTGACGCCGCTGGCGCGTTTTGTGTCGTTTGCGTCCAAAGGCGTGCCACCCCACATCATGGGCATTGGCCCCATCGAAGCCATTCCCGCTGCCCTGCGTTACGCCGGTCTCAAGCAAGACGACATGGATTGGATCGAGTTGAACGAAGCCTTTGCGGCCCAGTCGCTGGCCGTGATCAACACGCTGGGATTGGACCCCGCCAAGGTCAACCCCATGGGCGGTGCCATTGCGTTGGGCCACCCACTGGGTGCCACCGGTGCCATTCGTTCTGCCACCGCCATTCACGCCTTACAGCGCAACAAGCTGAAATACGCCATGGTGTCCATGTGCGTGGGCATGGGCCAAGGCGCTGCCGGTATTTTCGAACGGGTCTAAACCCGCCGCAGCAGGCCGGTCGGCGTAGGCCGCGGCCTGCCAGGTGTTGCACACCAGGCGCACGGCGCTTAGGTGGTGCGGCACACTGTGGACATGACTATGCATTCCTTTGATGAGGCCCTGCGCCTCCAATCACTGTCCCCCGGTCTTTATACCGGTGCCAGTTCGCCCCAGTACTGGAACATGGTGGGGCCGTTTGGTGGCATGACAGCGGCCACCGCCCTGAACGCCGTTTTGCGGCACCCCCAATTGCTGGGCGAGCCCATCTCCCTCACGGTTAACTATGCGGGCCCCATTGCGGCCGGTGCGTTCACCGTGACGGCCACGCCTCGGCGGACCAACCGTTCCACCCAACATTGGCTGATTGAACTGGTGCAGACTGGTGCCACGGGTGAGGAGGAAGTCATGCTCACCGCCACCGCCGTGACCGCCACGCGGCGCGCCACTTGGAGCCATGACGAGGCCACCCTGCCCACTAGCGTGCCGCCCCCTCAGGACTTGCAACCCAGTCGGCTGCTGGCCACCATGGCGTGGATCGATCGTTATGAGATGCGCTTTGCCGAAGGTGCCTTGCCATTGGCGTGGGACGGACGGGGGGAGGCCAGCCTGTCGCAGGTCTGGGTTCGGGACGCGCCACCCCGCCCGCTTGATTTTTGTTCGCTGGCCGCCATGGCCGATATTTTTTACCCCCGCGTTTACTTGCGC
>JBAQDW010000020.1:0-2611 GCA_049286445.1 Rhodoferax sp. | reverse complement strand
CGCAAGCTTGCCCCATCTAAATTCAGATGGAGAAACAAGCATGAAGATGAGCGCCAAGATTTGGGAGCAGCACGTCGCAGCCGCCCGCCAGCAGAAGGTATCGACAAAGACCTATGCAGACCAGCATGGTCTGTCGCCATCCACCCTGTACTACTGGCAGCAAAAATTGCAGGCCACGGCAAACACACGCGGCGTTTCCCGCCAAATCAGGCCAAGCCAGAAAACCAGCAAGTTCGTGGCCCTGCGCGTTGCCGACGCTCACCCAGTCAACGCGCAACACCCGTCCCATTGCGCATTGATTCTCAGCTCCGGTATTCGTCTGGAGATGAGCGAGCTACCCGATCCCCAGTGGCTCGCAGCCCTCGCCTGCGCCGCACAAGGAGTCAACTGATGCACCCCGGCTGCACTTTGGATCAGGTGTACCTGTACCGCGACCCCATTGACTTCAGAAAGGCCATTGATGGCCTGAGCGTGCTGGTGGAACAAGAGCTCGGTTTGAGCCCCTTTGCCAGCGCCCTGTATGTCTTCACCAACCGGCCTCGCAACAAGATCAAAGCGCTGTACTGGCACCGCAATGGGTTTTGCCTGTGGCAAAAGCGCCTGGAGTCGGATAAATTCGCCTGGCCGCGTGACGCGCAAGAGGCCACCAGAACCATCAGTTTGCAGGAATTCGGCTGGCTGCTGGAAGGTTTCGATTTATGGCGAAATAAACCCCATAAAACGCTCACATTTGCCTCTGTTTCATAGGGGATTTTGGTAAAATACAGCATGTCTTTTAGCTCAGTCAAAACACCTCTTTCTCCTGTGAAGAAGGCATTTTCTGAGTCCACTTTGCCAAGCGCTTTACCGCTCACTTTACCCAACGATATTGCGGCCCTCAAGGCGCTGCTTGTGGCACAGCACCATGCCCACGCCGCGCTCTTGCTCGATCTGGATAACGCCCACACCGCGCAGCTCGCAGCCATCCGTCAAGAAGCCCACGATTACGTCATCCGCATGCTCGAGCAAGCCGTACTGGCGCGCCAGCGCCTGTTTGGTGCCAGCTCAGAGCAGTTGTCCGCCCAGAGCCGCTTGTTTGACGAGGCCGAAACCTTGGCGCTGCTCAGCACCGAGGTGCAAGACACAGCCCCCATTCCTGCAGAGGTGCGGGCGTCATCGCCCGAGCTTGATACTGGCAAGCCAGCCGTCAAACCCGCCCGTGGCAAACGCGCCCCTTTGCCTGCGCAGTTGGAGCGTGTGGATGTGGTGCACGACGTGCCTGCGTCGGCGCGCACCTGCCCCTGCGGCACACCGATGGTGGAAATTGGCCAAGACATCAGCGAGCAGCTCGATATTGTTCCCATGCAGGTGCGCGTGCTGCGCCACATCCGAAAGCGCTACGCCTGCCCCACCAGCGCTCACGCCCCCATCACTGCGCCACTGCCACCCCAGCCACTGCCCAAGAGCAACGCCAGCGCTGACTTCCTGGCCATGCTCTTGGCGGTCAAGTTCGTCGATGGCTTGGCCGCTGGCGCGCTTTGAGCACGTGCTGGCGCGTCATGCGGTGGCTGTCCCGCGCCAGACCTTGGCACGCTGGGTGATCGGCTGCGCCGGTGTGCTGCAGCCACTGCACAACCTGATGCGCGATATCTTGCTGGACAGCTCTCTGATCTACATGGATGAGACGGTGGTGCAGGTACTCAAAGAGAAGGACAGGTCTCCCACGGCCAACAGCTACATGTGGGTGCAGACCGGGGGGCCGCCGCACAGACCGGTCGTTTTGTATGACTACGATCCCAGCCGCAGTGCCAAGGTGCCCGTGCGCCTGCTGGAGGGATTCAACGGTTATTTGATGACCGATGGCTACGCTGGCTATAACGAAATCGAGTGCACCCAGGGGATTGAGCGGCTGGCGTGCTGGGCGCACGTGCGTCGCCGCTTTGTGGACGCGGTGCGGGTGCAACCCAAGGGCAAACGCGGCAAGGCCGATGAGGCGGTGGCCCTGATTGGCAAGTTGTACGGCATTGAGCGCGAGTTCAAGCAAGCCAGTGTTGAGGTGCGTTATTTGGCGCGTCAAGAACACTCAGTGCCGGTGCTGGCGGAGTTGCAGGCGTGGTTGCAGAAAACGCAGCCACTGGTCACACCCAAGAGTGCGCTGGGGACGGCACTGGCTTACATGGGTAATTTATGGAGCCGACTGAACGTTTACACGCAGCGCGGGGATCTGCCGATTGATAACAACCGCTGTGAGAATGCGATTCGCCCCTTCGTGATTGGTCGCAAGGCGTGGTTGTTCAGTGATACACCAGCTGGGGCACATGCCAGCGCGGTGATTTACTCCTTGGTGCAGACGGCCAAGGCCAATGGGTTGGAGCCGTATGCCTGGCTGCGCCACGTGCTGCGTGATTTGCCTGCGGCCAAGACGGTTGAGGAGGTCGAGGCGCTGCTGCCCTGGAACCTGCGCATACCAGATTTATCGGGCGATAAGACTGCTTGACTTACTGGGGTTTGTGGAGCACTTACTAAGAACCGCTTTATCACTCGCACGGACCGGCGTAATTTCCTTTTTTCCAGATTTGCCCACACGTTCCAAACACTCACCCCAATCGGGAAGTATGAAAGCGTCATTTTG
>JBAQDW010000019.1:0-3379 GCA_049286445.1 Rhodoferax sp. | reverse complement strand
TGGAAAACGAAAATGCCGGTGGCACCGCCAAAGGCGATGTTTCAGCATCTTTTAGCGCGTTGGTCCATGAAATACGTGGGCAAGCTGCTACCAAAAAGATACCGGTTCTGGGCATTACCGGCACCGGGGGTGCGGGCAAGTCGTCCCTCACCGATGAGTTGATTCGCCGCCTGCGGCTGGACCAAGGCGACCGCTTGCGCGTGGCGGTGATCAGCATTGATCCATCACGGCGCAAGAGCGGTGGCGCTTTGTTGGGTGACCGCATTCGCATGAACGCCATCAGCCCTTGGCGCACGACACAGAGCGCGGAATGTGTCGCCGGGCCGCCCCAAGACAAATTGGCCCTCTCGGGGGGCAGCGAACCCCACGCAGTGGGGAGCGTGGGGGCAAGAGTATTTATGCGCAGCTTGGCCACGCGTGACTTTGGCAGTGAAATCAGTGCGGCGCTGCCTGACGTGATCGCGGCTTGCAAAGTGGCTGGATTCGATTTGATCGTGGTGGAAACCTCCGGCATTGGCCAAGGTGATGCGGCCATCGTGCCTTACGTGGACGTACCCATGTATGTCATGACGCCCGAGTTTGGTGCCGCCAGCCAGTTAGAGAAAATCGACATGCTGGACTTTGCCGAGTTCGTGGCGATCAACAAATTTGACCGCAAAGGCGCGTTAGACGCCTTGCGCGATGTGTCCAAACAAGTGCAACGCAACAAAGAGGCATGGACCACACCCGCTGACCAAATGCCCGTGTTTGGCACCATGGCCGCACGGTTCAACGACGACGGCGTGACCGCGCTGTACCAAGCGCTGAAGCTTAGATTGGAGGCGTTGGGCATGGCCTTCACCCCCGGTATTTTGCCCCCCGTTGCCGTGCGCCACAGCACCAACCAAACCCCCGTGGTGCCCGCCGCTCGAACCCGCTATTTGGCCGAGATCAGCGACACCGTGCGCGCTTACAAAAAGCGCGCGCGCAGCCAAGCCAAGCTGGCGCGAGAGTTGCAACAACTCCACGCCACGGCGCGCATGCTCGATGAAGGCAACGGCAACTCAGGTGCTGCCAAAGATGCCGTGCTGCATTTGGCGCAAGAACGCGCCCTGGGCGTGGACGGCAGCGCCCAGAAGCTGCTTGCCCAGTGGCCCGCCATGCAGGCGGCTTATGCGGGCGACGAGTATGTCGTCAAAATCCGCGACAAAGAAATCCGCACCGTGCTCACCACGAAGTCACTCTCCGGCACCACCATTCGCAAAGTCGCCTTGCCGCAATACGAAGACGACGGCGAGATTTTGAAATGGCTGATGCTCGACAACGTGCCCGGCAGCTACCCCTACACCGCTGGTACCTTTGCCTTCAAGCGCGAAGGCGAAGACCCGACCCGCATGTTTGCCGGTGAGGGCGACGCCTTTCGCACCAACAAGCGCTTCAAATTGCTCAGCGAAGGCATGGCCGCCAAGCGCTTGTCCACTGCGTTTGACTCCGTCACGCTGTACGGCAACGACCCCGATCCGCGTCCGGACATTTACGGCAAAGTCGGCAACTCCGGCGTCAGCATTGCCACGCTGGACGACATGAAGGTGCTGTACGGTGGGTTTGACTTGTGTTCGCCCACCACCAGCGTGTCCATGACCATCAACGGCCCTGCGCCCTCGATTTTGGCCATGTTCATGAACACGGCCATTGACCAGAACATCGACAAGTTCAGGTCGGACAATGGCCGCGACCCGACCGACACCGAGTTAGAAAAAATCAGGGAGTGGGTGCAGGAAAACGTGCGCGGCACCGTGCAAGCCGACATTTTGAAAGAAGACCAGGGCCAAAACACCTGTATTTTCAGCACCGAATTCAGCCTGAAAGTCATGGGCGATATTGCCCAGTACTTTGTGCACAACCGCGTGCGTAACTTCTACTCAGTCTCTATCAGCGGTTATCACATTGCCGAAGCAGGGGCCAACCCCATCAGCCAATTGGCGTTCACCCTGAGCAATGGCTTTACCTTTGTCGAAGCGTACTTGGCGCGCGGCATGCACATTGACGACTTTGCGCCCAACCTGAGCTTCTTCTTCAGCAACGGCATGGACCCCGAGTACACCGTCATGGGCCGCGTGGCCCGGCGCATTTGGGCCGTGGCCATGAAAGAAAAGTACGGCGCCAATGAGCGCAGCCAAAAGCTGAAATACCACATCCAAACCAGTGGGCGCAGCTTGCACGCCCAAGAGATTCAGTTCAACGACATTCGCACCACGCTGCAAGCGCTGATTGCGATTTACGACAACTGCAACAGCCTGCACACCAACGCGTTTGACGAAGCCATCACCACGCCCACCGAAGACTCGGTGCGCCGCGCCATGGCCATTCAACTCATCATCAACCGCGAATGGGGGCTGGCCAAAAACGAAAATCCGTCACAAGGCGCGTTCATCATCGAAGAACTGACCGAGTTGCTGGAAGAAGCCGTGCTGCTGGAGTTTGAACGCATTGCCGAACGCGGCGGTGTGCTGGGCGCCATGGAAACCGGCTACCAGCGCGGCCGCATCCAAGACGAGTCGATGCATTACGAGATGCTCAAGCACACCGGCGAGCTGCCCATCATCGGCGTCAACACCTTTCGCAACCCGCATGGCGACCCGGTTAACGACAAGCTGGAGTTGGCCCGCTCTACCGACGAAGAAAAGCAAAACCAGCTCAAACGCCTGGCCGACTTCCACGCCCTGCACGCCAAGGAATCCCCCGCCATGTTGAAGCGCCTGCAGCAAGCCGTCATCGAAAACAGCAACGTCTTCGAGGTGCTGATGGACGCCGTGCGCGTTTGCTCCCTGGGCCAAATCACCAATGCACTGTTTGAGGTGGGTGGGCAGTACCGGCGAAATATGTAGTTGGCGGGATGGAGTTTGCTATTTAATCCATAGTGGCTTTTCTTTAGTGGATAAGGGCTAGGGGCTGAAAAGCCTATGCCTCCATGAGAGAGCGCGGAACCCTTGATGGGCCTTATGGGGTTGGCGCTTTCATCCGCTTTGCTGGGGGGCGATCCGGATCGTTGCTCATTTCAGATAGCCGTTGGCGTCACTATCATCAGCGGATGTTTCGCATGTAGGAAATAATGCGGGATGGGGTGTTCTTTTCTGTCCCTCTCAAGATCAAATTATTATTCCCCTCAAATTTACTTATGGCTACCAAGATGATGCAACCTCAAGACCCCGTCATTTCCGATGTGCTCACTCAGAACGTGGAAGTGGCCCAGCAGATCAAAACCGCTGCCAACGAATTGGGCGTGGTTCATGCCGTGCTGTCAACGGAGGTAACACCGGCAGGCGCAGAAGGTGATTTGGAGGCTGCCGTGAAGCGCACCTCAGAGATTGAGCAGCAACTCATTGAAACCGCAGAAGCC
>JBAQDW010000018.1:0-6108 GCA_049286445.1 Rhodoferax sp. | reverse complement strand
GTGCGGGGACCTTGCCCAAGCATTTGCAGAGGTTGCGTCTGCGTCTTGGGGATTTGCTGGTGCCTCAACAGCGACGGGGGCGTCAATGCCCCCGTGTGGTGAAAAAACCGCCTGCTCGCTATCCGTTCATACAGGTTCGCGTTAAGTGAACGGCATTACCCCTAATGCGCCGCTCCCCCCCCCGTGCAGCACCGCAGGCGCGCCTGGGGGTCAATCTCCGTAGAACGCCTTGTGGGTCGGAAATCGGGAGCGACGCGGCGCTCACTGGGCTCAGAAGATCGCCCGTGGGCAATTGCCATCGCGCTCCCGTTTTGGGGGCGAATACGAGGCCCCACTAAGTTTTTGCGTCTGAGTTTGACGCGCTTTCCACGACATAGAATCAGGCGGGTCAGGTTGGCTTGCACTTATAGGAGAGCGTAATGAAGGTCGCGATCATTGACGATGCGCAAATGAATGTGACGCTCTTGCAACACTTGGTGCGTAAATTGCCGGGTTGTGAGCCGGTGTGTTTTACCAATCCAGTGGACGCCTTGGAATGGTGTGTGGTGAACGAGCCCGATCTGGTGATCGTGGACTACATGATGCCCGTTCTGAATGGCACCGATCTGGTCCAGCAGTTCCGGGCCAGCCACCCCGACATTCCCGTGCTCATGATCACCGCCAACCATGAAACCGCATTGCGGCATGAGGCGCTGAAAATTGGGGTCACCGATTTCCTCACCAAACCCATCGACAACATTGAGTTTCTGGCGCGCGCGAAGAACATGCTGGCTTTGCGCGGCAGCCATAAAAAGCTGGCCAACCATGCCGCGTGGCTGGCAGATGAGGTGCGTCAGGCCACCGAAACCATTGTGGCCCGGGAGCAGGAAGCGATTTTTTGTCTGTCTCGGGCGGCCGAGTACCGTGATCCGGAAACCGGCGGTCACATCTTGCGCATGGCGCACTATTCCCAGCACATTGCACGCTGCATGGGGCTTTCTGTGGCGCAACAAGATTTGTTGCTGGCAGCCGCGCCCATGCACGATGTGGGCAAAGTGGGTACCCCCGACATGATCTTGTTAAAGCCAGGCAAGTTGACCGATGTGGAGTTCGTCATCATGAAGCAACACGCTTTCATTGGGTTCGAGATATTGAGCTCCGGTGCCTCTACATTGATGCAAGTGGCGGCCGAGATCGCGCACACCCACCATGAAAAATTTGACGGCAGCGGCTACCCCCGCGCTTTAGTGGGCGAGGCCATTCCCCTGTTTGGGCGCATCGTGGCAGTGGCGGATGTGTTCGACGCGTTGACTTCTGAGCGGCCCTACAAGAAAGCCTGGACGATCGAGCAGGCCATACAGTTGTTGGTTGACGGCAAAGGCAAGCATTTCGATCCGGCTTGCGTGGATGCGTTTCTTGGTGACTGGGATGAGGTGCTCAAGATCAAGCAGCGTTTTTTGGATGATGAGGAAGAGGCGCGTCATCACCCCTTGCATTGAACCGGCGTTGTGCACTTTGTCCATGGGATGCAATTGGGCCTGTCTTGTCTGACCGTGGCCCAGCGGTGCGCGTCTCAGTCGAACCAGAACGGGTTCCCAACGGCCCTCGCCACGCCGTCTCGTTTCAATGGAAGGCCCTGGTTGCCGAACACTTTCATTGATTGCTTTGGTATTTTGCTTTAAAGACTGCGATGAATAACGCCCCATTTCCCGTCACTTTTCGCACCTGCTTGCGCCTGTTTTTGTGCTCTTTTTTGTTGAGCGTCAATTTCGGTGCCCGAGCGGCGCAAACCTTCACCGTTGCCGTGGTGCCCCAGTTTCCGGCGGAGCAAATTTTTCGCGACTGGACGCCGGTGCTCAACCAGGTCTCTCGGTTGTCAGGCCTGGAGTTCAAGCTTAAAACCTACGCCTCGATTCCCGAATTTGAAAGTGATTTTTTGAACGGCGGGCCAGACTTCGCCTTTATGAACCCGTACCACGCGGTCATGGCCCAAAAAGCGGTAGGGTACATGCCCCTCCTTCGGGACGATGCCGGGCGCCTGACAGGCATTCTTGTGGTGCGCAAGGACTCCCCGATCACCCGCGTCGATCAACTCAAGGGCGCAACGCTGGCTTTTCCTGCCCCCAATGCGTTTGGTGCCTCGCTTTACATGCGCGCCTTGCTCACCCAAGAGCAAAATATCCAGTTTGAATCCCAGTATGTGGCAACGCATTCCAACGTGTTTCGAAATGTCATCATCGGTCGGGCGCAAGCCGGTGGCGCGATCCGAAAGACGCTGGAGCAGGAGTCACCCGCCTTGCAGGCGCAGTTGCGTGTCCTGTACGAGACACCGGCCGTCTATTCCCATCCGGTCAGCGCACATCCCCGGATTCCGGCCCATGTGAGGGAGGCCTTGCTGCAAGCCTTCCTGAAGACAGGCGCCAACCCTGCCTTTGCAGACCAACTCAAGGCGATCCAAATCGCCAAGCCGGTGCAGACGGATTTCAAGGACTACGCGCCACTTGAAAAGCTCGACCTTGAGCGGTTCATTGTCATCAAGCAGCCCTAGCCCGGACCTCGTATGCGTCTTTGGCTCTATCTGACCCTGGTCGTGAACAGCATTATTTTGCTGGCTTTTCTGGGGTATGGCAGCTACACCGCCTCTGAGCAAGCCGCTTCGCTCGCTCAAAACTTGGAAAACGAGACGCGCAACATGGCGCGTAACCTGGCTGCAGGCTCGGCCAATGACCTGTTGATGTCTCATTTTGATGAGATTGAGGGCGGCATGCTGCGCCAAGTCATGCTCGGCGCCGTCCAGGAACTGGTGGTGGCCGACTCCCACGCCCGCATTTTGGTGCAAGTGCAACGAGATGCAAACGGCGAAGCCAGACCGGTGTATGAGCACATCTCCGCGCTGCTGGATGTGAGCCAGGCCGAGGTGCGCACGCCGGCTAACTACACCTTGTTGCTCCCGATCGAGCGTGGCGAGCGACTGGGCTGGGTGCGCGTCACGACCAGTCTGTCCGCCTTGGACTCCACACAGCGTCGCACTTGGACCAACACTTTGCTGGTCAGTCTGCTGACCGTCTTGGTGACCGGCGCTCTGCTGGCGGTTTTCTTGCGCAAGGCGACCGCTGCGCTGGGGCGCGCCACTGAGTTTGCCAACGACTTGATTCAACAGCGCGGCAGCACCATGCCAACCATCAGCCAAATTGTGGAAATCGAGCAGCTCAGAAAAGCACTCAACAGCGCCGCTCAGGCGTTGGCGACCCAGTTTTTGGCGCTACAGGACAGCGAAGCAAAGCAAAAGCACATCGCAGCGTTGTTGCGGCAAAACGCCAAGGACATGACCGACAGAGAGTTCGCACTCAACCAGCATGCCATTGTGAGCATGACCGACCCCGACGGCAACATCACCTATGCGAACGGCCTTTTTTGTCAAATCAGCGGTTACCCGCTGACAGAGCTGCTGGGCCAGAACCACCGGCTGATTCAGTCGGGTCTGCATCCCCCCGTCTTCTTTGCCGACCTCTGGAAAACCATTGCCGCCGGACGTGTTTGGCACGGCGAAATTTGCAACCGCGACCGCTCTGGTGCGCTGTACTGGGTGAATGCAAGCATCGTGCCCCTGTTGAGCGAAGACGGGAGGCCTGAACAGTACATTGCGATTCGTACCGACATCAGCGCGCGCAAGGAAGCGGAGCGCGCCTTGCTGCTGGCCAAAGAAGTGGCGGAGCAGGCCAACAAGGTTAAAAGCGACTTTCTGGCCAACATGAGCCACGAAATTCGCACCCCCATGAACGGCATCATCGGCATGACCGAGTTGGCCCTGGACACCGAGCTCAACACAGAGCAACGCGAGTACCTGGACTTGGTCAAAGTCTCTGCCCACGCTTTGCTCAACATCGTCAATGACATCCTGGACTTCTCCAAGATCGAGGCCGGGCGCCTGGACATCGAGACCATTGAGTTCTCGCTGGAGCAGATGTTGCGCGACACCCTCAAATCGCTGGCCGTGCGCGCCCACCAGAAAAACCTCGAACTCCTGCTGCACATTGCCCCCGACGTACCCGACCGCCTGATGGGTGACCCCGGACGGCTGCGCCAAGTGCTTGTCAACCTCATCGGCAACGCCATCAAATTCACCCCAAGCGGCGAAGTCGAAGTCGCCGTCCACCGCATCGGGCCCACCGCCCTCACGCAAACCCCGACACCAGCAGCGACAGCGACTGATTTGCGCTTTAGCGTGCGCGACACCGGCATTGGCATCGCGCGTGACAAATTCAAGGCCGTCTTTGACTCCTTCTCCCAAGCCGACACCTCCACCACGCGCCAATACGGCGGCACCGGCCTGGGCCTGACCATCTCCGCCCAACTCGTGGCCCTCATGGGGGGCTGCATCGAACTCGACAGCAAACTCGGCCAAGGCAGCACCTTTCACTTCACCCTGAACCTGCCCAGCGTCTCCCGCGACGCCTTCTCCCACTACCAAAGCAGCGGGCGGGTGACAGGACTGCCGGTCTTGATCGCCGACGACAACGCCACCAACCGCAGCTTGCTGGTGCAAATGCTGCGCAACTGGAACATGCAGCCCACAGCCGTGGCCAGTGGTGCCCAAGCCCTCACCGAGCTGGAGCGCGCCGCCGCCAGCGGCCAACCCTACGCGCTGGCCCTGCTGGATGTGCAAATGCCCGAGATGGACGGCTTTGAGCTGGTCCAACACATACGCCAGCACCCCCAATACGTTGCAGCCACCGTCATGATGCTCACCTCCGAAGGCCAGCGCGGGCACGCTGCGCGCTGTCGCGAGCTTGGAATCGCCAGCTACCTCATGAAACCCATCTCGCAGTCGGAGCTGCTGGACGCCATCATGACCGCCCTTGGCGAGCCGGGCCAGCCCCGCACTGCCCTGATCACCCGCCACTCCTTGCGTGAGGCCCGGCGCAAACTCCACCTGCTCTTGGCCGAAGACAACGCCGTCAACCAAACCCTGGCCGTGCGCCTGCTGCAAAAGCTCGGTCACACCGTCACCGTCGCCCACAACGGCGCTGAAGCGCTGCAGCACTGGCAAACCAGCCCGGGCGAGTTCGACGCCATTCTGATGGACGTTGACATGCCCGTCATGAACGGCTACGAGACCACACAGCGCATCCGCGCCCTGGAGCAAGAAAGAGGTGTGCCCGACGCCACCCGCATCCCCATCGTGGCCATGACAGCCCACGCCATGCAGGGCGCGCGCGAGACCTGCCTGCGCCACGGCATGGACGCCTACCTGGCCAAGCCCATCGACACCGAGGCCCTGTGGTGCGAGCTTGATGGACTCATGCAAGGCAAAGAGGCGGCCCCGGTGCCGCAAACACCCGCACCACAGAGCGCCCCGGTGGCCGACTTTGCCGCCACCCGCCAGACCATGGACGATGACCGGGACTTGTTCGAGGAGATCGTGCGCTTGTTCCAAAGCGATGCCCCGCAGCAGCTGCAACAGCTTCGCCAAGGGCTAGAGCAGGGCAACAGCACCGAGGTTCACCACCGGGCGCACACCCTCAAGGGCATGGCCAGCTTGTTTGGTGCGCAACGCACGGTGCAAGCCGCCGCCCGGCTGGAGCAACTGGCCGCGCAAGGGGACTTGGCGCGTGTGGAGGTGCAAACCACGGCAGATGAGTTGGAGGCGGCGATGGTGGAGCTGCAGGTGGCGCTGCAGGACTACCAATGGTGAGGCAGTGGTAAAACGCGCTCAGCCGCCAACCTTCAAAGTGAACGCAGGCAGCATCAGTGTGGGCCAGTCTCACGCGGTTCCCGGCAAGTTTGAATGTTGGCGTCTGTGCGTGAACGCCACCCCAGACAAAGCGTTGGCCAAATAGGGTTGTTGAGCTCCCCTGATCCCCCCGGCGGGGGTGGAGAGCGGGGAATGAACAAGGCATTGAAACTTTTGCAATCTCGTCCCGCAAGGCCTTTGAATGACTTTTAGTCCGCTAGCCCTTGCTGTACCTGCGCAAGGAGCTACCAAAAATGTAGCAATTCTTGCGCTGCAACCCCCACTCTCACCCCCAACCCTTTCTCGCCCCGCCGGGCGAGAAAGGGGAGCTCAACAGCCCTATGTGGCCGCGTGTTGGAAGTGGTTGAGTTCACCGTGAACCGCCAACCTTCAAA
>JBAQDW010000017.1:0-5074 GCA_049286445.1 Rhodoferax sp. | reverse complement strand
CGCCGGTGGCGAGCACCAGCTGGCTGTAGCGGTGCTCACCCGCATCGGTGCGCACCGAATGAGCTTGCGCCTCGATAGCGACGACACGGGTGTGGGGCAAGAGCGTGACGTTTTGGGCGGCGGCCATCTTCAAAGCCTCGGTGCTGACCAGTTGGGCCGGGGCACGGCTTTGGGCAAACGCGTTCGACAAAGACGGCTTGGCGTAGAAGTCGCCGCTGTCGGCGGTGATCATGAGCACCGGGGTGGTGGCGTCCAATTTGCGAAACTCGCGTGCCACGGTCCAACCCGCCAGACCGGCGCCAATGATGATCAGGGGCGGCTGGGCGGTGTGGGCCTGGGCATCAGGGATCGGTTGGGCGGTGATCATGTTCAGACCTCGACGACTTCAAAGTCAGCTTTGGCAACGCCGCAGTCGGGGCACTCCCAGCTCTGGGGCACGTCGGCCCACTTGGTACCAGGCGCGAAGCCATCTTCGGGGCGGCCAGCGGCCTCGTCATAGATAAAGCCGCAAACAATGCAAAGGTAAGTTTTCATGGGGTTTTCCAAAAATTTAAGACAATTAGGGCGCTAGCCCTTATGGGGATTTCGCAAGCAGCTATTGATTCAATAGCGAATGATCAAGCCAGAACTTTGGCCAGTTGGGCCTTGTAGTGGTTGGCATGGCGCTCTTCTACCTTGGCCAGTGCGGCAAAACGCTTCTGGGCTTTTTCCAGCGTGGCCTTGAACTCGGCCGCATGCACCTTGCTTTCTTCAATCTGCTCGTCCATCTCAGCGACGGCTGCGGCGTTGCCTTCAAGTTCTGCGGTTTTGCGAAAACCGGGGTACATCTCGGTGTACTCATAGGTCTCACCGTCGATGGCGATTTGCAACGCCTTGGCCGGGGTCATGGTCGCCTTGGGGTAGAGCAGGTCCAAGTGACCAAAGGCGTGCATGACTTCCTGGTCGGCCGTGGTCTCGAATGCGCGGGCGGTGTCTTCGTCCCCCATTTCGCGGGCCAATTTGGCAAAGTAGCGGTATTTGATGTGCGCCATGGATTCGCCGGCAAAGGCGGCTTCCAGGTTAGCAAGTGTCTTGATCTCGGGGCGTTGGGCGGTGGTCATGGTGGGGCTCCTGAAAGTGAACTTGTTGGTTGACGTTTTCAATCAACATGGAGTCAATGATAGGTTTAAATAATAGTTATAGCCAATTGATATTTCCTAACGCATTGATAGACGCTATGCCACGAGGGCATTCACTCAATGAAACCGCGCGCCGGAAAACCAGGCGGGCGCTGCAGCCAGTTGTGGGGGGAGTAGAGCGAGGACGCGTCCGTGGCATGCAGCGTGTAGGCATGGCGGGACACGGCCGAGCGGTTGGGCGCACTGTAGTGCGGCAGCAAGCCGTGAAACACCACCAGCGTGCCGGCTTTCACTTCCACCGGAACAGCGGTGGTCTCATCGGGCCACGGTGTGGTGTCCAGCACTTCCATGCCAGCGCCCTCACCGCGTTTCACGAACCGCTCCCGCAGCGGGCCCCGGTGGCCGCCCGGCTCTACCCACAGGCAGCCGTTCTCGCGCGTGGCGTCTTCCAGCGCAAACCAGAAGGTGGTCACGGTGATGGGGGTGCTGTCAAAAAAAGTGGCGTCTTGGTGCCAGCGCACTTCACCGCCAATGCCGGGTTGTTTGAAGATGTACATGGACTGCCACACCTGCGCCTGCGCCAAGCCCAAGCTCGCCGCCAGTTCGGCCAGTGCCGGCCCGCGTGAAAACTGGTCAAACACGGGGTCCAGGTCATGCATTGCGTGGCCAATTTTATTGATCGACAGGGATTTGTCTTGCTTGAGCTGCCCATCTGCACCAAATGCTTCTTCTTCAAAGAAGCAGCGCACGGTGTTGGCGGACTCCATGAAGTAATCGTCCGTCTGGCGTGCTTGCTCGTTGGTGGTGAAGATGCCGGAGCGCTCGGCTGGGTCAAAGGCTTGCACGATGGCTTGCGCCCGCTGTCGCAAGGCGGCGATGTCTGTGCCGGATTTGAAATCGGGGAGGACGAGATAACCGTTTTTCTCGTAATCCGCTTGTTGCTGTGTCGTGATCATGCGCAAGGGCCGCCAGCGGCTCATTCAGTGAATATGCGCCATTTATAGCAGCCCCGAACGCGGGCCACATTGCCTTAAGTGACGCTTGAAATCGACTGCGGTAAGCTGCATGGACTCCGCCTGTCCTCCCAAGCAGCGACCTTGTTGAAAGTGAACCCCCATGACCAACGCTTGCCCAGCCACCCCGGTGTACCCGCCGATTCAACCCTACCGCACCGGGCGTCTGCCAGTCGATGCGGTGCACACCCTGTACTGGGAAGAGTGCGGCAACCCCGACGGCGTGCCCGTGCTGTTTTTACACGGGGGTCCCGGCGCGGGGTTGTCGCCCAAGCACCGCCAGTTTTTTGACCCTGCCTACTACCGCATCGTGTTGTTCGACCAGCGCGGTGCCGGGCAATCGACCCCGCTGGGGGAATACCGTGATAACACCACGCCCCTGCTGATTGACGACATTGAACGCCTGCGCGAGTTGATGGGCATTGAACAGTGGCTGGTGTTTGGCGGCTCTTGGGGTTCCACGCTGGCACTGGCTTACGGACAAGCGCACCCGGAACGCTGCACCGGCTTTGTGTTGCGCGGCATTTTCTTGTGCACACCGAGCGAGATCGACTGGTTTTTAAACGGCATTCAGTGGTTTTTTCCCAAAGAGTACGCCGCCTTCATTGACCCCATTCCCCTGGCCGAGCGAGGTGACTTGTTGGCAGCCTACTGCGCGCGCCTGTTCAGCGACGACCCCACCGTGAGTGCGCAGGCCGCTCGCACCTGGAGCCGTTACGAGGGCAGCTGCCTGCATTTGTTGCCCCACCCCGAGGTCGCCGATGAGTTTGGCTCCGACGCCATTAGCTTGGGCGTGGGCCGGCTCGAGGCGCACTACTTTCGCCATCAAGCCTTCCTGGGTGAGGACCAGCTGATTCGCGGCGTAGAGCGCATTCGCCACCTGCCGGCGGTGATCATTCAAGGCCGCTACGACGTGGTGTGCCCGCCCACCGCCGCCTGGCGTTTGCATCAAGCCTGGCCTGAAGCCAGCTTTCAAATCATTGAAGACGCCGGTCACGCCGCTTTTGAGCCCGGCATTGCCAGCGCGCTGGTGGCTGCCACTGAGCGCTTCAAGCAGACGGGTTCACTCTGACCCCGGGAAGGGTCGGGTAGAGCCGCGCTGACCCGACCTGTTCCCCAGGCATTTGGTTTCAAATTTTTTACGATACAAATCAGCCTCTGGCCCTTGTTCTGCCTGCGCCAGCAGCTATTTATTTTGTAGCATTTTTCCTCTCTGCCATCACCTCTAGGTGCCGACCCGGCTCCAGGGGGTGGCACCTTGCGCGCTTGCACGACGGGCCTATCGGCCCAGCACGCGGCGCAGTTCAGCGGTGAGTGCGGCGACGTTCATCGGTTTGGCAACGTAGCCATCAGCGCCGGCGCCAAGAAAGTGCTCGCGGTCTCCGGGAAGGTCATGGGCGGTCACCATGATGACAGGGGGGATGCGCACGCCTTGGCGCTTGCGTTCTTGAAGTTCGGCAAGCGCAGCCATGCCATCACAATTTGGCATGGTGACGTCCATCAACACTACGTCAAATGGGAGTTGACTCAAGGCGCGCAGCGCCTTCTCTCCATCGCCCACCACAACCCCGTTGTGCCCCAACGCGCGCAGCATGGCAACGGCCATCCGCTGATTGATGGGATTGTCTTCAGCGACCAGAACGCGAAGCCCGTTGGATGTTGGCATAGGGGTCCAAAGTAGGGTTGAACCGGGATGGTTCATTAGGCGCACCTTCGGAGCTGCGCGGGGGTTGGCGGTTGAAAAGAGATTCAATAGGAAGCAGAACCTGACGTTAACACCGGCTATGCTTCGTCTTCAAGCAATGCGTTTCAGATGCCGCCAACACCACGTTTCTGGGCGCCGGCTGATTCACAATAACCCTGCATGGATTTCACTTTTCGCGTTGGAAGGCACTATGACAACTTATCAAACCAACAATCCAATCAAGGCGCATGGAATTTGGGCGCTCGGCATTGCCGCGATGCGCAGCCTCAACTTCAAAGCCAAGGCGCTGATCATTTTCTTGGTGTTCTGGATTCCGATGTTGTCATTGTCAGCCTGGCTTTTGAAGAGTCAAACCGACCAAGCCATGCAGGAGCGAATGAATGCCACTCGCCAGCACGTGGAAGTCGCGCATGGTGTCATTGAGTGGGCCCACGGCAGGCAGGCCAGCGGCGAGTTGAGCTTGGAAGAGGCTCAAAAAGTGGCCAAGCAAGCGGTGTCCAAACTCCGCTATGACAAGCTGGAGTACTTTTTCATCAACGACATGCGGCCCTTCGTTGTCATGCACCCCATCAGACCGGAGTTGGACGGCAAAGACGCGAGTGAAATAAAAGACCCCAACGGATTTGCTTTGTTCAAAGGCTTTGTCGATGTCGTACAGAAAGAGAAACAGGGGTTTGTAGGCTATCTGTGGCCCAAACCCGGACTCGTCAAACCCGTCGAAAAGTTGTCTTATGTCAAGGGATTTGAGCCTTGGGGCTGGGTAGTGGGGTCTGGCATTTACATTGACGACCTGAGGGACGCTCAGGCGGTACGTCGAAACTTCGCCGCCCTTGTGGTGGGCCTGGCTTTTTCAGTCGTTTTGTACGTTTTTATCTGCTTCTACAAAGTCAACAAAGGCGGCTTTGAAGTGCTCAGCATGCACTTGAACGAGCTCAGTGAAGGTGATTTGCGCAAGCGCCCGAACCAACCTTGGGGCCGTGACGAACCGGCCATGCTGATTCTGGATTTGAACAAGGTCTATGACTCAATGCACGAACTCATTCGCCGAGTTCGCCATTCAGCGCGCGAGTTGGCCATGACCAGCGACGAGGTGTCCAAGGCCAGCATCGATTTGTCCGAGCGCACAGAAGACGCAGCGGCCAACCTGGCAGAACAGGCCTCCGCGATGGAGGAAATTGGCAGCACAGTCGGTGGCACCGCTGTCAGCGCGGAAAAGGCAGCCGCCTTCGCGGTAGAAA
>JBAQDW010000016.1:0-2652 GCA_049286445.1 Rhodoferax sp. | reverse complement strand
TGGCCGCTGCCAACAACACCGAGTTTGGCTTGGCCAGTTACTTCTACAGCCGGGACATTGGCCGCATCTACCGCGTCGGTGAAGCGCTGGAGTACGGCATGGTGGGCATCAACGTGGGTATTTTGGCTACCGAGCATGTGCCATTTGGCGGCGTCAAGCAGTCAGGTCTGGGGCGCGAGGGATCGCACCATGGCATGGATGACTATGTGGAGATCAAGTACCTGTGTATCGGGGATATTCAGAAATAAAAGCCAGCGTTTCATCGGCGACCGGAACAGCAGCGAGACCTGATTTTCTCGCCGCTGCTTCTTCGCCATGAAACACTGACCTTGGTCAACGTTGTTTTGAGGGTGGATCAGACCACGCCTTGCGCCAGCATTGCGTCAGCCACCTTCACGAAGCCGGCCACATTGGCACCGTCAACGTAGCTCAACGTGCCGTCTTCTCTGCGGCCGTATTGGAGGCAAGCGGTGTGAATGTCTTGCATGATGTGCAGCAGGCGGGCGTCCACTTCGTCACGCGACCATGACATGCGCATTGCATTCTGGCTCATCTCCAGGCCTGAAGTCGCCACGCCGCCTGCGTTGCTGGCTTTGCCCGGTGCGTAAAGCACACCGTGGCCTTCAAAGACGCGCACGGCATCGAGGGTGGAAGGCATGTTCGCCCCTTCGGCCACGCAAATCACACCATTTTTGACCAGCAGTTTGGCGTCGTCACCGTCCAGCTCATTTTGTGTGGCGCAAGGCAGCGCCACATCGACCGGCACATGCCAAGGACGAACACCGGGCTGAAAAGCCACGCCGGTGCGTTGGGCGTAGTCGTTGACACGGCCATACAAATGGTTTTTCACTTCCATCAGCTCGGCCAGTTTTTCGATAGTGAAACCGTCTTCGTCAACGATGGTGCCACTTGAATCGGACACAGTGATCACTTTGGCCCCCAGTGCCATAGCTTTTTCAACCGCGTACTGAGCCACATTGCCTGACCCCGACACGCTCACCCGCAGACCTGCCATTGACCGACCCTGTTGTTTGAGCATTTCCTCAGCGAAGTACACCGTACCGTAACCGGTGGCTTCGGGGCGAATCAGGGAGCCGCCAAAAGACAAGCCCTTTCCTGTGAACACGCAGTCTGAGCGGTTGCTGAGCTTCTTGTACATGCCGGCAATGAAGCCGACTTCTCTGCCGCCAACGCCAATGTCCCCTGCCGGCACATCGGTGTCCGCACCAATGTGGCGAAACAACTCGCTCGCAAACGCTTGGCAAAAACGCATGACCTCCAGCGGGCTCTTGCCTTTGGGGTCAAAGTCAGAGCCCCCCTTGCCGCCGCCCATAGGAAGCGTCGTGAGCGCATTTTTGAAGGTCTGCTCGAAAGCCAGAAACTTCAGAATGGACAAATTAACCGAGGGATGAAAACGCAAACCGCCTTTGTAGGGGCCAATTGCCGAGCTATGCTGGATGCGGTAACCGCGGTTGACTTGGACTTCGCCTCGGTCATCAATCCATGACACACGGAACATGATGGTGCGCTCGGGCTCAATCAACCGGTCCAGCAGGCCATGCTCAGCGTACTTTGGGTGCTTTTCAATGTAGGGCCACAGGCTCTCCATGACGTCCGTGGTGGCTTGCAAGTACTCCGTTTGGCCGGGGTTGAGGGCGGCGACATGGCTTAAAAATTCTTCAAGAGACTTATATTTCATCGGACAACTTCAAACAAGGGGTTAAAAAGACTTCAAGAACCGTTTTTCACTGCATGCATCAATCCATGCAAAACTTGCATTTTGCCGTGAAAACGGACCATTTTTTGGTTTGAAGTTGTCAAATTGGCAAATGCGGGCTCAAATTGAGGATGAATGACACTGAAAAGGGTGTTTTTGTGTCATAGCGCGCGCTCATACTCCTCAGCACCAAGGCAAATTGCCCCCGCGAGTTCCTTCGCGTTCAAGCGTTTCTCGCGCAGAGTTTCAAGGTCATGACGCACGCTCACTACTCTGCAACTACGGGTTTTTTTCAGTACTGCGGTGCTATGGGGCCGCAACGACTGCTCAAACGTTGCCATTGAAGGCTGGCAGGTCAACCATCCCCAACTGGCCGCTCAGGCTGTGAAACATCTGGCTGAGGGACTTGCAGTTTTTGATCTACCCGACGCGTACAAAGCGCGCATGCGCACTGCCTTGCGAAAAATAACGCGGTTGAAAACGGGCCGGCATGGCGGCGTTTTGATGGTGTTTTTGGTGGTGTTCGGGAGGCTGTGTCAGGACAAAGGCACCCACCCAGCCCATCAAATGATGCACTCCTCAAAAATTGAAATAAAAGAGCGATGCTTCCTGAAGCGCTAAAGCGGCAAGCAAAAAATTTATGGAAAATAGCCCT
This sequence comes from Rhodoferax sp., assembly GCA_049286445.1. Taxonomy (GTDB): domain Bacteria; phylum Pseudomonadota; class Gammaproteobacteria; order Burkholderiales; family Burkholderiaceae_C; genus Rhodoferax. The sequence continues at coordinate 280 of JBAQDW010000016.1, read as the reverse complement.
GTAGCCCTTGTTGATACTGCGCAAGCAGCTATTTAACCCAAATTTCCCATTAGCGCGGATTTCTAATGGAAGCCATTAGCGCAAGCGATTGATTTTGTTGAAGAATCTGAAGATTTATGGGTAAAGTAGCTGATCTCGATTTGAGTGCGGGGTTGTCATGAACTTTGAACTACGTTTTACGGACAAAGAAATCACTGCGTGGGGCGGCATGGGACTCATGAAACGCATGCTCGATCACATGGGATTTGACGAGGCGTTAATGCAATCGGGCTTGCCCCAG
>JBAQDW010000015.1:0-6040 GCA_049286445.1 Rhodoferax sp. | reverse complement strand
TCCCCCTTGGAAACGAACCACGCCTTGCGCACTTTCGGTCAACCAATCGACTAGCTTGCCCTTGCCTTCATCTCCCCATTGGGTTCCTACGACAACGACATTACGTCCTTTAATTGCGATCATTTTTTGTTCGTTCCATTAATCTGAAATAGCTTGCACGACCCATTGTTGTGCGACCTGAACCAGCTCGCGATCACAATGGAACTCATCAACTTCACTGCCATGTCCGGGCAACGCGCAGACAACGATTTGTCCACTTGCCCTGAGATTTGAAATCACAGCCCGCAAATCAGAACTGTCACTCCAAGGTGCGCGGATGGCAGCATGCAATGGTCGCCGAGCCAAAACACCGACCAGCGCCTTCACATCCAGACTAAAGCCTGCTGCGGGGCGACTTCTGCCAAACACAGCACCCACTTCGTCATACCGTCCTCCGCGTGCCAACGCATCGCTGGCACCTGGGGCATAAATTGAAAATCGCGTCCCCGTGTAATACGAATAGCCTCTTAAATCTGCCAAGTCAAAACTGACTTGGGCACCCGCCAATTGAGCCGCCAACCAAGACAAGCTGGACAAAGCCTCTCCGATGGCCGCAAGCGCGGGAAGCGTTTTTCGAGCTTCCGTAAGAACACCGACATCTCCATACAGATGCGGCAACGCCAGCAAGCCATGGCGCGTCTCAGGAGAAAAATCACGCGTCAAAACTGAAAGTTCGCTGCTGTCCTTAGCTGCCAACGCGGCATGAATCAGGGCCAACCTGTCCGCGCTGACGGACGTGCCGCCAAGCAACGCCCTGACAATTCGGGCATCGGCCAAATCGACGCTCAAAGGCGGCGCTTTGGCCGCCCTCAAGCTGTCCAGGGCAAGCAACAAAATTTCCAAATCCGCCTCTAGCCCTGCGTGACCGTAAATTTCCGCCCCAAATTGCAGGGGCTCACGTGTGGAATGGGGCGCACCGGGACGGGTATGGAGCACGGGACCGCAATAGCACAGGCGCGTCACGCCTTGCCGATTCAAAAGATGCGCATCAATACGAGCCACTTGGGGTGTGCTGTCAGCACGCAAACCCAGCATGCGGCCGGAAAGTTGGTCAACCAACTTAAAGGTTTGCAAATCCAGTGCTTTACCAGCACCCGTTAACAAAGATTCAAGGTGTTCCAGCAACGGCGGCATAACCAGCTCATAGCCATAGCAACGCGCCATGTCCAGCAGGTCACGACGCAATTCTTCGATGTGCCGTGCTTCGGACGGCAAGACATCGGCAATGTGATCCGGGAGGACCCAAGCAGACATGTTATTTGAGGAGGCTGTTAAAAGGAAGATTTTACCGGGCTTAAAGCCCGTAATCCCTTAAGCTAAAACCAAATGAGAATCGAGCCAATCGTCTTGCTGCAAAGGCCAACAAACCGCTTCTGTCTGTCATTCAGTTGAAGCACATGAAGAGAGGTCTGAAGGCCGCATCGCAGGCGACCTCAAAGGGAGAAGGCCCTTGATCACCAGAACAAGGGCCAATGACTATCACAGAGCGTCAGCGCTCAGGGTTAATTCAGTCAACCTACTTCTTGACCGCTGGCGGCGCGGTATTGCCACGCATCACATTGAAGAATTCAGAAGAAGCGGGATCAATCACCACCACATCGCCCTTTTTGCTAAAACTGGACCGGTAAGCATCAAGACTGCGGTAAAACTTGGCAAATTGCGGGTCTCGGCCGAACGCGTCAGCGTAAACACGCGACGCTTCAGCGTCACCTTCACCTTTGATCTTCTGAGCCTCACGGTAGGCGTTGGCGACGGTGACCTCACGCTGACGGTCAGCATCGGCGCGGATTTTTTCACCCTCGGCAGCGCCTGTTGAACGCAACTCGTTGGCTACACGCTTTCGCTCCGCCTCCATACGGCGATAAACCGATTCAGTAATGGCGTCAACGTAGTCCACTCGGGTGATGCGAACGTCCACAACGTCCACCCCCCACGGCTTGGCGCCACGCACTTGCAACAAAACTTCCCGCTTCACATCGGCCATCAGTGCCTCACGCTTGGACGACAACAAATCTTTAACCGTCCGCTTGTTGACCTGCTCTTGGAAGGAGTTCCGCACCACACGATTCAACTGACTGGCGCCTGCGGATTCATTGGTACCGACGTTGCGAATGTACTCCGTAGGCTCTGAGATTCTCCAACGCACATACCAATCAATCACAACCCGTTGCTTCTCCAGCGTCAGCATGGGCTCGTTGTCGGTGCTGTTCAACGTCAACAAACGCTTGTCAATGTAGGAAACGTTTTGAAAAGGAGGTGGAAGCTTAAAGTTCAGCCCCGGCTCAAGAATCACCTCCTTGATTTGCCCCAACGCATAAACCACACCGAACTGACGTTGATCAACAACAAACAGCATTGAACTTGCCAACGCCAATGCGAACAGCAATGACGAAAATATAAAACCTAGCCTGTTCATTCTCGACTCCTAGCGGGTATCGCGGTCACGTGACCGAGCAGCAGCGTCACGACTGCGGGTATCAACCATCGGCGCAGCAGGTGCCGTGGGGGTGGCTGCAGCGGAACCCGCTGCCGTCGTCGCATCAGTGCTTGGCCCGTTCATTTGCATGATTTTGTCCAAAGGCAGGTACAAAAGGTTGGAACCTTGTTTGGAATCCACCATGACTTTGGTCACGTTGCTGTACACCTGCTGCATGGCATCGACATACAGTCGATCTCGTGTAACTTGGGGCGCTTTTTGGTATTCGGTCAAAACTGAGCTGAATCGCTGAGCATCACCTTTGGCCTGAGCCACCACCCGCTCTTTGTAGGCATCGGATTCTTCTTTCAATCGGGATGCCGAACCGATGGCGCGAGGCACAACATCGTTCGCATAAGCCTGTGCTTCATTTTTGGCCCGCTCACGCTCTTGACCCGCTTTCAGCACATCATCAAAAGCGGCCTGAACCTGCTCTGGCGGACGAACCCCGCCCTGCTGCAAATTAATGCCCACGACCTCAATACCGACTTTGTACCGGTCAAGAATCGTTTGCATCAAGTCACGGACACGGGGTGCAATCTGGTCACGCTCTTCCGATAAAGCACTGTCCATCCTCATTTTTCCGACCACTTCGCGCACAGCGGTTTCGGCCGCTTGCACAACCGCCAATGTGGGATCTTTGCTTTCAAACAAGAACGCACGCGCATCATTGAGCCGGTACTGGACCGCAAACTTGATCTCGACGATATTTTCATCCGCCGTCAGCATGGCCGACTCTCTCAGACCCGTGGCCTTGATCACGGTATCTCGCCCCACATCGACTGATCGAATTTGGGTCACAAAAATCAATTCATGACGCTGAATGGGGTAAGGCAGACGCCAATTAAAGCCTGCGCCAACAGACGAGTGGTATTTTCCAAACTGGGTAATGACGGCCTGCTGGCCCTCTTGCACAATAAAAAATCCGGTGCCTAACCAGATTAGGACAACCACACCTGCAATCAGTCCCGCGCCAAGGCCGGCATTTTTCATATCGGGTTGAAATCCCCCACCTGAGCCATTACCACCTGACCCCCCTCGACGCCCACCTCCAAAAAGACCGCCCAATTTACGGTTGAAGTCGCGCCAGAGCTCGTCTAAATCAGGCGGGCCTTGATTCGGTCCGCGTTTGTTGTTGCGCTCGTCGCTTCCCCGCGGGCTGGGCGGCAGCTCTGTCGGCTCAGGTCGCGCTGCAGGCCGGGAAGTGTCCGCTGGCGCATCATCATCACGACCCCATCTGGGATCATTCAGGTTAAACATGCCCCTGATCCGCCCGGGCAATAATGCCCCGCGAAAAGTAGGTAAATGAAGTTTCATCTCTTCTTCTCTTGTTAATCGTTGACGGATTGTGCCCAATTGCCCGGCAGCCTCATGGCTCTCAGGGAATTACAGGGCCTCGTTGACAGGAGATGGGTGCACGCCTACCGCGTTGGCCAACGATTGCCGCAACATAGGCAACCCATCGCCACTTTTCGCACTCAAAAACACCCGAGGGGTGAGAACACCATCCAAATCAAATTGATCTGCCAGCTGCAGGGGATGTCGATCCATTTCAAGTGCATCCAGTTTGTTAAACACCAATATCTGAGGAATGTCAGCGGCTCCAATTTCGCCAAGTACCCGTTGAACCTCTGCAATTTGCTCCAAAAAATGGGGGCTGGCAGCATCTACAACGTGAATAAGCAAATCAGCATCGACCGCTTCCTGAAGCGTGGCTTGGAAAGCATCAATTAAGCCGTGGGGCAGGTCACGGATGAACCCGACTGTGTCCGACAATGAGACAGTCCGTCCTGCCTCACCCAAATAAAGTTGTCGGGTCGTGGTGTCCAGCGTCGCAAAAAGCTGATCGGCAGCGTAGGCTTTCGCTTTCACCAGCGCATTGAAAAGCGTGGACTTACCCGCATTGGTGTAACCGACGAGCGAAATATTGAAGGCATCTCTGCGCTCCCGCTGGCGCCGCTGGGTTTGCCTCTGTCTCTTCACCTTGATGAGTCGCTCTTTGATCTTTTTGATATTGTCACCAATCATCCTGCGATCAAGCTCGATTTGAGTCTCGCCGGGGCCGCCACGCATACCGATGCCACCACTTTGGCGTTCCAAATGTGACCAGCGCCGAACCAGACGTGTGCTGAGGTATTGCAGCTTAGCCAACTCCACTTGGAGTTTTCCCTCGTGGCTACGGGCGCGCTGACTAAAAATTTCTAGAATTAATAGCGTTCTATCGTTGACGGGTAACTCTAGGTGGCGCTCAAGATTACGCTGCTGCGCTGGACTGAGGCTTTGATCAAACAAAACTTCCACAGCACCCAATTGAGCCGCCAATAACTTAATCTCGTCGGCTTTACCAGAACCAATAAACAGGGCGGCGTCAGGCGCTCTTCGTTTGCAAGTGATACGCGCTACGGGGCTCAAGCCAGCAGTTTGCGCCAGTAAGCCCAGCTCTTCTAGCGCTCCGTCAAAATTTTGTGATCCAAGGTCCACCCCAACCAGAATGGTTGGGGCAGCCTGATGTTCACGGGGCTGCAGGTTCGTCACCCTCGCCCGCTGCAAAGTTCACCGCCCGACCTGGCACGATGGTAGAAATTGCATGTTTATAAACCATCTGAGTCACCGTATTGCGCAGCAAAACGACGTATTGATCAAAGGATTCGATCTGGCCTTGCAATTTGATGCCATTGACTAAATAGATAGAGACCGGCACATGCTCACGACGCAAAGCGTTGAGGAATGGGTCTTGAAGCAATTGACCTTTGTTGCTCACGATATTCTCCGTGTTCAAAAATTAATAATCGTCCACGATAACACAGCGAACTGCAGTTCCTGAACCTACCGATACAAAGCACAACAATTACAAGGAAATACACGCTTTGGGGCTGGCATGCTACTTCTCAGAGTAAGGGTTACTAGAGGTTTTCATTTCAATGCGCATGGGCGTCCCGACCAAATCAAACTCTTTGCGAAACCGTCCTTCAAGAAATCTTTTATACCCATCAGTGACATGCTCGAGCGAATTGCCATGAACAATGATGACCGGTGGGTTCATGCCCCCTTGATGGGCATAGCGAAGTTTCGGGCGGAACATGCCCGCACGTTTTGGACTTTGAAACTGAACAGCTTCAAGCAGCAATCGCGTTAACACGGGGGTCGACATTTTGCAGTTGGCCGCTTTGTAAGCCTGCGCAATTGAAGACCACAAAGGACCTAGTCCTTGCCTTTTCTGAGCGGAAATCAAATGCATCGCCGCAAATTTCAAAAATGGCAATCGTGTTTCAATGGAGCGCTTAACCAGCTCCCGCTGGTACTCATCCACAGCGTCCCACTTGTTGACCGCCAACACCACAGCGCGCCCATTTTCAAGAATATAACCCGCTATATGGGCTTCTTGATCGGTCACTCCCTGAGTCGCGTCAATCAACAACAAGACCACATTGCTGGATTCAATGGCCTGCAGAGTTTTGACAACAGAAAATTTTTCAATAGCCTCAAAAACTTTGCCTCTCCGACGCAAGCCTGCGGTGTCGACCA
>JBAQDW010000014.1:0-1874 GCA_049286445.1 Rhodoferax sp. | reverse complement strand
TCTAAAACGGCAGCGGCACGCGGGCGCCAAACTTGCTGCGTTTGACGCTGAAGAACGCTTTCACATTGCGCACATTGGCATCCGTCGTGAACAGGCGCTGGGCCAAGGCCAAGTAGTCGGGCATGTGCGCGCTGTGCACCACCAAGCAAAAGTCAGGGCCCGGTGACACGCGGTAGCACTGTTGCACTGCGTCGTCAGCCACTGCACGCGCCTCAAACGCCTCTAAAGCACCTTGGTCTTGGCGGTCCAGCGTGATTTCCACAATCGCCACCAAGCCATGCCCGGCCACGGCGACCAATCGGTCCACATTAAGGATCGCAATTTCACGCTCAATGTAGCCCGCCTCTCGCAAACGCTTGACCCGGCGCAAGCAGGTGGGCGGCGAGATGTGAAGCTGCTGCGCCAACGCTTGATTGGTTAAAGAGGCATCTTTCTGAAGTTGATTGAGCAGTGCCAAATCAGTGTCATCGAGCGTTATTTCATTCATATTGATTAATTTTATGAAATAAATAGAAGTCCGCTCAATTTACAGAAATAAAATTTCTAAAATAATTAAAAAATAGCTACAAATTACATCTTAATACTTTTAAGATCCACGCCATCTAACTCAAGGAGCTTCTATGTGCGGTATTGTGGGCGCGGTGTCGAATCGGAATATTGTTCCGGTCTTGGTTCAAGGGCTGGCGCGTTTGGAGTACCGAGGGTACGACTCCTGTGGCGTGGCGGTGTATGCCAAAGGCGGGTTGCAGCGCGCCCGCAGCACCTCGCGCGTGGCCGAATTGGCGGAGCAAGTCAGCCAAGGCCACGTTGAAGGCACCACCGGCATTGCCCACACCCGCTGGGCCACCCATGGCGCGCCCGTGGTGCACAACGCCCACCCCCACTTCAGCCACGGCACCGGCGCAGATGCCATGGACAAACCCGGGCACATTGCGCTGGTTCACAACGGCATCATCGAAAACCACGACGAACTTCGCGCTGCCTTGCAAGCCAAAGGCTATGTGTTTAACAGCCAAACCGACACCGAAGTCATCGCCCACCTGATTGACAGCCTGTACGACGGCGACCTGTTTGAGGCCGTTAAAACCGCTCGCCGCCAATTGCACGGTGCCTACGCCATTGCCGTGTTCTGCAAAGACGAGCCGCACCGTTTGATTGGCGCACGCGCCGGCTCACCCTTGATTTTGGGCGTCGGCAAAGACGGACAAGAGCATTTCTTGGCCAGTGACGCCATGGCCTTGGCTGGCGTCACTGATCAAATCGTCTACTTGGACGAAGGCGACGTGGTGGACATTCAGCTGGGCAAATACTGGCTTGAAGACAAAGACGACAAGTCCGTGGCACCCGCCCAGCGCCCGGTTAAAACTGTGCTTGCCCACAGTGGCGCCGCCGAGCTGGGCCCGTACCGTCACTACATGCAAAAAGAAATTTTTGAGCAACCCCGCGCCATTGCCGACACCCTTGAAGGTGTCAACGCCATCGTTCCACAACTGTTTGATGGACAAAACAGCGACGGCAAAGCCGCCCGCATCTTCAAAGACATTGACTCGGTGCTGATTCTGGCCTGCGGCACCAGCTATTACAGCGGTTGCACCGCCAAGTACTGGCTGGAAAGCATCGCCAAAATCCCCACCCAAGTCGAAGTGGCCAGCGAGTACCGCTACCGCGACTCGGTGCCCAACCCACGCACCTTGGTGGTCACCATCACCCAGTCCGGCGAGACGGCCGACACCTTGGCCGCTCTGCGCCACGCCCAAAGCCTGGGCATGACGCACACCCTCACCATCTGCAACGTGGCCACCAGCGCCATGGTGCGCGAATGCGAGTTGGCCTATGTCACCCGCGCTGGCATTGAAATTGGCGTGGCCTCCACC
>JBAQDW010000013.1:0-3222 GCA_049286445.1 Rhodoferax sp. | reverse complement strand
ATGCCGCTCAAAAACTAATGGTCGATTTCCTCAAAAAGGCCTATTTCGAAAGCAATCAATTTCTGATTGAGCAGGGCGTGATGCCCACCATCGACTTGGACGCCCGAGTCAAACGACGGGTTTCGCCAGCGCCACTTCGGCGTTCCGAATCTGATTCGGTGCCGTCGTCCTTCCCATCGGACAATGACCGTTTACCGCCTCAGAGCGGTCCAGGTGCAGGCCCCTCGGTCCCAGAGCCGCGCGAGTGGGGAGGCGGTGGAACGGGTTCACTCCGGCCGGCCGCGCCCTTGCGGATGGGAGAGCCTTCGGCCCCTCGTTCGCCTGCGTTTGGTGGACGTTTGGGTTGGGGCGCCAGTAGCCTGGCCCCCACTGCCTCTCGCCTTGCGGCGGGTCAAAAGGGCGCACGCACAGAGGCCTCACCGCCCCCGTCAATGACGAACGCCCAGACAATGAGGCGACAGACGTCGGGCTACGAAAGCGCGTCGGATGAGACCCGAATGATGACCGCCAGCACGCCCTTGGCGCGCGCCCGCAGTCGGGCTCTGGGGGTAATGGGCCAACTCAAACGTTTGCTGGTAGGGTCTTCCGAGGGAAATTTTGACACCCAAGTACAAGCGTTGCCCTCACCCGCGCTCGCCGCTGCCATCGCTCCTCAGCCTAGACCGGTGAGTGACCATTTCGGGGGCGATACGATTTTGGAAGACTTCAGTCCTGCGGGGGTCGCCAAAGTCGCGGTTGAATTACGCAGAACCACCGCTGAACTCAAGGGCAAGGCGGAAACCAAGAACGAAAAAGCCATTATCGAAATCGTCGCCTTGATGTTTCAGGCCATTCTTCAGGAGGACCGAATCCCCCCTGGCGTCAGGGTCTGGTTTGCGCGTTTGCAGATGCCGGTGCTTCGGGTGGCGCTGGCGGACCCCGATTTTTTTAGCACACTGAATCATCCTGCGCGGTTGTTGATTGATCGAATGGGTTCTTGCGTGATGGGATTTGACGACAACAGTGTCAACAGTAACGTGTTGCAGGCAGAAATCAAACGGGTGGTGCAGGTGATTGAGCAGTACCCCGAAACCGGAAAACGGGTTTATCAACTGGTGTACGACGAGTTTCAGAAATTTTTGTCTAAATTTTTAACCGGTTCGGACGTTACCCAGAAGGTGGTCAGTGTCGCGCAGCAAGTGGAGCAAAAGGAAACGCTCACCATTCAATACACGATTGAAATGCGCAACATGCTCAAGGACATGCCGGTTCGAAATGAAATACGGGAATTTTTGTTCAAAGTATGGGCAGAGGTGCTTGCGGTTTCAGCCGTTCGCAGGGGCCCAAAGCATGCTGACACCTTGGGACTCAAAAAATCTGCCACTGACCTGGTTTGGGCCGCCAGCGCCAAGTCCAATCGGGCTGAGCGCGCCCAAGTGATCCAAGACTTGCCCCAAATGCTGCAAAAACTCCGTTTGGGCATGAGCATGCTGGGTCTGGCCCCCTCGGCCCAGGACGGGCATCTGAAGATTGTGAGTGACACGCTGGCCGATGCCTTTATGTCCAAAACGCAGGCGATTCCCGCTGAGCAAATCACCGCGATGGCAGAACGGCTGGAGCGTTTGGATGAGTTTGTTGGTGAGGATGGCATGGGCGATCTGCCCTTGGATGTTGAAAGTATTGAGTTACTGCTGGGCATGGACGCGGCAATGATTGTGGTCATTGCCAATGGCGGCTCATTGCCCAACGCGGCCATGATGGCTTGGGCGCAAGAATTACAGTTGGGTGCCTGGTTCACCCTGGACCACAACGACCGCGTTATTCCGGTGCAATTGCTGTGGCGCAGCGAACGCAAGCACCTGCATTTGCTGGCCTCCACAGATGGGCGCAGCTATTTGATTCAAGCGGGCCGATTGGCCGCCTACCTGCAGGCCGGATTGTTGCTGCCGCAAGAGGAAGAAACTTTGACGGTGCGCGCTACTCGCGACGCGCTGGTCAAGTTGGAAGCCAACCCCGAGCGACTCTGGACATAAGCGGTTTTGATTCAGTGTGCGATGCGTTCTGCACTGGAGTCGCATAACTCATCGAGCACGAGCGCATCCGGCTCTTTGCCCAGACTCCAGAACACCATCAAGACAATGATCTTCAGGTCGTCTAGCAGTACCGGGTCAGCGCTGGCGGCCATGGCGCGATCAATCACAATCTCACGCATGTGCGGCGTCAGGACACCTGAGAACTCAAGAAAAGTAAGGAAACCCAACGACTCAACGCTCAACCCCGATTGTTCCTGCGCAGAGTAGATCCGCATGGTGTGAGGTGATTGGCTGAAAAATTGCTTATTCGCCGTGGCCATGCAGTCAGCCTCATCGCGGCTGGTGACGGCCTGTTGCAACCCGCTCGCAGCGAGGTTGAGGTCATTCAGCCAGACCAGGGCGTCTTGAATCTCTTCGGCGTCGAAACCGACCGTATTCAGTTTGCGCTCCAGATGCGCCAACTCGGGGCAGGCATCCCCGCGCCAGTAATTTTCAAACACGAAAACAAGCACTTCAAACATGGAACCCAATATAGCGCGAATCCAGAACCAAAAGCAGCAAACTGTGCCTCAACCCGGATTTGCGGTGCATTTCCGGCCTTAAGCGCTGACCAAACGCTGGAATAGACCTCCAGGCAGACGCGCGACTTGCCCCTCCAGTTCCAGCGTCATCAACTGCGCTTGCAGCGTGGCGGTGCCCAAGCCGCTCCTGGCCTGTAGTGCGTCGAGACTCACCGGATCAAACCCGAGGTATTCCCATAAAAGAGGGTCGGCAGATGCGGGGGCGCTGGTGTCGGCCGTGTTTTCATTGACGTCTTGTTTCGGGGCAATGAGCGCCGTTCCCACGTCCAACTTCAATTCTTCCAAGACATCCATCGCAGACTCCACCAACTTGGCGCCTTGTTTGATGAGCGAGTGGCAACCGCGCGATTGGCTGGAATGAATGGAGCCTGGGATGGCAAACACTTCTTTTCCTTGCTCAACGGTCAACCGAGCCGTGATCAATGACCCGGACTTGAGCGCCGCTTCCACCACCAAAGTACCTTGCGTCAGACCGGCAATGAGTCGATTGCGTTTGGGAAAGTTGGCGGTGAGGGGGGGTGTCCCCAGCGGGTATTCACTGACCAGCAAGCCGTGTTGAGCAATGCGGTGCGCCAGATCACGGTGGGCTCGGGGGTACACCCGGTCCAAGCCTGTGCCGACAACGGCCA
>JBAQDW010000012.1:0-1831 GCA_049286445.1 Rhodoferax sp. | reverse complement strand
CCACATAGGGCTGTTGGCTCCCCTTTCCCGCCCGGCGGGGCGGGAGAGGGGTTGGGGGTGAGAGTGGGGGTTGCAGCGCAAGAATTGCTACACAGTCGATAGCTGCTTGTGCAGGTCCGGCAAGGGCCACAGGCCTAAAACATCCCTCACCCTGAACGTATGGGGCCGCTGAACCCGCACGCTTAACGCTTAACGCTTAACGGTTAACGATTAACCGCTTAAGCAAGTGCCATTCACCTCTAGCCCCGGTGCAGACTGCGCAAGCCGCTCTTTTTTCTGTAGCGTTCAACAACTTCAACTACTTCAACTGAGGGGCTTGAACATCATCGTTTTGAACGCATCGGCAATACAAACGGTTCGCGGGCCAGGTGTCACTTCAAACGATTCTCTGGCGCTGATCGTGCCTGGCTCGTCCACCGCCAGATACCAGCCACAGAACCCACTTTGGACCATCGCTCGCACCGCGCCGCTGTAGCCCATGGCGGCGTTGAATTTGTAGCAGGGCTCGCGGGGGCTGGTCACGCGCAAGCGGCAGTGGGTGAACTCGAAGACGTCGCCCACCCAGACCTGCGTTTCCAGCAGACCTTGCAAGCTCAGGTTTTCACCCATGCAGCCAAACAGCAAGGCATCGTCAATTTCGGCATGCCCGGTGCGGGCCCGGGCGTCGGACCAGAAGGGGTAGTGCTCTGAGGGGTAGGCGTAGACGGCTTTGTCTAGCCCGCCGTGCACCGACAAATCGGCCTGCTCATCACCTTCCAGCCCCAGTGGCAGCACCGGCACCGGGCCGGTCACCGCCGTTTTGAAAATAGCCGTCAACACCGCGCGGCCTCCCATTTGGGCACGACGGGCTTTGGCCACCTGAACACCGAGCAAAGTAGGCATAGTGAATCCTCCGGGTGGGCTATTTTGCGCCCAAGCCCATGGAACGGGTGATGACTTCTTTCATGATTTCATTGGTGCCGCCGTAAATGCGTTGCACGCGGGCATCGGCGTAGGCGCGGGTGATGGGGTATTCCCACATGTAGCCGTAGCCGCCAAACAGCTGAACACATTCATCCATCACTTTGCATTGCAGGTCACTGCACCAGTACTTGGCCATGCTGGCGGTGGCGGTGTCCAGCGTGTTGTTCAAGACCAGCTCCGTGCATTTGTCCACGAACACCCGGGCCACCTGGACCTCGGTCTGCAATTCGGCTAATTTGAATCGGGTGTTTTGAAACGAGGCGACCGGCTGGCCAAAAACGGTGCGCTCTTTCACATAGTCCACCGTCCAGCCAATGGCCGCTTCTGCCGCTGCCACCGCGCCAATCGCGATTTGCAGGCGCTCCCAAGGCAGTTGCTCCATCAGGCAAATAAAACCCTTGTTCTCAAACGCGGGCCCGCCCAACAGGTTGGCGGCGGGCACGCTGACGTTGTCAAAGAACAGCTCAGACGTGTCTTGCGCCTTGAGCCCGAGTTTCTTCAAGCGCTTGCCCACCGAAAACCCCACCATGCCGCGCTCCACCAGCAGCAAGCTCGTCCCCTTTGCACCGGCAGCCGGGTTGGTTTTGGCCACGACGACCACCAAGTCAGCGTGCCAGCCGTTGGTGATGAAGGTTTTGCTGCCGTTGAGCAGGTAGCTGCCGTCGGCTTGTTGCATGGCGGTGGCTTTGATGCCTTGCAAGTCTGACCCGGCAGCGGGTTCACTCATGGCGATGGCACCAATCATCTCGCCGCTGGCCAGTTTGGGCAGGTAGCGGGATTTTTGATCGTCGGTGCCGTAGTGCAACAGGTAAGGTGCCACGATTTCGCTGTGCAGACTAAAGCCAATGCCGGTGAAACCGGCGCGGTT
>JBAQDW010000011.1:0-2922 GCA_049286445.1 Rhodoferax sp. | reverse complement strand
TACGGCCGCTACTGGGGCGCGATGGAGCGCGTGGACTGCCTGCACTTTGAAGCCTGCTATTACCAGCCCCTGCAATGGTGCATTGAGCACGGCTACCACCGCTTTGAAGGCGGCGCGCAAGGCGAACACAAAATGGCCCGCGCGCTGCTGCCGGTGTCCACCACCAGCGCACACTGGCTGGCCCACCCTTCGTTCTCCGAGGCGGTGGAGCGATTTTTAGAGCGCGAGGGCGAAGGCATTGAGCAGTACATGAAGCACCTGGAACAGCGCAGCCCGCTGCGCACCCCACCCGCCCCCGCGCCTTGATCGGGGGGGCGTCGCCATCGGGTCTGACCCGACTGTCAAGTGCCGGCATCCGAGCGCAAAATACGCCCACCTTCACCCACGTGCCAGCGCAACACGCAAACCCCATGAACACACTCAGCGGCCTTGACGCCTCGTTTCTGTACCTCGAGACCCCGCAAACGCCCATGCACATTGGGTCGCTCTGTTTGTATGAGCGCCCAGCGGGGCAAAAGGGCCGTTTTCACACCGCGATCAAAAAGCACTTGACCAAGCGTTTGCATTTGGCGCCGTTGTTCACTCAAAAATTGGCATTGATGCCCTTGGAACTGGGCCACCCCAGTTGGGTCCCGTGCCCCAACATTGACTTGAACTTTCATATCAAGTCCATCCCAGGAAAAGCGCTCACCGTGCGCGAAGCGCAGGCAAAGTGCGCTGAGTTACACGCCCAGCTCATGGACCGCAGCCAACCGCTGTGGGAGTTTTATGTGTTTGAGCGCATCAAACGGCCCGACGGCAGCATCTGCGCCGGCGTGTACTCCCGGGTTCACCACGCCGCCTTGGACGGCAAGGGCGGCACCGTACTGACGCAGGCCATTTTGGACACCAGCCCCACCCCCCGTGAAGTCGCACCGCCGCCAGCCGCTGCGCAAAGTGAGCCTCCCGACACCCCAAGTCGCCTGGCCTTGCTCAGCGGGGTGGTCGCGGGCTCCTTCACCCAGTACAAAGCGCTCTTCAAAGCCCTTCCGCAGGTGGCCAAAGCCCTCACACGCACCCTCACCCCGAATTCAACTGCTTCACGCCCCCCGAAAGGCGAACGAAAACTGCCCATCACCTTGGCACCCATGACGGACTTCAATGTGGCCGTCAGCACCCAGCGCAGTTTTGGCACCGTGCAACTGCCCTTTGCCGAGTGCCGCGCCATAGGCAAGGTGGTGGGCGCGTCCTTTAACGATGTGGTGCTCTGGCTGTGCTCCACCGCTTTGCGCAACTACCTCTCCCAACACGGTGGCCTTCCGCCAAAGTCATTGCTGGCCGCCATGCCCATCAGCATTCGCGAAGAAGGCAACCAAGACCTCAACACCCAAGCCTCCATGACCGTGGTGGCGCTGGGCACGCAGTTGGCCGACCCGCTGCAGCGCCTGGCGGCCATTCAAACGTCCACCCACAAAGTCAAAACCGCCCGCTCCAACCTGAAAGGGCTGATTCCCACGGACTACCCCTCATTGCTGGCCCCCTGGTTGGTCTGCGGTCTGGCCAAAGCAGCGTACAAAACGTACCAGTCAACCGGCCTGTCCCACCGCTTGCCGATGCCCGCCAATCTGGTCATCAGCAATGTGCCCGGGCCGCAGGTGCCGCTGTACTTGGCCGGTGCCAAGCTCATGACTTTTCACCCGCTGTCGATCGTGACGCACGGTTTGGCCCTCAACATCACCATTCAAACCTACGCCGGCCAAGTGGACTTTGGCATCGTCACCGACCCGCACGCCCTGCCCAACGTGCAAGCGCTGTGCGACGCACTGACACAGGCGTTCGAGGAGGCGCGCACGATGCTGGTGGCCCCCACGCTCCCACCGCCCTCGCCTGTCGCCCACGCGACGCCACCCGCTCAAAACGCGGCCAAAAAAGCCCTTCAACGGGTTCAAGGGCCAGAAAAAACTGCTACCGTGAAAAGTCAAACCCGCCGCCGCGCTTCGGCAGCGGCCAAACGACCCCCCCTTTGATGGACTCAACCGCGACTATGGCCCACAAGCTTTCCCCCAAGCCCGATTCAACTGAGCTGCCACCCAGCCCCTGGCTGATGGCGATGGAATTTCGCGCGTTGTGGGAGTTTGGTGCCGTGGTGCCTGCTTGGCCACTGCTCAGCCAAGCGCCTGTGGGTGATGGCCATTCCGTCATCGTGTTTCCCGGCCTGTCCGCCAGCGACGGCTCCACCCTGCCCTTGCGGGGGTTCTTGGGCAATTTGGGTTATGACATGTCCGGCTGGAACCAGGGTTTTAACTTTGGTCCTCGCGCCGGGGTGTTGAGCACCGCCATTCAGCAAGTCAAAGACACGTTTGACGCCACGGGCAACAAAGTCAGCCTAATTGGTTGGAGCCTGGGCGGCGTTTATGCCCGTGAGCTGGCCAAAGCGTTGCCCGAACTGGTGCGCGACGTCATCACCATGGGCACGCCTTTTGCCGGCTCCCACCTGAGCACCAACGCGTGGCGGCTGTATGAGTTGACCAGCGGTCGCGGCATTCACCAAGAGATTGGCAAGTTTGATCTGCCTGTCGCCCCCCCCGTGCCCACCACCTCCATTTTCTCGCGCACTGATGGCGTGGTGGCTTGGTCAGCCAGCGTGCAAGCCCCCAGCCGCGCCAACCGCCAGACCGAAAATTTGGAAGTCATCGCCAGCCACCTCGGCCTGGGTTTGAACCCGAGCACCTGGTGGGCGGTAGCCGACCGTTTGGCTCAGCCCGAAGGTCAGTGGAAACCTTTTGAGCGCAAACGCGGACTGCACGGCCTGATCTTTCCCGACCCCAAACGCTGAATCAGAACAACGAAAAAGCGCCTGCCGTGGTGCCACGGCAGGCGCTTTCTTTTTGATAGCTGCTCCCGCAGGTACAGCGGGGGCCAGGAGCCTAAAAGGCTCTTATT
>JBAQDW010000010.1:0-2941 GCA_049286445.1 Rhodoferax sp. | reverse complement strand
TCATGACAACCCCGCACTGAAATCGAGATCAGCTACTTTACCCAAAAATCAGCCAATTCTTCAAACAAATCAAACACTTGCGCTAATGGCTTCCATTAGAAATTAGGGCTAATGGGAAATTTGGGTTAATGGGAAATTTGGGATGAATTATTGGCGCCGCTGCACTCGCAGCAGTGCGCCAAGGCAGAAAAAGAAGTGTTGGGGGAGACTGCCTGGAACAAGTTGCGATTGGTCGTGGCGCATGACCCGTTGGTGGCCAAGCAGGCCACAGACAAGCGCGACACGCGCATTGCAGAGTTGCAAAAGAAGGCGCTAGAGTGGAGTGGCAAACTTGATGACCAAGATACGGGCAAAAAGGCGCGGGGACGCAAACTGTCAGATGGCGGTGCGCGTGCGCGTTTCTATCGCGAGGTGTCTGAGGCCCATCTGTCGCACATCATCAAGGTGGATCTGAAAAGTGAGTTGTTCACCTACGATATTGACGAGCGCGCATTAACCCATGCGCGCCTGATGGATGGCAAATTGCTACTGGTGACCAACACTCCAGACTTGACACCAGACGAGGTGGTGAAACGTTACAAGTCTTTGGCCGATATTTAGCGCGGGTTTCGGGTTCTGAAGTCTGAGATCGAGATTGGTCCGGTCTACCACCGCTTGCCTGAGCGCATCAGGGCACATGCAGCCATTTGTTTTATGGCGCTGCTTCTGTATCGGGTGATGAGGATGAGGTTACGCGCAAGCGATACCCAGCTCTCACCGGAGCGTGCACTCGATAAGTTGCGCCGCATTCAGCACCATCAGGTGATGGTCAATGACACGCAGCCGGTGGCAGGACTCTCCACAATCAACCAAGAACACACCGCCATTTTGGCGGCGCTGACGATCAAAAAACCAACGATTAACACCCAATTGACTCTCCTGTAGTGGCACACTTGACTTGCGAAACTATATGAATCAATGACTTACGCGTTTAACTGTCGAACTCGGGTGGACATTTGAATAGCAACACCGCGACCGACATCAGCATGGCCTATTTCGTGACCGTCACGAAAATGACCACCAACAACCTCGACATTGGTGGCGCTGCTGCCAAAGTACAGGAAAGCAAAACATATTGTTTTCCGTACTATTTCCGTACAGACGAAAAAAAAGGACTTGGCTGTTTAGCTAAGTCCTTGATTTCAAACGTCTATTTGGTGGGCGATGCAAGTTTCGAACTTGCGACCCCTGCAGTGTGAATGCAGTGCTCTACCCCTGAGCTAATCGCCCTGACTGCTTATCAGATAAGTCTTTTATTATGCCATATTTTGAAGTGCTGGCCTGCCAAACAGTTTTTCCCGCGCTGGCTTTATCGATCTCTTTAAGAGCTCGTTCATGCGCAGCAGTCTCTTCCCCGTTAGCCCACAAAACGGGTGGGGAAAAAGTAAGCAAATCAACTACAGAGACCTCCTGCTTAGCGATCTCGTTCGATCCCACCTCCATGACCAAGGCCTCTTGGCCGCGAGTCATATTGATATAGACATCAGCCAATAGTTCGGCATCCAGCAACGCCCCATGCAGAGCTCGACCGGAGTTATCAACGTCCAGGCGTCCACACAATGCATCCAGAGAATTTCGTTTGCCGGGGAACATCTCCTTCGCCATCACCAGTGTGTCAGTCACGCTCGCAACAAACTCTCTAAACTTGGGTCGCCCAAGCAACTCAAGCTCCTTGTTCAAAAAGCCAATATCAAAAGCCGCGTTATGAATGACAACTTCAGCGCCTTCAAGATAGGTGAGCAATTCGTCGACCACCGCCGAAAATTGAGGCTTATCTTTCAGAAATTCACTGGTGATACCGTGAACCTTGAGCGCATCCTCATGGCTCTCTCTTCCAGGGTTTAAATAGAAATGTTTGTTGTTCCCCGTCAGCTTTCGGCTGAACATCTCTACGCAGCCGATTTCGATCACTCGGTCTCCGCTATCTGCGGATAAACCGGTCGTTTCAGTATCAAGAAAAATTTGGCGCATACTCTATTTTCTTAAACTCACCACAATCTATCAGTGCTTTTCTTTGGCGTGATTGACGGTGTATCTTGGTATTTCGACCACCACATCGTTCTGGGCCAAAAAAGCTTGGCAACTGAGACGAGAGTTGGGTTCCAGCCCCCAGGCGCGATCCAATAAATCCTCTTCGTTTTCATCTAACTCGTTTAAGGACGCAAAGCCCTCTCGCACAATGACATGACACGTGGTACATGCGCAACTCATGTCACAGGCGTGCTCAATGTTGATCTGATTGTCCAGCATGGCCTCACAAATGGATGTGCCAGCTGGCGCTGATATTTCAGCGCCATGCGGACAGTATTCGGGGTGAGGCATGATCCTGATAATGGGCATTGTCTATTCCGTTAAATCTGCGTCAGATGGTTTCAATATTTTTACCCGCTAGCGCTTTTTGAATGCCTCGGTTCATTCGAACTGCGGCAAATGCTTCTGTGCCTTTGGCAAGCGCCTGCGTCACTGCTTCAATCTGAGCGGCGTCTTCTAAAGACCGAGATATTTTTGCAGAAGAGATCAAGCCATCAATGTCAGTTCGCTCAGTCTGTGTCAACAAATCACCATCAGCAGCCAATGCGCTGTTGATTGCCAACACCATTCGATCACAGTCAACTCGAGCTTCAACCAATGCCCGCGAACGCATATCCACTTCGGCCGTGGTGAAACTATCTTGCAACATGGCCGCAATCTGGTCATCGCTCAGACCATACGATGGCTTGACGTCGATTCTCGTTTCTACTCCACTGGTTTGTTCTATTGCGTTAACACTCAACAGCCCGTCTGCATCGACAGTGAAAGTGACGCGAATTCGCGCAGCGCCTGCCGCCATAGCCGGAATACCGCGTAACTCGAAGCGCGCCAAACTTCGGCAGTCTGCAACCAGATCCCGCTCTCCCTGCAC
>JBAQDW010000009.1:0-3258 GCA_049286445.1 Rhodoferax sp. | reverse complement strand
TAAGGTGGCTGGCCAGCTTGTGGCTAAAAAAATCGGCCACCTCTTGCCAAGGCACAGAGACCCCGATTGTAGAAAGGTCCACAGTTTGCAGCCCCGAATAACCACAAGGGTTGATGCGCGAGTAGGGCTCAAGGTCCATTGCGACGTTCAGCGCCACACCGTGGTAAGTGCAATTGCGACTGACTTTGATGCCTAAGGCGGCAATCTTGCCTAAGCCAAAGAAATCAGGATCGGCGCCCCCAGCCAAATTAGCTTTGGTGGGGCGCTGTGGCAACAGCGCATGGGAAAACGGGTCGTCCAGCCGTACATAAATGCCCGGCGCCCCAGCGACGCGGTGACCGGTCACGCCAAAGTGGGCCAGCGTGCGAATCACGGCTTCTTCAATTCGGTAAACGTATTCCTTAATGAAGTAGCCCGCCCGTTTCAGGTCAATCATGGGGTAGCCCATGACCTGTCCGGGACCGTGGTAAGTGACTTGGCCGCCCCGATTGGTTTGCACCACGGGGATATCGCCGGGGTTAAAGATATGTTCCGATTTGCCCGCTAGCCCTTGTGTATAAACCGGGGTGTGCTCGCAAATCCATAGCGCATCCGGCGTGTCGGCGGTGCGCTCGGCAGTGAAGGCCTGCATGGCCGCGTAAGTGGGCAGGTACTCGACCCGGCCCAGAGGGTGAATGTCAATGCTCATGTCAGTAAAGCGTCCAGTTGTCCTGCCGTGCCCAAGCCGTTGCGCTCTTTGGTGATCTGCCCAAACAGGCACCGACCCTGGCTTTTGCGCGCCCACAACTCGCCCAACTGCCGTTTTTCTATTTCATACGGGTCGTTCACCAAATGTGCGCCCTTGTACTCAATCACCGCAATGCGGCCGTCCAGCAACTCCGCCACAAAGTCGGGGTAAAAATGCCCTTTGGACGTGGGCAATCCAAAACCACACGGTGCCGTGGTCAGGTTACGCACCCAACGCTTCACCTTGGCATGGTTGTCCAGCAGCTGGGCGCAGAAAAACTCTTCGCCACCGTCTTTCAAATCGGCTTGAACAGGGTAGAAATGTTTGTTGAACTGGTAGCGCCCGCTGTAGCGGGACCCCGCCGGCACGGGGTAGCGGTTGGCCTCAAACACCAGGGGCCGCGACCAATCGGGTTCAATGCGCCACGCTTCCTCCAAAACCAGTTGGCGAAATTGGGACTTGGCGGCTTTGTCTTTGAGGTCGCCCACCCGGGCTTCAATGTCTTGCGCCAGCCGAAAGCGGGTCTTTGCCAGAGTGACGAGCGGCACGGCCTTTTCATGCATCAGGTGGTTGACCACGGCGGCAAAGTAAGCGGTACGCTGCCCCTGCGTGAGTTCTGGCAGTTTTTGGAACAACGATTGGTCCAGCCAGCGGACCAAATCGTCGGCGGTAATCGTGCTGGAGCCATAGTCAAAGGCAATCTGGTTGGCATCCGCCGCGCGCAGCTTGACGTGTGAGTCTTTCAGGTAAATCTCAAAGGTGTTGGACTGCTCCACCACCTGAAAGCCGGGCAGGTTAATCGCCTCAATGTTCAGCAAATCCAGCGCCACTGCCTCCAGCACCGCTTCACGCTCCAGCGGCCACAGCTGGCCTTGCGGAGTGCTGCGGTATCCCAGCGTGGGAATAGGGGCAAAGCGCTCGCCGCGCGAAGCGGGGGATGACTGGGCCGCCACCAGCGCGTTGTGCTGCGCCACCTTGGCTTGCACCTGCTCCTGTTTTTTGGCACCGCGCACTTGGGTGACCAGCAGGGCCTCCACTTCGGGGCTGATGTGGCCGGTCACCACCCAGGTTGGCTCACCGCCCACCTGCGCCGCCACCACGCCCGCCGCCGTTTGCAGCTCGGGAGTGAGTGAAGTCGCTACGAAATTAGTAGCTACTTGCGCAATGCTATCAAGGGCTAGAGGCTGATTTTCTTTAAATTCATCAAACAGCGGCAGGCTGGACTGCTGCACCACCATGGACGCCACATCCAGTGCCTCAAACCCCATGTTGTTGATCAATCGGTCGGCCAATTCATGGGCCGCTGTAGAAAATTTGGCTTCGCACACATGGGCGTAGGCGCGGTTCAGCGCAGCACGTCCACGGGGCTTGGCATAGGGCATGCGCAGCACCCGGCCCAGCAATTGCTCCACCGCCGTGGCGCTGGACAGCTTTTGCAGCGAGCACAGCACGTAGGCAAACGGGCAGTCCCAGCCCTCACGCAGTGCCTGCACGGTAATGACAAAGCGCACCGGGCAGTCGCGTGCCGCCAGGTCCAGGCCTTCCAGTTCGCGGGTGTCGCCGGTGGCAATCTTGATTTGCTCTGTGGGAATGTGCAGCTCGTCTTCCAGGTGTTTGCGCAGGGCTGCTGGTGGCACCTCATCGTTCTCGTTTTGTGCCTGAAACAGCACGATGGGGCGCACATAGCCGTTGCCATCGGCCTCGTCTTTCAGCGCCTCGGCTTCCAGCGCGCGCTGCGTCTGCACCGCTGCAAACACCGCCTGCTGCCAGCCTTGGGGGTGCTCGGCCAGCGCAATGGGCAGCTTGATCATGCCAGTCCCTGCCAGCTCTTGCGCGCTCACGTGGTACAGCACATTGGTCTTGGTGGGGATGGGCGTGGCCGTTAGCTCCAGAATGGCGCTGGGGTTCAGCCGCTTGAGTGCGGTAAAGCTCTTGTCGGTTTTGGTGTTGTGGGCCTCGTCCACAATCACCAGCGGCTCGTGCAGCGCCAACCAGTTAGTCAAACTCCAGCGCGGCTGGCCCACAAACCCGACCAGCACACCACTGGTGTCTCTGGCGGCCTCCTCTAGAGTCACCACCGCATCGGGCAAACCGTGCAGCACGCGCAACTGCTGCTCGTCGCGCGCTTTGAAATGCCGCTCAAAGCGCTCTGAGAAGCTGTACACATTGCGCTTGTCGGTGTCGTCAATGCGAAAGCTCTGAATGGTTGCCACCACCACCACGGCGCGCTGGCCCCAGTCGGTGGGTGCAATGTTGGCCAAGTCTTCCAGCACACAGACCTGCACATCCGCGCCGTAATGGGCTTCCAACGCCTCGCGGTAAGGGTGACCGGTGGTTTGCAAGGCTTTGAGCGTCTGGCTGCGAATTGTGTCGCTGGGTACCAGCCATACCGTGACTGGGGCATCGGTGGCACGCCACTCGGTGGCCAGCACCCGCACCGCATGCGCCGCCATCAGCGTCTTGCCCCCGCCGGTAGGAATGCGCAGGCACACGCAAGGCACCTCGCCAAACGGGTCCGGGTTATAGGGCCG
>JBAQDW010000008.1:0-8925 GCA_049286445.1 Rhodoferax sp. | reverse complement strand
GAACTCAACCACTTCCAACACGCGGCCACATAGGGCTGTTGGCCCCCCTTTCCCGCCCGGCGGGGCGGGAGAGGGGTTGGGGGTGAGAGTGGGGGTTGCAGCGCAAGAATTGCTACATCGTTGATAGCTGCTTACGCAGGTACAGCAAGGGCTACAGGCCGAAAACACCCAGAATCCGGAACGCATGGGGTCGCTGAAACCGCACGATTAAGGATTAAGGATTAAGGGTTAAAACTCAAGCAAGTGCCATTCAGGCTTAGGCTCTTCTTGCCCGGTTCAGCGTGAAGCGTGAAGCGTTAAACGCCCCAGACGACATCGTCTCCGTCAGATTCGCAGCGGCGCAGCATGTCCATGAAGGGCAGGGCACGTTGACGCAGTGACACATCGGCGTACACCGGCGCGGGTTCACCATTGGCCAGCGCCTCGGCCGCGGCGGTTTCTCGCGCGGTTTCCTCCGCCGCTATCGCATGGTGCAAAGCGACCAAGGCGGCGGGAATTTGTTCGGCCTGGATGATGCCTTTGTTGGACGCGCCGTTGGCGGTGTCACGGCCCAAAATGGTCAGAATCTGCTCCGCATGAGGCTGTAGCATGATAATGTCGCCGGTGTTTTTGGATTTGAATTTGAAGAGCATGGTGGTCCTGTTGTGGTTGTTCCTTTCGATACTACACCGCCTGAGTCCCCTCATCCGGCTGACCGGCGTTGGCGCTGGCTGGCGGTAACGGCAAGCGCGCTGTTGGTGCTGGGTTTGGGTGTCGGGTGCGCCGACGGTCGCTATTACTTTCAAGCGGTGAGTGGGCATGTGCAGGTCATGCAGTCCGCCCGCCCGATTGAGCAGTGGTTGACCGATGAGCAGGTCTCGCCTGCGTTGAAGCAGCGCTTGCAGTTGTCCCAAAAAATTCGGCAGTTCTCGGTCACTGAGCTGCATTTGCCCGACAACGAGAGTTACCGGCGCTTTGCCGACTTGAAGCGGCGGGCGGTGGTGTGGAATGTGGTGGCCGCCCCCGAATTGTCTTTAACCCTTCACCGCTGGTGCTTCCCCGTCGTGGGGTGCGTGACGTACCGCGGCTATTACGATGAGGCCGAGGCGCAAGCTGAAGCGGCCGCTCTGCGGCTTCAAGGCCTGGAGGCCCGTGTTTATGGCGTGCCTGCTTATTCCACTTTGGGCTGGTTGAATTGGGCCGGTGGCGATCCCCTGTTGAGCACCTTCATTCGCTACCCGGACGGGGAGTTGGCCCGCATGGTGATTCATGAGTTGGCGCATCAAGTGCTGTATGTCAAAGACGACACCATGTTCAACGAATCCTTTGCCACAGCCGTCGAGCGGCTCGGGGGTCAGCGTTGGTTGGCTGAAGAGGGGTCGCCCGAGGCGCGCTTGCAGTACGAAGCGTTCGATACCCGGCGCCGGCAGTTCCGCGCTTTGTCTTTGAGCACGCGCCAACGGCTGGACATTATTTATGAGAGAAACAGGGTGCTAGCCCTTGACAGATCTTCGGCTTTAGCTATGAAAAACGAAGCAATTGCAAAATTTCGATCGGACTACCAGCAACTTAAAGCCACGTGGAATGGGTACGGTGGTTATGACGCCTGGGTAACGGATGCCAACAATGCGACGTTCGGTGCGCAGGCCACTTATGATGAATGGGTGCCCGGTTTTGAGGCCTTGTTTGAGCGGGAAGGACGGGACTGGTCCCGTTTTTACGATGCCGCCAAACGCCTGTCTGACCTGCCTGTTCAAGAACGAACTGACATTTTAAAAAATCTATCTATGGAGAATTCCCGTGGCTGATCTTCACATCTTGCGCGACCACCATCTGGGCTTGAGTGGTGCACGAAAAGTGGCTTTTCAATGGGCGGAGCACGCTGAAAAAGAGTTTGGCATGGACTGTACCTACGAAGAAGGCACGGCCCATGACGAAGTGTGCTTTACGCGATCGGGGGTCAACGGAACCTTGGTGGTCACCAAAGACCGATTCGAGTTGAACGCCAAACTGGGGTTTTTGTTGGGAACGTTTAAGGCAACGATTGAAAGCGAGATCGTCAAGAACCTGGACCAACTGCTCCATGCCAAGCCGCCGGTAAAGCGCGCGGCCAAGAAAAAGGAGAGCACTTAATCCGCAGGTGCTTCAGCTCAACGATTCAATCAAGTCCACGTATTGCTGCATCGCGTCTGTGTTGCTGGTGCCTTTGAGCCCGTTCCATGCATCCCACTTCGCGCGGCCAACCATGTCACTGAAGCCTGGTTTTTTGTCCGCGTTGTCGCCGACGCTGCCTTGTTTGTAGAGGGCATACAACTTGAGCAAGGTCATGTTGTCGGGGCGCTCGGTCAGGTTTTTTGAGTTGGCAACGGCGGCTTCAAATTGGGTTTGTAGGTCTGACATATTTTTCTCCGAATAAATTACTAAACCACCCTCTTGGGTTGGTACGCTGTATCTTACGATTCGTTTTGCTTACAGAATAGAGAACCTTCTCAAGAGAGCTCCCATGGTCACCAAAATTAAGACGAAGAAGCCTGTCCTGACACCGTGCAATTCGGAAAACGACATGGACCTGGGCCTCCCTGCGCAGGGGCATGCGGCGGGCAGTGCCGCGCCATCAGCGCGCATGAGCAAGGTCGATACCGCTTGGCTGCGCATGGATGGCGAACACAATCTGATGATGATTGTGGGGGTCTGGATTCTGAAGCCCGGCTTGAAACTCAAAGAGGTGTCGGCGCGCATCGAGTCGCGGCTCCTCAAATTTCCGCGTTTTGGGCAGCGCGTTCAGCAAGACGCCACGGGGGCGAGTTGGGTCACCGATGCCGACTTTCGCATTGAGCGCCACGTGGTGGCCGAGGTCTTGCCGCCCGTGGTCAAGGGGCAAGAACAAAAGGCACTGCAGAACCGGCTGGCCGAGCTGGCCATGGAGCCGCTGGACATTCACCATCCGTTGTGGCAGTTTCGCTTGGTCGAAGACTACCAAGGCGGCTCGGCCCTGATGTGCCGCATTCACCACTGCATTGCCGACGGACTGGCCTTGATTGCGGTCACCCAATCCATGGTCGATGGGGGAATGGAGCCGCCCACCCCTCGCCACCACGCGCAGGGGCATGACGGATTGGAAGGGGTTGAGGAATGGATCACGGACACCTTGATCAAGCCTTTCACCGAGGCCACGGTGAAGGCATTGGATGTCGCGGGCGACGGCGTGGTGGGCGCGATGGGGCTGTTGCTTGATCCCAAAAAAGGGTTTGAACACGGTTTGGAGAGGGGCTTGGCCAGTTCGGCAGGGCTGGCCAAGCTGGCCTACCAGCTCATGCGGGATGGTGCGTCCTTGGCGCTGATGCCAGACGACTCGCCCACCCGTTTGAAGGGCATACCCGGCGCATCGAAGCGGGTAGCTTGGTGCCAACCTATTCCATTGGCTGAGGTGAAGGCAATTGGTCAGGCATTGAACTGTTCTATTAACGATGTGCTGCTCAGTTGCGTGGCAGGGGCGTTGGGGCAGTACATGAAGTCATTTGGCGATGACACCGCGGGGAAGGAAGTGCGTGCGATGGTGCCTGTGAATCTGCGGCCCATGGACCAAGCCTACAAGTTGGGTAACCGCTTTGGTCTGGCACCCGTGGTGTTGCCGCTGGGTCTGGACAATCCCGTAGAAAGGGTGTTTGAAGTACGTCGGCGCATGTCCGCGATGAAAGGCAGCTTGCAGCCGCTGTTGGCTTTTGGGCTTTTGGCGGTTGCGGGTTTGGTGGTGAAGCCTCTGCAGGACGCCATGCTGAACCTCTTCTCCCGAAAAACCACGGCGGTCATGACCAATGTGCCAGGTCCGCGCGAGAAGCTCAAATTTTGCGGTGCCACTTTGGAGCAGAGCTTGTTCTGGGTGCCTCAATCTGGATCGGTGGGTCTGGGGGTCTCAATTTTGAGCTACGGCGGGGGCGTTCAGTTTGGCATCATCAGTGATGCCAAACTGTGCCCCGAACCGCAAAAAATAATCGACCTGTTCGAGCCTGAATTCGCCAAACTGTCCTTGCTCACCCTCATGTTGCCCTGGGGCGAGTAAACCGATTGCCCCCTGCCCACCGCAGCGCAAATCACAAGACACGCTGGTGGCACCTCAGCGATAACCTTGATTTGAATTGAGGTAATCAGGTGCTGAACGGTGCGCAGGCGCTTAAAAAGGCGGCCCCCACCGCATCTTTGGCCGACAGTGCGGGTGGGCCATCCATTTCTGGCCAGGTGATAGCCAAGGTGGGGTCGTCCCACGCAATGCAGCGCTCAAAGGCCGGCGCATAGTAGTCGGTGGTTTTGTACAAAAATTCGGCACTGTCAGACAACACCAAAAATCCATGCGCTAAACCCGGTGGCACCCACAGCTGGCGGTGGTTGCTGGCCGACAATATCTCTCCCACCCATTGCCCAAACGTGGGTGACGCCGGGCGAATGTCCACCGCCACGTCAAACACCTCGCCAGCGACCACGCGGACCAGCTTGCCCTGGGGGTGTTGCACTTGGTAATGCAAGCCGCGCAGCACACCCTTGGCCGACTTGGAATGGTTGTCCTGCACGAAGTTCAAGCTCAAACCCGTGGCGGCATCGAAATTCTTTTGATTAAAGCTCTCATAAAAGAACCCACGATCATCGCCAAATAATTTCGGCTCAATCAGCAGGACGTCTGGAATTTTGCAAGCCGTGACTTTCATCAATACACCTTTTCTTTGAGCAATCGCAGCAAGTATTGCCCGTAGCCTGATTTGACCAGCGGTTGCGCCAGTGTTTCCAATTGAGCGTCATCAATCCAGCCGTGGCGCCAAACCACCTCTTCGGGGGCGGCCACTTTCAGGCCCTGGCGGTTTTCGATGGTGTAGATGAACTGGCTGGCCTCCAGCATGGACTCGTGCGTTCCGGTGTCCAGCCAGGCGTAACCGCGTCCCATGGTTTGCACATCCAGCGTGCCTTGTTCCAGGTACAGGCGGTTGAGGTCGGTGATTTCCAGCTCACCTCGGGCCGATGGTTTCACTTGTTTGGCCATGTCCACCACATGGTTGTCGTAAAAATACAGGCCGGTTACCGCGTAGCGCGACTTGGGTGCGGTGGGCTTTTCTTCCAGGCTGATGGCGCGGCCCTGTTCATCAAACTCCACCACGCCATAGCGCTCAGGGTCTTGCACGGCATAAGCAAATACCGTGGCGCCTTGGGTTTGTTGGTTGGCATGTTGGAGCAAACCCGCAAAGTCATGGCCATAGAAGATGTTGTCGCCCAACACCAGCGCGCTTGGGGCGCCGTTCAGAAATGTCTCGCCAATCAAAAACGCCTGGGCTAAACCGTCGGGCGACGGTTGCACGGCGTAACTGATGTGAATACCCCACTGGCTGCCGTCGCCCAGCAGTTGTTCAAAGCGCGGTGTGTCTTGCGGGGTTGAGATCACCAACACCTCACGAATGCCCGCCAGCAGCAGCGTCGTGAGGGGGTAATAAATCATGGGTTTGTCATAAATGGGCAGCAACTGTTTGCTCACCACCTGCGTGACCGGGTACAGCCGGGTGCCCGAGCCGCCCGCCAAAATGATGCCCTTGCGCGCCGGGCTGGCGTTGGTCGGGGCGGGGGTGAATGTCGTGATCGTCATAGCGTCGTATTCCCTTTGATTTCAGTCAGCATGCGCGTCACCCCCTGCTGCCACGGCGGTAAAACCAGGTCAAACGCAGCTTGCAGGCGGGAGGTGTCCAGACGTGAATTGAGGGGCCGACGCGCGGGCGTGGGGTAGTTTGCTGTGGAGGTGGCTGTGACTTGTTCGGGGCCGGTCTGGAGTGTCCATCCCAAAGTTTGTGCTTGTGCCAACACATAGCGGGCGTAGCCACACCAGGTGGTTTCGCCCGCTGCCACGCAGTGGTACAAGCCTGCTAATTCGGGACGCTGCCGGGCGGCGCGCAGGGCGTGCGTGGTCACGTCGGCCAGCAATTCAGCCGAGGTGGGGGCGCCAAACTGGTCGTCAATCACGCTCAAGGCATCACGCTCGCCCGCCAAACGCAGCATGGTCTTGGCAAAGTTGCCGCCCCGAGCCGCGTACACCCAACTGGTGCGCAAAATCAGATGCATCGGGCACTGGGCCACTGCCTGCTCACCTTCTCGCTTGGTTGTGCCATAGACACTCAAAGGGGCGGTGGCATCGGCCTCCGTCCAGGGCTGGTTGCCACTGCCGTTAAAGACATAGTCGGTGCTGTAATGCACCATCCACGCTCCTAATTCAGTAGCTGCTTGCGCAAGTGTAGCGGGGGCTAGCGCATTAATTTGCCTTGCAAGTTCAGGCTCACCCTCGGCTTTGTCCACGGCGGTGTGGGCGGCGGCGTTGACAATGATGTGGGGCTGTACGCGGCGCACGGTGTCTCGCAAGCCGGCCAAGTTGGTGAAGTCGCCACACAAGCGGTCCGGGTTGTGGGCGGCCTCAAAGTCCACCGCCACGACCTCACCCAGCACGCTCAAGCTGCGCTGCAGTTCCCAGCCCACTTGGCCACCCCGCCCAAAAAGCAAGATTTTCATGCGGCCTCCGCGGTTCCGTACTGCTGGCTTACCCAGTCGCGGTAGTCACCACTTTGCACGTTGGCGACCCAGTCGGGGTGGTCCAAGTACCACTGAACGGTTTTGCGAATACCCGTCTCGAAGGTCTCAGCGGGCTTCCAACCCAGCTGCTGCTCAATCTTGCGCGCGTCAATGGCGTAGCGCCGGTCGTGGCCGGGGCGGTCCGTCACGTAGGTGATCTGTTCTTGGTAGGGCTTGCCGTCTGCACGGGGGTTTAGCTCGTTCAGCAGGGCGCATACGGTGTGCACGATGTCAAGGTTGGGTTTTTCGTTCCAGCCACCGATGTTGTAAACCTCCCCCACTTGACCCGCCTCCAGCACGCGGCGAATGGCGCTGCAGTGGTCAGTCACATACAGCCAGTCGCGAATCTGCTGGCCGTCCCCATACACCGGCAACGGCTTGCCCGCCTGTGCGTTCACAATCATCAGTGGAATCAGCTTCTCGGGAAAGTGAAACGGCCCGTAGTTGTTGCTGCAGTTGGTGGTGAGAACGGGCAGGCCATAGGTATGGTGGTAGGCGCGCACCAAGTGGTCACTGGCGGCTTTGGAGGCTGAGTAGGGGCTATTGGGCTCGTAGCGATGCGTCTCGGTAAACGCCTCGTCCGTCTTGCTCAGCGAGCCGTACACCTCGTCGGTTGATACATGCAGCAGTCGAAACGCGGCTTTTGGCGCGTCAGGCAGGGCCCCCCAGTAAGCGCGCACTGCTTCCAACAGGTTGAAGGTGCCCACAATATTGGTTTGAATGAACTCACCGGGTCCATGGATGGAGCGGTCCACATGCGACTCAGCAGCAAAATTCACCACGGCGCGAGGCTGGTACTGCGCTAGCAAGCCGGTTACCAAGGCCGCATCACCAAAGTCACCTTGCATAAACACATGGCGTGCATCGCCTTGCAACGAGGCCAGGTTTTGCAGATTGCCTGCGTAGGTGAGTTTGTCCACGTTCAGGACCGTCTCGTCGCTGCCACGCAACCAGTCCAACACAAAGTTACTGCCAATAAAACCGGCACCGCCGGTCACCAGAATTGTCATTGCAAACACTCCCTGAAACAATAATGAGAGGTCATTGTCGCAGTGGACTTTGCTCCCGCGTCATCCGTCTGAGTGAGCAACGCCATTTCTTTTAACGGCGCTGTTCCAATGCAACTGCTGGGTGCAGCGGACTGGCGAAAGCCATCAACCTCCGGCGTCAACGCTGAAGGTGGCGTGCTGGTCTTGCCCGAGTAGGGTCACCATCTGGGGTAGCGCCGCCACCAAGGCCGCTTTAAGCGTATGGGGCGGGTTGACGATAAACATGCCGCTGGCGGGAAGGCCGGGGCGTTTCACATCACCGGCTTCGTCAGACAGCAGCTTGCTGTTCTTGACGGTCAGTGTGGCGTTCAGCCAACCCTTGCCCGCTTTGGTGGCCAGTGTTTTGAGCTTGCGTGGCACATCATGCGCTTCCGGGCGAGGAATGATGGGGTACCAAACGGCATAAGTGCCGGTGGCAAAGCGGGTCAACGAATCAGCGACCATGGCGATAACCCGCAAATAGTCGTTTTTGATCTCGTAACTGGGATCGCAGAACACCAATGCCCGGCGCGCGGGCGGAGGTAAAAATTTCTTGATCCCTTCAAAACCGTCTTCTCGCAATACGGCCACCTGACGACCAGCTTCGAGTTGGGCGATGTTGGCTGAAAGCGTTTTGATGTCGGTGGGGTGAATCTCAAACAATTTGAGTTTGTCGCGATCACCCAGCAAGCGCTGAATAATGAACGGCGAGCCTGGGTAAATCTTGTGGCTGCCCTTGCTGTTGAAGCTGGCCACCATCTCCAGGTACGCCTGGAGCGCAGGTGCCAAGTCCTTGAGCGTGGGCTTGACCACTATTTTTGCTTTCCCATTGGCCAAGGGCTTGGTGGGAGTTATGGCAGCGTCTGTTGAAGGAGGCGCGTTTTCCAGCTCCTTGACCAGCCGCAAGAATCCGTTGGCTGCTTCACCGCTGGTTTCGGCGTAATCGCCGTCGAGGCGATAAAGCCCGGCACCGGCGTGGGTGTCAAAAACAGTGAGTGCGGTGTCCTTTTGCAGCAAATGCTGCAGGATGGCAATGAGCACTGAGTGTTTGAGGACGTCGGCATGGTTGCCGGCATGAAAGGCGTGTCGATAACTGAACATACCTAATTTTAACCGGCAGGCAATGAATTTTGTATAATCTTGGGCTTCGTAGCGATTTTGCAGCTCCGCGACGAGGGCCTTCATCTTGGCATCATTGTCAGATAAGCGGGTTAACCTACCTAAGAGATTCCCATCAGAGGAACGCCGACCGTAGAAAAGAGCAGCAAGGAAGCTAACCCCTTAGGTTGGACAAACCCTCTTTTATTGAGAAACTCATGACAAA
>JBAQDW010000007.1:0-27279 GCA_049286445.1 Rhodoferax sp. | reverse complement strand
GCAGCGCGTAACACCCCATGATTGAATCCTTCAAACACAAAGGGCTTGAACGCTTTTTTACCGCAAGCGACAAGCGTGCAATCCCTGCCCAAAGCGCAGCGCGAATTGAGCGGCTGCTTGACCGTCTGGAGGCATCCATTAAAGCGGACGATATGGATTTGCCGGGCAACAAGTTCCATGCTCTCAAGGGGGATCGTGCTGGTGAATATGCGGTCACGGTGACGGGCAATCTGCGCATCACTTATCGCTTTGACGGACAGCACGCCACTGCTGTCAACCTTGAGGACTATCACTAGGAGGCCACACCATGAAGTCACTTCGCAACCCAAACCGCAAACCCACCCACCCCGGCGCCGTACTGCGGGAAGACGTGCTACCTGCCCTGGGCATCACACAGGCCCGCATGGCCGAGCTGCTGGGTGTGTCGCGGGTGACGTTGGCACAGCTACTGCACGAACACCGGGCGCTATCGGGTGACATGGCTTTGCGCCTGGAGAAGCTGCTGGGTTCAAGTGCCGAATCCTGGCTGAACATGCAACAGGCAGTTGATCTGTGGGAAGCCCGGCAAGACGTGCAGCGCTTTGCCCATGTGGTGCGGTATACCCACTCCCAGACACCGGTGGCGGTTTGAATTGGCCTAAGAGCGCCAGGCTACGCCTAGTCGTCGGCTGATTCCCGACGGTGAATGCGCAAGTGAATCGCCGTATCAAATCAGGCTGGTTTGCTGCCCCACTCAAGGGAGGCGTGACCCTGGTTAAGGTGAGGCGGAAACAGCAAAACAGGGCAGTCAAACGGTCAACTTCATAGGTCAGTACCAACAGTCATTACTCGGGTACCAACACGCCCCCCGCGTTTCGCGGGTCGCTTGGTGTTTCAACAGCGGTTCACAAACGTCATGGTCGGTTCGTCGGCAACGCGCGACACGTTCAACGCCGCAAGACAGACACAGCTCATGCACGGTCCATACCGTGTCAAAATGCAACGCACTGCAAGTCACGACATTTGACTCAACAGTTGGTCTTTTTGTTGGTACTTCAGTTATTTTTTCAGCTTCTCCATTGGTACGTCTTAACCCAGGTTCAGGATGCTCAGGATGCGGGCCCGGTGGCTCTGCAGACACCTAACTTCACCGCCCTCCTCCATGACTTTCGAACCCGCCTTGGTTTTACCGCTCGCTGTGCTGGGCTTGGGCACCGGCTTTTTGGCGGGCTTGCTGGGCATTGGCGGGGGCATGTTGATGGTGCCATTCATCACCTTCATCTTGTCGCACCGGGGAGTTAGCCCAGACCTCTCCGTCAAGATGGCCATTGCCACCTCCATGGCCACCATTTTGTTCACCTCACTCTCCAGCGTGCGAGCGCACCACCAGCGCGGGGCGGTGCGTTGGCCGCTGGTCAAGCGTTTGGCACCTGGCATTATTTTGGGCGGCATGGTTGCCAGTTTGGGCGTGTTCAGCCTGCTGAAAGGCGCTTGGTTGGCCTTGTTCTTCGCCGCCTTTGTCAGCTTTTCTGCCACCCAAATGTTGTTGGACAAAAAGCCCGCACCCACGCGCCAGTTGCCGGGCACGCCCGGGCTGATGGGCACCGGTGGCGTGATTGGTTTTCTGTCGGGCTTGGTGGGCGCAGGTGGCGGCTTTGTCAGCGTGCCGTTTATGACCTGGTGCAATGTGCCCATTCACAACGCGATTGCCACCTCAGCCGCGCTGGGTTTCCCAATCGCTTTGGCCAACGTCGTGGGCTATGCACTCAGCGGCCAAACGGTGGCGAACTTGCCACCCTACTCCTTTGGCTTTATTTGGTTGCCTGCGCTGGGTGTGATTGCCGCTTGCAGCGTGTTCACCGCGCCGTTGGGGGCTAAAGCGGCACACGTTTTGCCAGTGAAGCAACTCAAACGGGTGTTTGCCACGATTTTGTTTGGGCTGGCCGCGTACATGCTTTACAAAGGCCTCATCAGCCCTTGAGCCCGCACTCGAAGCCGTGCTCAACCGGCTTCAGGTTCGCTGTCAAAGTCACGGTCTTGCGGAATCAGCGCCTGCGTTTGGGGGTCGGGCAACGCCTCGACCTTCTTGAGCGCTCGGCCCATCGCGCGGCTGCGGGTTTCGGCACTGTCCAGGGTCTTCAACACCGTTTCGGTCTGCGACTTGACCTTGGCCAGCACGTCCCCAAACTTGCCAAACTCGTTTTTGACCGCGCCCAGCACTTGCCAAACTTCGCTGGAACGCCTCTCAAGCGCCAGCGTGCGAAAGCCCATTTGCAGGGAACTGAGCATGGCCAGCAAGGTGGTTGGCCCCGCCAGCGTGATGCGGTAGTCCCGCTGCAAAGCGGTCATCAGGCCGGGACGACGCAGCACTTCAGCATACAGCCCTTCGGTGGGCAGAAACAGAATGGCGAAATCCGTGGTGTAAGGCGGTTCCACATATTTATCGGTAATCGACTTCGCCTCAAACCGGATGCGGGACTCCAACGCTTTTCCAGCGGCATCAGCGCCCACGGCATCGGCCCGCTCTTGCGCGTCAAGCAAGCGTTCGTAGTCGTCGTTGGGAAACTTGGCATCAATCGGCAACCACAAAGGCTCACCGCTCTCTAATTTGCCTGGCAGTTTGACGGCAAAGTCCACCACGTTTTTACTGCCAGGACGGGTGGCCACTTGGGCGACGTACTGGTCGGCCACAAACACCTGCTCCAGCAAGGACGCCAACTGCGCCTCGCCAAAAATGCCCCGTGTTTTGACGTTGGTCAAAAGGTGCTTTAAATCCCCCACGCCTTGCGCAAGTGTCTGCATTTCTCCCAAACCTTTGTGTACTTGCTCTAAACGGTCAGCCACCTGTTTAAAGCTTTCTCCCAGGCGGGCTTGCAAGGTGGACTGCAATTTTTCATCGACTGTGGCGCGCATTTCGTCCAGCTTGGCCGCGTTGGTGGTTTGCAGCTGGGCGAGTTGCTTCTCCAAAGTTTCACGCACCTCATTCATGCGCCGTGCGTTGGACTCGCTCAAACCGGTCAGCTGTTGGTTGAGCGTGTCAGACAGTGATTTTTGAAGCAGTGTGAGTTGCTGGCCAAAAGCATCGATTTGGGCATTTTGCGTGCGCGTGGCCTCGCCCGACTGGTGAACCAAAGCGCGCTGAAAGGTGGACAGGTTTTGGGTGAGCTCGGTGCGCCCTGCGCGCGAGGACTCATTCATCTCCCGTCGCAAGTCAGCGGCCACTTGTTCGCTATTGGCCTTGACCGCCTTGAGTAATTCCATTTGAAAGCGCTCAGTTGCCCGCTGTGTTGGGTCGTCAGGCCCGCTGAAGATCAACCACAGTAACAACAGCGCGTTTAAAACCGCCAAACCCAACCCAGCCCAACCCAAATTAACCATGTCCATGACCGAAAATACTCCTTAACCACTGTATTGTTGTTCATTTGCACCGCCGTCTAGGAAGGCGGTTCTGCAACAAAATCAGTCTGTTGCACAAGGGTTGCCTCTGACGGCCTGTCCTGCTGATACGCTTTGGGCTTTTGACCCACCACATGCCACCGATGCAACGTCTTTTTGAATCAACGGGTTTGGATTTTGACTCTTTGGAGCCTGTGAATGCGCCTGCTTGACCGACTTCGCCGGCTCGTTCCCAGCCGGGAGCAAATACACAACAACCCGCGTCTGGCTTGGATGGGGCCGTGGGTGAAAGAGCCCAAACTTTGGCACTGGTCACGCCGCGGTGTGGCCATGGGAGTGGCCTTGGGTGTTTTCTTCGGCCTGATCATTCCGGTGGCCCAAATTCCGGCCTCTGTGGCCGCGGCCGTGGTCATGCGGGCCAATATTCCAGCCGCCATTGCCAGCACCTTGGTCAGTAACCCGGTGACTTTTGGCCCCATCTATTACGGTGCCTATAAGTTGGGCGTTTGGGTAACCGGTGCCAAAAAAACCGCAAATCCGACGGTAGTTCTCGCCACGGTTGAAGTCGATGCAGACGCCAGCATGTGGACACGCGTCACCGCTCTGGGCAAACCTTTGCTGGTGGGGTTGTCCATCACCGCGGTGATCATGGGTTTGCTGACCTACGGCGTGATCACACTGGTGTGGCGCTGGCGAACCGTCTCCAAGCGCCGCAGTCGCAGGCGATGAGTCGATCGTGAACAGGATCGCTTGCCGCACCCCGTCATGATTCACCTCACTGTTCAGGCCAACCTGGCTCGCGAATCGTGATGGTTGGCGCAACCGGGGGAAGAATGAACGTGTCAATCAACACGGGGTCTTCGGTCCCCAAGTCGGCAGCGGCCATCAGCCTGTGGGGTGGCATGGAGCAACACGTGCCAGCGGGCCATTGGATTGGCGGGTGACCTTTCATGCAGCCGGTAATTTCGCCCGACACCACGCAGGTGTGCCCCCCATAGTCATGACCATGGATACCGACAGGGCTTTGAGAACCGACAAAAACCAGGGAGTGAGCGCGGGTGAGATGCCCCCCCCTTCACCCTTGCCAGGTCAAACCAAGTATGTCCAGGAGGGCGCGAAAGGGTAGCAAGGGTATTTGGGAGCCGCTTTTGATTCGACTCGGGCGCCCTAGCTGGGTTACGGGCAACGAAGAGATTCGCAAGTAGCCCCCAATGCGCCGTTCATCCCCGCGCAACAGCGAAGAAGGTGCGCCTGATGAACAATCTCGGTTAAAGGCGGCACTACACGATTTGGCCGTGACGGACACGCCATGGAGCCGAACCTCAAGCGGGTGCCAGCACTTCCGGGTTCAAGGGTGTCAACGCTTGACCGTGGCACAAAAAATCGATCAAGTTGTCTGCGGCCAAATTAGCCATCGCCAGACGCGTTCCCCGCGTGGCGCTGGCAATGTGGGGGGTGAGCACGGCATTGGGCACGGTCAACAAATCGGGATGCACCTTTGGTTCACCCTCAAACACATCCAAACCCGCTGCCGCAATGGTGCGGTTTTTCAGGGCAACGGCCAAGGCGGCATCGTCCACAATGCCGCCGCGCGCGATGTTGATCAAGGTGGCGGTGGGTTTCATTTGCTTGAGTTCGGCGTGTCCAATGGCATGGTGCGATGAGGCCGAATACGGCACCACCAACACCAGGTGATCGGCCTGCGCCAACAGCTCAGCCTTGGTGACAAAGCGCGCCATGCACTGGGCCTCGGTCGCCTCATCAAGTCGAGAACGGTTGTGGTAGATCACCTTCATGCCAAACCCATGCGCACCGCGCTTGGCAATGCCTTGGCCGATTCGGCCCATGCCCAAAATACCAAGTGTGCTGCCATGCACTTCGGCACCTGCAAACATGTCGTAGCGCCAGCGATTCCACTGGCCGGCACGTAAAAAATGCTCGCTCTCGGTCACGCGCCGGGCGGTGGCCATGAGCAAGGCAAAACCGAAGTCGGCGGTGGTTTCTGTTAATACGCCAGGCGTGTTGGTGGCAAGCACACCGGCGGCGGTCATGGCGTTCAAATCAAAATTATTGAAACCTACCGCCATGTTGGCGCACACCTTCAGCCCGGGACAAGCGGCGAGCAGGGTGGCATCAATGCGCTGGCTCCCGGTGGTCAATACACCGACCTTGCCCTGCAGGTGTTGCTCCAATTCGGCAGGCGTCCATAACGCGTCGTCCTGGTTACTTTGCACGTCAAAGTGCTGCGACAGTTTGTCCAACACTTCAGCAAAAACGGCTCTGGCCACCAGAATCTTCGGTTTGTTAAATTTCATAGTCAAATCACCCTCTAGTCCTTATTGGATATGCGCAAGCAGCTCTATAAAAAATAGCAACCTGCCCGAACTTAATATGCAAGAAATCAGTCTAGCCAGTGCGTAAATTCTTCAACAGGAACGCGCGGTGTGTGAAAGGTATTCACCAACTCGCTCTCGTCAGCGTAACCCAGTGCCATGCCACACACCAGCATCTCATCAGCGCCAGCGCCAATGTGCGGCAGAATGATTTTGGCAAACCCGTTCCAGGCGGCTTGCGGGCAGGTGTGCAGCCCACGGCCTCGGGCGGCCACCATAAGGCTTTGCATGAACATGCCGTAATCCACTAACGAGCCACGGCCCATGACTTTGTCAACAGTGAACATCAACCCCACCGGGGCGTCAAAGAAGCGGAAGTTGCGCTGTTGCTGGGCGTGCATTTTGTCTTTATCGCCTTTGCCAATGCCCAGCAGGCCATACAGACCCCAGCCGTTCTCACGCCGGCGGTCAATATACGGGCTGACCCACTTCTCTGGGTAATAGTCATAGGCCTCGACGTACTCAGCGGCCAATTCTGGCTGAGCTCGCATCGCATCATGTGCCGCACACACTTTGTCCACCAACGCGGTTTGGCTCGCACCCTGCAACACATACACCTTCCAAGGCTGGGTGTTGGTGCCCGAAGGCGCCCGGCTGGCCGTTTGCAGCAGTTCAGAAATCACCTCGCGCGGCACGGGCTGGGGGGTGAAAGCACGCACCGACATGCGTGAGGTGATGGCTTGCGCCACGGTCATGGAGGTCATAAAAGGGTCTCAAGTACAGTTTTCAAAGGAAGGGGCAAAGGCTGGGGCCGTCGGGTTTGC
Source organism: Rhodoferax sp. (assembly GCA_049286445.1). Lineage (GTDB taxonomy): Bacteria > Pseudomonadota > Gammaproteobacteria > Burkholderiales > Burkholderiaceae_C > Rhodoferax. The sequence continues at coordinate 20,747 of JBAQDW010000007.1, read as the reverse complement.
TTGTCCACATACACATGAACAAAATGGCCTCGCGCCGCGGTCAGCGGCTCACCGCAGGCGAACAGGCCCACTTCATAGCGAACACTGCTGGAGCCCAGCTGACGCACGCGAATGCCGGCGTCCACCAGTTGGGGGAAAGCCAAGGGTGAAAAATAATTGCATTGGGTTTCAATCACCAAGCCAATCACGCTGCCATGGTGAATGTCCAAGGCGCCGTGCTCTATCAGGTAGGCGTTCACTGCCGTGTCAAACCAGCTGTAGTAGATGACATTGTTGACATGCCCGTAGGCGTCGTTGTCCATCCAACGGGTGGTGATGGACCGAAAAACGGGGTAGGCGCTGCGCGGCTCGGGTTGAGGGCGCTCAAGGGGTGCGAAATTCATGACGGTCATTTTGCCAGCGAGACCACTGGCGAGCGCGCACAGGCATCGATTTGCACAAAAAACCGAAATGCAGCGCTTGTCAACGCACCAATGGCACCGCTATTCCAAGCCTAATTCTTGAATTTTTCGGGTGATGGTGTTGCGTCCAATGCCAAGTTTGAGGGCCGCTTCAACGCGTCGACCCCGGGTTAGGGTCAGGGCGGTTTGAATCAACCGGGTCTCAAAACGGCGCGTCAGTTCGTCCCATACACCGGGGCGATCGTCGGCCAGCAGGGCGGCTGCATCGGCTGCCAACCCCACTTCCCAACTGCCGTCTGCGGACACAGGCAACGCAACCAATTCCACAGCGGGTGGCTCGTCTGTGGCTTGCGCGAGTGGCGACGAGAGACCAGGTGCCGCGCTAGGGGCAGAAACGGCCCTGCCGTCGGGTACGACCTGTGCACTCACGGCGCTTGCGAACTGGGTTACGCCCACCTCCGGTGGTAAATCTTTGGGCTCAATGACTTGTGCCGGAGCCATCACGGTCAACCAATGGCAAATGTTCTCCAGTTGCCTCACATTGCCCGGAAACCCAAAAGTTCCCAGCCAGCTTAAGGCCGCGTCAGAAATACGTTTGGGCTCCACCCCCAGTTGGACCGCGCTTTGTTGCAAGAAGTGGCGCGTCAGCATGGCAATGTCTTCTTTGCGCTCCCGCAGAGCAGGCAAACGCAAGCGGATGACGTTGAGCCGGTGATACAAGTCTTCGCGGAAACCGCCTTCTGTAACCCTTCGTTCCAGGTTTTGGTGCGTGGCCGCAATCACACGCACATTGGTTTTAACAGCGGAGTGGCCCCCTACCCGGTAAAAACTACCGTCACTCAGCACCCGCAGCAAACGGGTTTGAAGATCGAAAGGCATGTCGCCAATTTCATCCAAAAACAAAGTGCCCCCATCGGCCTGCTCGAACCGGCCCCGGCGCATGGTCTGTGCGCCCGTGAAGGCACCGCGCTCGTGACCAAACAGCTCTGACTCCAGTAAATCTTTGGGAATGGCGGCGGTGTTAATGGCCACAAATGGCCCCTTTGCCCGAACGGAATGCTTGTGCAAAGCGCGCGCCACCAGTTCTTTGCCCGAGCCAGACTCGCCCGTGATCATGACGGTGACATTGCTCTGGCTCAAGCGGCCAATGGCTCGAAAAACATCTTGCATGGCGGGTGCTTGACCCAGCATTTCCGGCGTTTGCGCCAAGCCTTCTTCGGCAATTTCTTCGCGCTGGCTTTCCTCTACCGCTCTGCGAATCAACTCGACGGCCTTGGGCACGTCAAACGGTTTGGGCAAGTACTCAAAAGCGCCCCCTTGAAAGGCGGACACCGCGCTGTCAAGGTCTGAGTACGCCGTCATGATGATGACCGGCAAAGCGGGGAATTTTTCCTTCACCTTGTCCAGCAAATCCAAACCCGATCCCCCGGGCATGCGGATGTCGCTGACCAAAATTTGCGGGCCGTTATCGTCAGTCGCACTGGCCAGCGCCGCCAGCACATCGCGCGGATTGGTGAAGCTGCGGGTGGGCAAGTTTTCGCGCAGCAGGGCTTTCTCCAGCACGAAGCGGATGGACTGGTCATCATCGGCAATCCAAATCGGCTTCATAAGTGGGGGCACCTCAGGTCAACAATGAATGGGAAACGCTCACGGCAAAGGAATCAATATCTTGAAGTCCGTGCGGCCTGGCACGCTGTCACACTCGATCAAGCCATGGTGTTGCTGAACAAAGGTTTGTGCCAATGTCAGCCCCAAACCAGAACCCCCTTCCCGTGCGGAGACCAACGGGTAGAAGATGCGGTCCTTGATCGAGTCGGGTACGCCAGGTCCGTTGTCAATCACATGCAATTCCAATGCCAACCTGTAGCGTTGCTTGCCAAACGTGACTTGACGGGCAATGCGGGTGCGAAACGTCAGGCTGGCTTGTCTTGACACGATGAGCTCTGACAGTGCCTGGCAAGCGTTGTGCGCGATATTCAGCACCGTTTGAATCAGTTGCTCCCGGTCGCCACGAAACTCCGGAATCGAGATGTCATAGTCGCGCACCACTTTCAGGCCCTTGGGGAATTCGGCCAATATCAGGGAACGCACCCGCTCGCACACCTCATGAATATTGACGTCGCCCACCAAATGCGCACGCCGGTGCGGTGCCAGAAGCCGGTCCACCAAGACTTGCAGGCGGTCGGCCTCCCGAATGATGACCTGGGTGTACTCGGTGAGTTCGCGCGATTCGATTTCCATTTCCAGCAACTGGGCGGCACCCCGAATGCCGCCCAGCGGGTTCTTGATCTCGTGCGCCAAGTTGCGAATCAATTCCTTGTTGGTCTGAGCCTGGTCTGCCAAGCGCTCCTCCCGATCTTGGCGGGCTTGTTGCTCCAAGGGCAACAACTCGACCACGATTTCTTGCGGGTTTTCTGTTTGAGACACGATCACATGCACCGGCAAAGGCTCTTGGTTCAGACGTTTAAGCCAGGCGTCATACCGCAGCGCCGCAAACTCGTTGCCGCCGATCCCCGTCAACGCACTCTGAAACGGCGCGGATTCAGTGAAGTGGTCCGCCAAATGGGCCCCCACAATGGCACGGCGAGACAGGCCGACCACGTCCTCCAGCACGGCGTTGGCAAATTGCACCGCGCCCGCATCGTCCACAACCGCAACCAAGGTGGCGAGCAGGTCAAATGACGCAAACCGATGGTTGTCGAACAGACGTTGTGCCCCGCCCAGGGACGCTGGCAACGACTTACCTGGCCCCAGCGCCATTGGAAACGCGCCCCAATTCGCGTTGAATACCGGCGATATCGCTCTCGATGCGAGACAAATTGGCTTTCAACTCGGCCACCCGCTCGTTGTATTTGGCGTTGTTTTTTACTTCACTGCCTTGGGGGTCAGGGTCACCGCCCTTGAATTCCTTGGCCAATTCAGCTTGACGCGCCTGCGCCTTCTTCAGTTCCGACTCCAGTATCAGCCGGGCGTCCGAGTCGCGTGATTTTTGTTCGCTGCTGACCGCCCGGGGGCTGTTGGCGGGTGCCGCCGCACTTGACGTGGCGGAACGGCCATTGGCGGCGCCTGCTGGCTTCACGCCTTGAACCACCGTCACATTGGCACCTTCGATTAGCTTGCAATCCTTGGCCTGGCGTCCGGTCAGGGTGTTGGTGTATTCATTGCCACACCGGTAAATACGATCTTGCGCCTGGCTGTTTGTGGCGCAACAAAGGAGTGCCAGAGAAATCAAAAATGCATTGTTCATCGGTGCTCTACGCGTCCCATCAGAGAGAAGAATGAAAAAAGAACAGTATGCGCTAAGCCAACGCCCTGCGTGTCTTTCAAGTTTCGCACAATGAAAAAAGGACGACCCACGCCGTCCTTTTTTACCTCAAGGTGTAACAGGTGACCCCTTGAGACGGGTTCTTAGTTACAGCGAGTAGTACATGTCGAACTCAGCCGGATGAGTGGCCGCACGCAGACGGGTCACTTCCTGCATCTTCAAGTCGATGTAAGCATCAAGGTAAGAGTCCGTGAACACGCCGCCTTTGGTCAAGAACGCACGGTCAGCGTCCAGACATTCCAGCGCCTGATCCAGGCTGTGGCAGACCGTTGGAATCAACTTGTCTTCTTCGGGTGGCAAGTGGTACAGGTCTTTGCTGGCCGCTTCGCCCGGGTGAATCTTGTTTTCCACGCCATCCAGACCGGCCATCAACAGGGCTGAAAAGCCGAGATAAGGGTTCATCAGCGGATCAGGGAAACGCGCCTCAACGCGACGACCTTTGGGGTTGGCCACGAAGGGAATGCGGATGGACGCCGAGCGGTTTTTGGCCGAGTAAGCCAGCTTGACCGGTGCTTCGTAGTGAGGGACCAGGCGTTTGTAGCTGTTGGTGCCGGGGTTGGTGATGGCGTTCAGGGCGCGCGCGTGCTTGATGATGCCGCCAATGTAGTACAGGGCGAAATCAGACAAACCGGCGTAGCCGTCACCGGCAAACAGATTTTTGCCATCTTTCCAGACCGACTGGTGCACGTGCATGCCGGAACCGTTGTCGCCCACGATGGGCTTGGGCATGAAGGTGGCGGTTTTGCCATAAGCGTGTGCTACGTTGTGGATCACGTACTTTTGCAGTTGCACCCAGTCGGCGCGCTGCACCAGCGTGCTGAATTTGGTGCCAATTTCCATCTGGCCGGCGTTGCCCACTTCATGGTGGTGCACTTCCACCGGAATGCCCATTTGCTCCAGCACCAAGCACATCTCGGAACGCATGTCCTGGAAGCTGTCAACAGGTGGCACAGGAAAGTAGCCGCCCTTGACGGAAGGACGGTGACCAGAGTTGCCATGGTCAAATTCTTTGCCCGTGTTCCAAGCTGCCTCTTCGGAATCGATTTTGTAAAAGCAACCCGACATGTCATTGGCCCAACGCACACCGTCAAACACGAAAAACTCGGGCTCAGGACCAAAGTAAGCGGTGTCACCAAAGCCGGAGGCTTTCATGTACGCCTCAGCGCGCTTGGCCAGCGAGCGAGGATCGCGCTCGTAGGCTTTGCCGTCAGCGGGGTCGATCACATCGCAGCTCAAAATCATCGTCGCTTCTTCAAAGAAGGGGTCAATGTTGGCGGTGTTGGGGTCAGGCATGAGCTGCATGTCAGAGGCTTCAATGCCTTTCCAACCCGCAATGGACGACCCGTCAAACGCGTGTCCTTCGGTGAACTTGTCTTCGTCAAAATGGGAGACCGGCACGGTGACGTGCTGCTCTTTGCCCCGGGTGTCGGTGAAGCGGAAGTCAACAAACTTAACTTCATTTTCTTTCACCATCTTCATGACGTCTGCGACAGTCTTGGCCATTCAATACTCCTGGTTGATTCGTTGTGTAAAAGGTTCGTTGGGGTTAATGCAGGTTCTGTGCCATGTTGGTGACCCGCCGCAGCCCCGGTGCTGCTATTTTGCCTTCAGTCGAGATGCGCCTGAACCCTGAGGGGTGTGCAAATCAAAAGAAACGGGGCTGAGTGCACCAAATCGGTGAATCGAAAGAATGCACGGAATTGGTGCTTTATTTTTGCACCAATTGAGGGCCCAAGCGGGCGTCAAACGCTTTCAAGCCATCCAACAGCACCTGGTAAGCCTGCGACACCAAGCCAGGCTCACCCTTGACGCCCAACTCAATATGGCGTCCATATTGCGGGTGATCGACGCTGGGCAAGCTGAACACCTTGACGCCTTGAAAATCTCGCTCAATGTCCTCCATGAGCGGCGTGAGGGTGGCCTCCATGGCACCAAAAACAATCACCGACTGCTCAATCCAATTCGAATTTTTGTGCAAGTGCGGGTAGTGGGTGTCCAACACCCACGCCACCATGGGCCACGCCATGACGGGAAACCCGGGCACAAAATGCACCGTCCCGCAGGTGAACCCTGGAATTTTGTTGAACGGGTTGGGAATAATTTGGGCGTTGCTCGGGAACACGCCCATGTTCAGCCGATGAATGTTGTCGGGGTGGTCGGGTTCATAAACGGTACCCTGCTCAAGCGCCGTGTCTTGCATGCGCTCGCGAATCAAGGCCTCCGCCTGGGGGTGCAGCGCCAGCGGCACGCCTTGTGCCTTGGCGGCACATTGCCGGGTGTGGTCGTCTGGCGTGGCGCCAATGCCGCCGGTTGAGAAAACAATGTCGCCCGACGCAAACGCCCGCTTCAGGGTGGCTGTGATGCGCTCAGGGGCGTCGCCCACGTAATCGGCGTAGTCAAGTTGCAAGCCTCGCGCTTTGAGCAGCTCAATGACCTTGGGCAGGTGTTTGTCGGTTCGTTTACCGGACAGAATTTCGTCGCCCACAATGATCAACCCGAAGCGGGGATCGGGCTTAACGCAGGGCGGGAGGGGGGTGAGCGGGTTCATGCGGCAAGGGTCCTGTGTCGAGGTCAATCGTTGGGGCAGGCAATACAGTTTCCACCGGGTTGGGCAACGCCGTGCTGGCGCGCAGGATTTGCAACGCCGCCAAACAGTAGTGCGCAAACCAGAGCGAGGAAAAAGCAAACACCAAGGTGTAGATCCAGATAGCGACTGGCACCAAAATCACAAACGCAGCGGCAAACAACGCGCCAGAGGCCCACAGCAGGCTGGGGGCCGCGCCCAAAAAGCCGCAAACCACGCCAATGCTCAGCAAGCGAACGCGGTGCTGTTTGAAAAGGAGTTGGCGCTCTGGCTCACTCGCGTGCTCGGCCAAGGCATCAAACGCCATCACCCGGTAGGTGAGCCAACCCCAAATCAAGGGCGGTAACACCAGCACCAGCGGGGGCACCAACCACAAGGGAATCGACACGATCAAAGCCACCACGGCCAGCAAGGTGGAGCCAAACGACCACAACAAACTTTTGACCAAAGAGCCGCCATGCTTGCGCTCTAGCTGGGGAAACCGCCGCTCCGCCACCAAATTGGTTAGAGCAGGCGTCATGAGCACCGCCACCAGCAGCAAAGACAACACCACAATCACCGGTGTCACCGCAAAGATCACCACCAGGGGTGCCAACACCATCTTGATGCTGCCCGCGCCCACGCTTTGCAGCCAATCCCACACGCTGTTGACCACTGAAGACGCTTCCAAGCCGGCACGAACCCAGTCCAGCGCGGGCTCCCAAAAGTAATAACCCAGCCCCAGCGCCAACGCCACCATCACGATCAGCGGCAAAAAGGACAAAGCGATCACCCGGGGCCGCACGCAGTAAGCCGCCGCGCGCCAGAAAGAATCAAAGAAGAGAGTCATGCAGAAAGTCTCGCGGTCACAGTGAGGGCGCCAAGGTCATCCACCCTGGATACGAGCCAAATCGGCTTCGCTCAGCCAGCACCATTGGCCGGGCGCCAAATCGTCTGGCAAGCGCAGGCCACCGATTTGCGAGCGGTGCAGCCCCTCCACCCGGTTGCTTACGGCGGCCACCATGCGTTTGACCTGGTGGTACTTGCCCTGCGTCAAGGTCAAGCGCAGATGGTGGCTGGCGACCGCTTCGCAAGCAGCGGCCCGCACTGGCTTGGGGTCGTCGTCCAGCACCACGCCGGACAAGAGCTTGCTGACCTGCACCTCGTCCAACGGGTGTTTCACCGTGACTTCGTACACCTTGGGCACGTGATGCTTGGGTGAACTCATGCGGTGAATGAACTTGCCGTCGTCCGTGAGCAACAGCAGGCCCGTGGTGTCTTGGTCCAAGCGCCCCACCGCCTGCACCCCTTGAACCGCGCCTTTTTGAGGCCGCAAGCGCAACGGCGAGGGCAGCAGCGTGTAAATGCTGGGGTAGGTGGACGGCTTTTGAGAGCACTCGGTGGCAATGGGCTTGTTGAGCATCACATAGGCCTTCTCATGAAAGGGCCAGTCCACCCCCTGGACCCTGAAGCGCAGCCCGTTTGCTACAAAGTCAGTAGCTGCTTGCGCAACGGTGACGGGGGCTAGAGCCCCATTTGACTCATAAACCTGAACCAAACCCTGTTGAATCAGGCCCGCACACACACGGCGCGTGCCAAAGCCTTGGGAATAAAGAATGTCTTGTAGCTGCATCCCCCGAGTATCGCAAAGCCGACGCCGAGATTGGCTCCCGCAGGTCACCAAAAGGTTAAGCTCACCCGCCCTACCGACAGCACTCCATGAAAATCCAACACCCCACCCCCAGCAAGGAAGAAATCGCCCTGCTCCCTGAATTTCCCCGCCTGCCCATCAGCCGCATCACCTTGGTCAGCACCGCCTCTCAAGCGCTGGCGGCCCGTGACACCTTGCTGCGCACCCGGCACTGGGGCTTTGATACCGAGTCCAAACCCACCTTTGTGAAAGACCAGGTCTCTGACGGCCCGCACATTCTTCAGCTGTCCACTTGCGAGAGGGCCTGGGTGTTTCAGCTGCATGACCTCGACTGCCGTGGCGTGGCCGCGCAACTGCTGGCCCTGCCCGGCTACACCAAGGCCGGTTTTGGCTTGGGCGATGACCGCCGACGTATTGTGAGCAAGCTGGGTGTGGACCCGGTCGATGTGCTGGAACTCAACACGGTGTTTCAAGCACGGGGCTACCGCAAAGACATGGGCATCAAAGGCGGCATTGCGGTGTTGTTCAACCAACGGTTTGCCAAGTCAAAGAAAGCGGCGACGTCCAACTGGTCGGTACCGCAGTTAACGCCATCGCAACTGGCCTATGCCGCCAACGATGCCTACGGCGCCATTCACGTGTTTCACGCCTTGGGCTTGACATAGAGCGCTTGCAGTTCAGCGCCCCGCAGACCCCCCTAAGGGGTCAGGCACGGGAGGCGAGAAACAGCGTGACCGTCTTCATGCCGGCCACCGTTAAAACCAAAGACCCAAAAAAATGCGCGCCCGCCGTGCCCAGGGCCAAGGCGTAACGCTGCAACCCCAGGAAATCAACCACCTCGGCTGAAAAACTTGAAAAAGTAGTCAATGCACCCAAAAACCCGGTGATCAGCAGCAGCCGCCAGGTGGGGTCCAACTCTGGCATGGCTTGAAAGGTGGCCACCGCCACCCCAATCAAATACCCGCCCACCCAGTTGGCCGCAAGCGTGCCCCACGGAATCGCGCCCCCAGGACTGAGCCAAAGCCCCAAGCGCCAACGCGCCAGCGCGCCCAGACTGGCTCCAATACAAACAGCAATGACAGACATCATGATGGCGAGATCATAGGCGTCAAGCGTGAACCGCTGCATCCAACCCCATCAGCTTGACAAGCGGTGGGAGGGCACTGAAGGCCGCCTGGAAACCTCCTCTTGTCTGACTTCCAAACTCCTTGAGCGCTGTTAGCCTGAAGACTGTCTTTTTCGGCGCATTGAATTATTAATGTAGTCGCACCCTCACCGGCTGCGTGACCACCGTTGGACAGATTAACCATTTTTAAAGGATCATCATGAGCGTCGCTAAAGTAACCGAAGTCATTGCATCGTCACCCGTCAGCTTTGAAAAGGCAATGGAAGAAGGCATTGCCCGCGCCAACAAAACTTTGAAGAATGTCAAAGGGGCGTGGATCGACCAGCAAAAAGTAGTGGTTGAAAACGGCAAAATTGTGGAATACCGGTTGAATCTCAAAATCACTTTTTTGCTGGTTGACTGATACAAAGATTAGCAAGCCTCAAAAACCCGCTCAGGCGGGTTTTTTGTTGACCGCACAGGCCCATGGGCAACTTCCACACTGCGATAACAAAATTCGCTTGTGTTCGCCCGCTGGTTTTCAGCGCCGTCCACGCCCGCTCAACCGTGGATTGGCGCAGCCGAAACCCCGCCGCACAGGCAGCAGTGCGCCCTGAATTCCGGACCATGGTGGTTTGAGACTTTCACCGGCAAGAGTTCTTCCATGCGGGGCGGGCACCCGAATGGGAGGTTATTGACCAGGCCGCAGAAGGCGGGTCGGCAGGCCCTCTTTGCAAGGGCGCAGCACGCAGCGATGGTGTGGACGAGGTCATAGGCGCTGCTAAAAGAACGGACAATAGAGCGCAACTATTTTGAGCCCTATTGGGAAATTTTTCATGGAAATTAAGGTCAACTTTCTCGATAAGCTTCGGCTTGAAGCCAAGTTTGATGATTTCACAGTCGTGGCCGACCAGCCTGTCCGCTACAAAGGCGATGGCTCCGCGCCGGGCCCGTTCGATTACTTTTTGGCTTCGTCGGCGTTGTGTGCGGCTTATTTTGTGAAGTTGTACTGCGACACGCGTGGTATCTCTACCGAGAACATTCGGTTGTCACAGAACAATATCGTGGACCCGGACAACCGCTACCAACAGATTTTCAAAATCCAAGTCGCGTTGCCCACAGATATTTCAGCCACAGACCGTCAAGGCATTTTGCGTTCCATCGAGCGCTGCACCGTTAAAAAAGTGGTGCAGGCCGGGCCGGAATTTGTGATCGAAGTCGTTGAAAGTCTGGAGGCGGATGCACAGGCACTTTTGATGCTCAGTCCAGCAACCGAGGCGACCACCTATATTGCGGGCAAAGATTTGCCGCTGGAGCAGACCATCGCCAACATGTCTGCCTTGTTGGCCCGCTTGGGCATCAAGATAGAAATCGCGTCGTGGCGCAACATTATTCCCAACGTGTGGTCGCTGCACCTACGCGATGCACACTCGCCCATGTGTTTTACCAATGGCAAGGGCGCCACCAAAGAAAGTGCCTTGGCCTCGGCTTTGGGGGAATACATTGAGCGGCTGAGTTGCAACCATTTCTATGCGGGTTCGTTCTGGGGCGAAGACATCGCCGCGGCCGGGTTTGTGCATTACCCGAACGAGCGCTGGTTCAAGCCTGGCAAAAAAGACGCACTGCCCAAAGAGATCCTGGATGACTACTGCCGCGCTATTTACAACCCCGATGGCGAGTTGCGTGGCAAGCACTTGATTGACACCAACTCGGGCGACGCAAAGCGCGGCATTTGTTCATTGCCCTATGTGCGCCAGTCAGACGGGAAGGTGGTGTATTTCCCCTCCAACCTGGTCGAAAATCTTTTCGTCAGCAATGGCATGAGCGCAGGCAATACCTTGGCGGAGGCACAGGTGCAATGCTTGTCCGAAATTTTTGAGCGCGCGGTCAAACGCGAAATCATCGAGGGTGAAATGGCCTTGCCAGACGTGCCACACGAGGTACTGGCAAAGTACCCTGGCATTTTGGCGGGCCTACAGGGCCTGGAAGCGCAGGGCTATCCGGTGCTGGTGAAAGATGCGTCGCTGGGCGGCAAATACCCGGTGATGTGCGTGACCTTGATGAACCCGCGCACCGGCGGTGTGTTCGCCTCATTCGGCGCGCACCCTTCTTTCGAGGTGGCGCTGGAACGCAGCCTGACCGAGTTGCTACAGGGGCGCAGCTTTGAGGGCCTGAACGATTTGCCTCAGCCGACCTTTGTCAGTAACGCCGTGACAGAACCCAACAACTTTGTGGAACACTTCATTGATTCCAGTGGCGTCGTGTCGTGGCGGTTTTTCAGCGCCAGGGCCGATTTTGAGTTTGTGGGGTGGGATTTTTCTGGCCACGGTGAAAATTCCAACGCCGAGGAGGCAGCCACCCTGCTCGGCCTACTCAAAGACCTGGGCAAAGAGGTGTACACGGCGGTGTATGACGAATTAGGCGCGACGGCCTGCCGGATTCTGGTGCCGGGTTACTCAGAGGTTTATCCAGTGGAAGACCTGATCTGGGACAACACCAACAAAGCGCTGCTGTTTCGTGCCGATATTTTGAACCTGCATCAGCTCGACGATACACAGCTTGAAGCACTGATTGAGCGCATGGACCATAACGAGCTGGACGAGCACAGCGACATTGCCACCCTGATCGGCATCAAATTTGACGAGAACACGGTCTGGGGTCAACTCACCGTTCTGGAGCTCAAACTGCTCATTCACCTCGCCCTGCAGCAGCACGAGGAGGCGCACGACTTGGTGGGCGCCTTTTTGCAATACAACGACAACTCGGTTGAGCGCGGGTTGTTTTATCAAGCCTTGAATGTGGTGCTTGAAGTTCGGCTCAATGACGACCTGGAACTCGACGACTTCATCGTCAATTTCCGGCGCATGTTTGGCAACCCGCGAATGGACGCGGCGGTCGGCTCGGTTGACGGTACCGTGCGCTTCTTCGGTTTAACGCCCACCAGCATGAAACTGGAAGGGCTTGACCGACACCAACGCCTCATTGATAGCTACAAAAAACTGCACTTGGCGCGAACCCACGTGGTGACGACTTTGCGCGAGCCGCCAGCGGGGCTTGGGTCACTGAAAACCTAGGATGTGAAGCCCTCTGTGTCAACCGTGCGGGGGTTGCCAAGAGGTGGTTTGGCAGGCCAAACGAGGGTTGATGCGGCTACACCACGTCGCCAAACCCACCGCGAGCGCCTGCGAAGCGGTGCACGTTCAGCACACCCCGTTGGTGCTGGGCGAACCCTTGCACGCCGCGCCCCGTCTTTGCCATCGGTTCGCTATTAATTTAATAGCTGCTTGCGCAGATAGGACGTGGGCTGGAGGCCGATTTGGCATCCATAAACTTGTTACAACAACCGTGTTCGCGGCGCGCCCTTGGTTTGATAGGATGCACAGTCGCCCCCTGCCCGGCTCCGCAACTCACGCGCCAAATGGCAGGGTCATGTTTACGCCACGCTCTCACGACCTCACCATGACACCACACCCTTTTTTCCCAGTGCCTGCACGCGCGGCCTTGTTTGGCTTGGCTTTGGTGGGCACCTCAAGCGCTTGGGCGCAAACGCCGGCCGCCACGACCTCCCAGATTGCGCAGGTCACGCTGTACCCCGGCAGCGCCAAAGTCGAGCGGGTGGCCAAGGTGGCTGCCGGTGCCAAGAAGCTCACCTTCACCTGCTTGCCCTCGGCGCTGGATGCGTCCAGTCTGGCGGTGGCGGGCGACGCCTCGGTGCGCTTGGGCGAATTTTCAGTGGTCGTGGAGGACCGGGCGGCAGTTCCGGCCTGCGCAGGCACCGAACTGGATGCCCGGATTCGCGAGTTGGAGGATAAAAAGGCGGCGTTGGCAGCGGAAGATGCCGCGCTGGGCATGGTCACGGGCTACCTCAAGAGCGAGACCACGGGGGGCGTGCGCCAAGCCACTGACCCCAAAACTTTGGCGGCCATGGCCGAGGCATTGCGCCGCACCGGGCAAGACACCTTCAGCCGCCAGCACCTCATCAGCCGCCAACAACAGGAATTGGACCGCACACTGGCCCCTCTGGTGGCCGAGCGGGCCCGTGTGCTGGCAGGGCGCGGGCGCGTGAGCACCGTCAGCGTCACTTTGGACGCGCCGCGCGATGCAGAGGTGCGACTGATCTACCAAATCAACGGTCCCGGTTGGGCGCCCTCTTACCGCGCCTCGCTGGACACGCGAACCAACGCTCTGAGCCTGGAGCGGCAGGCGCAAGTGGCGCAGGCGACTGGCGAAGACTGGGTGGGCGTGCCGCTGCGCCTGTCCACGGGCCAGCCGCGTCGGGGCACCACCGGCCCGCAACCGCGCCCTTGGCGCCTGTCGATTGCCGAACCCCGCGCTGAAACGGCGGGCCAGGTCAGAGCCATGGCGGCGCCTGCACCTATGATGTCCAAGTCCATGCCAACCGCTGAAGCTGACGAAGTGACCCGTCCTTCTTTCGATGTGAGTGTGTTTGACAACGCTTACGCCACTGAATTTACGGTGCCGCAGCGCATCGACGTGCCATCCGGCGGCCAGCGCGTCACGGTGTCGCTGGGATCACACAATACAACGGCCACCCTGCTCACCCGCACCACCCCCTCGGCCAGTGCGAGCGCTTGGCTGGTGGCCGAAATGGCGCAACCCGACGGCGTGTGGCCCCAAGGGGCGCTGCAGCTCTACCGCGACGGCGCTTATGTCGGCTCTGACACCTTGCGTGCGGGAGGTAAAGGCCTGCTGAGTCTGTCGTTTGGACTGGACGAACTCACCGTGGTGCGCGTTGAGCCGCAAAAAGACAGACAAGGGAGCACTGGTTTTGTCGGCTCGCGGGCCACGCGCACCGTTGCGCGTGCCTATACGGTTGAAAACCGCCACCGCACGCCCGTTCAGCTGCAAGTGCTGGAAGCCGCTCCCGTCTCAGTGGATGAAAAAGTCAGTGTGGAAACACAGTTCTCACCCGAACCTGCGGCGATGACCTGGAACGATCAGGCGGGCGTTGCGGTGTGGCGCCAGCCTTTGGCTGCCGGCCAAACCGCCCGCTTCACCGCCGACTACACCATCAGCTACCCCAAAGACGCGCGCTTGCAAGAAAACCGCTGAACGCTTGGAGGCTTAAACGCTTGAAGGGTTAAACGTGTCCCCCGTCCACCAGTTCAGTGATCAACAAACTTTGCACGATCTTGTCTTTGAACGTCTCGGGGTGCTCCAGATTCATTCGCCTCAGGTAAGGCAATGATTTTTCAGGCACTTCACCGCCTTTGATGACATTCAATAGCCCACCCGCCATGGTGCCCACTTTGCTGGCCATTTTGGCCTTGAGCCCTTTGAGGGCCTTGCTGACCACCAACTCTTCAGGCGTGAAGTCGTTGCCAAACGGGAAAGCGGGAAACAGACCGGCTGTGCGGTAGGTGTCAAACTTGGCTTGCAAACGCTCTGGCGTGTTGTGGCGGTAGCGTTCAGGAATTTCATAGTCGCCAGGGATCTTGCCGGCGGCTTTTGCTTTGGCCAGCAAATCGGCCTGAAAGCGGGAGTCGGCAATATTAAGCAGTGCTGCAATAATTTCTTTGTCTGACTTGCTGCGCAAATTGGCAATGCCGTACTCGGTGACCACGATGTCTCGCAAAATGCGGGGAATCGTCATGTGACCATAGTTCCACACGATGTTGGAACTCGCCACACCGTCTTTCACCCGGTGGCTGTTGAGCATCATGATCAAGCGCCCATCCTGGAGCGCGTGAGCCATGGAGACAAAGTTGTATTGACCCCCCACCCCACTCACCACCCGGCCATCCTCCAAGCCGTCAGAGATGACGCCCCCCGACAAGGTGACCATCAAACACGTGTTGATAAAGCGGCCGTCTTTGCGCTGCAAGGTTTTAAGCTCTTGGTTGCCATACAGGTGGTTGACGTTGTCCACCGTGGTCATGCAAATTTGTTGGTTGTCGGCTTCGCTCATCTGGCGCAGGTAGTCGTAGAAACTGCGGGGGCCCAAAAAGAAGCCGCCGTGCATCAGCACACCGCCCTTGAGTTGATCGCCCAGGCAATGCTGCGCCACCAAGCGCAGCGACGCCTCATCGGCCAAATTGGGATCGATGGCCAGACCGTCAACACGCAAAACGCCCTCGATCCAGTGCACGCCGGGCTTAAAGACGCCGTATTTGACCAAAAACGCCACATCGGCAGCCACCAAACGCTGGGGGATGACGTCAAACTTCACCAATTGCGCCAGCATCGCTGGTGACACTTGCTCCGTGATTTGACCTTCGTTGAGCAAACGCTGAATCACCACATGGTCATACACCTTGCGCCGCAAAATGCCGCTTTTATAGAGTTCTAAAAATCCGTTGACAAACATTTCAGATGATCCGTACAAGCCTTTCTCAAAAGCCTGGGTTCCCCCTATGCGCTCAACCAAATCACCGCTGCACTCCCTGATCTTCAAATCGTCAACCACCGCTTGGTAGTGCCCATTCTGCTGGTCACGCAAGATAAGGGAATAGGCAATCGCATCGCCCAGCGAACCAATGCCAATTTGCAAGGTGCCCCCATCTTTGACCAGCGTACTGACCTGCATGCCAATCATGAAGTCTGTCATCTCCACTGACATATTGGGCGTGCTAAACAGGGTGTAGTCATAGTCCGGGTTGTCAACCACCATGTCGAAGGTGGACACCGGCACCATGGCGTCGTTGTACATGAAAGGCAGGTTGTTATTGATCTCAGCAATGATGGCGCAGCGGTAGCCAGAATGGGCCTCCATGTCGCGCAGCATGGGCGCAAGGCTGGGCAACACATCCGGGTTACAACTCAGGCTGAAGTAAGTTTCGCCCTGGATCGTCTTCTTGGCCACAATTTGCGACAGCACGTTGACCCCGTTTTCCAGCATGTCGCGGCAAATGTGCGTGTAGTTGCTGCTGATGTAATTTTGTTGCTCCACCACGTTGTTCAAGAACACCCCGGCTTTGATGAAAAACTCAGACACCTCCACATTCGGCGGTAGGTTGTTGGCACCCAAATCGGTCAGGTAATCCAGGGCCGGGTAGTTTCCCCACACCCGTTTGACAAAGGGTTGGAGGAACTTCTTCTCCAAATCGCTGTTCCCTTTGGGAACTTCCAACGACAACGCGGTCATGATGCGCAAGTGCAGGCTGGGGTCTTGTTTGGCGCGCAAATACAAGGCATTTGCCAGATGATTGGGCTTTCCCAAACCCAGTGGCATACCAAACACAATGCGTTTGCCGACCTTGGCAAGGATGGCATCGACGCAATGCTCAACATCGACAAAGGTACTTGTTTCTTGAAAAGAAGACTTGGTGGTCATGATGGAAAAAAAAGGGGAAGTGATAAAAACTAAATGCGAAAAGACACCGCTTCGAGCGCGTCTGTGACCGAGTGGGTTTCTTGCAGCAACTGCAGCGCAACGCCCACCCCCAGCCACTCCTCCACCGACGAGGTCACCCCCTCAATCTCCGAGAAGCCGTGGTAGCGCGCTTTTAAGTAGTCAACGGCTTCGTCCGCACGCTCATCCTCAAACTCATAAATACTGAGGGTGGCAATACCGCCATCAATGCTGCTGCGAATGTAGGGGCCTTTCACGCGCATGTCCGGTGGCAGCGGCGCAACCGCGCCATAGCAGCTCGCCACGTTCATCGCGGCCTCAGCAGAAAACAAAAGCTTGCCGAACATGATCATTCCCATCTCCCTTGGTTGGTTGACGCCAGCGAGCGACCCACGCCCGCAGCGGGACCATGGTGCCCGTTTCCAAGCCCCAATGTCATGATGCAGGTCAATTCAGCAGCGAAGACCGGGCGGAGCGCTAGTGCTGGCCGGGTCTGTTTACACGTGGGCACCCCGCCTGATGAAGCAACCTTTGCTGGGCGATCACTTTCACCGCCACCCCAGCCAGTGGAGCCGAGACACCGCTGTGGCAGCGGCCTTATTTGGTAGTGACTGGGGCTTGTGTGGCGGGCGCCCAGGTCCGGCCCTTGCCGCAGGCAAATCTCGAGCCAAAGGCCTTGCACCTTCGGTCCCAAGTAATGGATTCACAACAATCTACCGCCCCCGCACCCTAACCGACGGACTCTGGCAGTAAAGTCACCGCATGCACGCCATCAAGCACATTGTTTCGGAAAAACTTGGGATTCGAACCAAGCTGATTTTTCTATTTATTTTGATCAAAGTGGTCCCTTTGATCTTGCTTGCCATGTTGGCGTGGGAGGGGGTGACCCGCTTGGGCTCAGGCATGACGGAGCGCGCGGTCTCCCTCGGTAGTGAAGTCCGAGGCACGGTCACTGAAATGGGCAACACTTTTTCCCAGGCCGCCGTGACTGCGCTGAACGATCGGGCCCGAGCGGAACTGGAGCGGCTCACCACCGACACTGCCCGCTCGGTCGCTGACTTTTTGTACGACCGCGACCATGATCTTCTGCTGGCCGCGCAGCTCGATCCCAGCGAAGCGTTGTACCGCACCTTTGTCGGCAGCCGACAACGCAGCCTGACCGACAGCGGTCAATGGACTTTGGCATTGGATGGCAAATCTTGGCAACCCAAAACCTCTCCCACCACTGATCCAAAAATCGCCACCCCCAGCAATGCTGAAAACAAGCAAGATTTTCACTACCGCCCCCCCGAGACCGTGCTGCGCGTGGTGCCAAAACCTCTTTATCACGAAATCACTTTCGTGGGACTGGACGGCCAAGAAAAGATCAAGGTCGAACAAACCGGTCTGCTGCCCCGTGATTTGCGCGACGTGTCCAAAAAAGAAAACACCTGGAACAAGGCGGAAACCTACTTTTCAGAATTAAAGAAGCTCAAGGCAGGCGAGATCTACGTCTCGGAGGTGATCGGCTCTTACGTGCCGTCCCGCGTGATTGGCACCGTCGTCCCGGAGAAAACCAAGAGATTGGGCATTGCGTTTGAGCCCGAAAAAGAGGCCTATGCCGGACGCGAAAACCCCAACGGCAAACCTTTTCAAGGCATCATCCGCTGGGCCACGCCAGTGGTCAAAAATGGCGCCATCACCGGCTACGTGACACTCGCGCTGGACCATACCCACGTGATGAGTTTCACCGACAACCTCATGCCCACGCCCGCCCGCTACACGGCGATTTCCGATGCCACCAATGGCAACTACGCGTTCATGTGGGATTTTCTGGACCGCAATATTGCGCATCCGCGTCACCATTCCATTGTGGGTTTCGACCCCCGTACCGGAGACTACGCGACGCCCTGGCTGGAAGCCAGTGTTTATGAAGGCTGGCAAAAAAGTGCCCAACCCCTGGCCCAGTACCTGAAAGGCGTGACCGAGTTTGAGCAGCAATCGCGCGAAAAAAAACCGGCCAAAACGCTCACCCAATCAGGTTTTCTGGGTCTGGACTGCCGCTACCTGAATTTCGCACCGCAGTGCCAAGGCTGGCATGATTTAACGCAGTACGGCGGCTCCGGCTCCTTCCTTATTCTGTGGAGTGGCGTGTGGAAACTCACCACGGCGGCGGCCATTCCCTACCGAACAGGTCAGTACGCCAACACCCCGCGCGGGTTTGGCTATGTGACCATTGGTGCCAACGTGGAAGATTTTCACGGCCCCGCAAAAGCCATTGCCACGAAGATTCAGGCCAAGGAAGCAGATTTTGGCGTGCGCATGAAACAACAACAACTGGACCTGCAAAAGCTGATTGCGGATTCGATGCGCACGACCGCCGCAAGCCTGGCGGGCACAACATTTCTCATGGTCGCTCTGGTCGTGGTGGTGGCGATCTGGCTGGCCTCAATGTTGACCGGTCGCATCACCCAGTTGGTGAAGGGTTTGCGAAAAATCGAAGGGGGAGACCTCAATTTCCGATTCAAAGTGGACTCCCAAGACGAACTCGGACGACTGAACGAGTCGCTGAACAAAATGGCCATCAGCGTTCAGGAGTCCTTTCAGCGACTCGAGGATGCGCGACACCAGGCCGAAGAAAACAGCCGCATGAAAAGTGACTTTGTGGCCAGCGTGTCGCATGAGTTGCGCACGCCGCTCAACGGTATTTTGGGGTTTGCTGAACTGATTCGAGACGATGCGACGAACGAGGAGACGCGTGACCAGGCCGACACAATTTACCAAAGCGGCATGCACCTGCTTTCCCTGGTCAATGACATTCTGGATGTCGCCAAAATTGAATCAGGGCAAATGACCCTTGAAGACATTCCCTTTGATTTGCCCTTGCTGCTGCAAGAAATAGCGGCGCACCACGGCGTTGCGGCGCATCAAAAGGGGTTGGACATGACAACCCATTTCGCCCCCGGCCTGCCCGCAGTTGTGGTGGGGGATCCGATGCGCCTGCGTCAAATCATGAACAACCTGCTGGACAACGCCGTCAAGTTCACCGTCCAAGGCGGCATCCAGTTTTCCGCCTTGGCGCAGGAGGGGCGCTTGACCATCGGGGTGAGAGACACGGGCCGCGGCATCCCCGCGCAAAACCATGCCCACATTTTTGACAAATTCAGCCAAACCACGGCATTCATGACCCGCAAGCACGGTGGCACGGGGTTGGGTTTGTCGCTGGTCAAAGACATGGTGAAACTGATGGGTGGCGCAATTAGCCTGGAGTCAAAGCCCGGTGGCGGAGCCTATTTTGAGTTCTGGATACCGCTTGTTACTCCGGCAGGGCCAACAGAAGCGCCTGCATTGTGATGGGCTTGACCAAAACATAATCAAACCCAACGCCCAAGAGGCGTTGCTTGTCGGACTCCATGGCGTGGGCGGTGTATGCCACGACGCGCAACCCGGCCCATGCGGGGTTGGCCCGTATGCGACGGCACACCTCCTCCCCGTCCATGCCAGGCATGCTGATGTCAAGTAAAACGCAATCGAAGGGAGCGGCACTCAACTGATCGAGTGCGGCCTGTCCATCATCCGCTTCCTCGATCACCCATCCCCGCTTTTTCAGCAAGGCCACCGCCAGTTTGCGATTGATGGCAACGTCGTCAACAACCAGTGTTCGTTTCATGAGTTTGAGTGCGCAGAGGGGCAGAAGAACAAGCGAAGATTATTGTCCAGATGAGGGGGCATTATCCAGAATGGCACTTACCGAGTCCGGTGACACCTTCGGCTCACCCAACCTGCCACTGCGGTGTTGAAAGTCACGTTGAAAGTTGGCGGCTTAGGTTGAACGCATCCCTTTTCCCGCCTGGGGGGGGTGACGTGGGGAGTGCAGCGCAAGAATTGCTACATTTTCGGTAGCTCCTTGCGCAGGTACAGCAAGGGCCAGCGGCCTAAAAGTCATGCAAAGTCATGCAAAGGCCTTGCGGAACCAAGTTGCAGAAACTTCAAGGTCTTGTTCTTTCCCCCCCCTCTCCCCCAACCCCTCTCCACCCCCGCCGGGGGGATCAGGGGAGCTCAACAGCCATATTTGGCCAACGCTTTGTGCGGGGTGGCGTTCACGCGCAGACGCCAACATTCAAACGTGTCGGGAACCAAAGACCAAGGAAGCGTGTTGACGCTGCCTGTGTTCACTTTGAAGGTTGGCCGGGCACCGAGAACTTCACACCTTTAAAAACGCGGCCACATGCGGATGTTGAAGGCCAGTTTGAAGGTTGGCGGCTCACGGTGAACTCAACCACTTCCAACACGCGGCCACATAGGGCTGTTGGCCCCCCTTTCCCGCCCGGCGGGGCGGGAGAGGGGTTGGGGGTGAGAGTGGGGGTTGCAGCGCAAGAATTGCTATACCGTTGATAGCTGCTTGCGCAGG
>JBAQDW010000006.1:0-7360 GCA_049286445.1 Rhodoferax sp. | reverse complement strand
GCAGAAGGGGCTTGGGTTTGGGAGGGTGCTTGGACCGCGCCCGACGCAATCGGTTCCGGTTTCTTGAGTGTCACCGGGTCGAACAGCATGGTGTAGTCCCGAACAATGCGTCCTGAGGCCCATGTGGCTTCCAAAATCATGTCCACGAACGGCTCATTGATCGCGCGGTCACTGCTGAGTCGTATAAAAGCTCTGCCATTAGCCCGCGTTTGAAGCGATGCCTTCACGTTAGCCATAGCCGGGTTGTATTCCAATCCTGCCGCTTGAAAAACCGACGGCTGGGCAACCACCGCTTTGAGGGATGCCGCTTCCTCAGCGTTGATTTCAGGAATGTCGACCTCGGCGCGCAGGGGCTCACCCAAGGCGGACTGAACGGTGATTCGGCCCAAAGACAACGCCAATACACTGGGACTCATTAGACCCAGTAGGGTAGTGGCCGCCGCCGCCAGAACGGTTCTTTGCCAACGATGTGACTTAGCAATCAATTTGAGGACTCCGGTATTCAGGCGACAGTGAAATATGCGCGATAGTTCGACGCAATGCCACAAGACTTTTTATCGAAAAGCACAATAACATCAATGTCTTATGAAGACAAGATAACTAAGCTGCCCACGGTAACAAGCTCACTTTTCACAGTAAGCCATGGGGATTTTATGACGTTAAACAACAAAAAACCCTGTGCCCGGTCAAGCGGGTGATGGCGAGCTTGACCGGGCACAGTGGGTTTTCGCACGGCTTGGTGATCAAGCCGCCAGCAAGATTCTCAGCATGCGGCGAAGTGGCTCAGCTGCGCCCCACAGCAATTGATCCCCAATGGTGAATGCCCCAACGTAATCGGGTCCCATCGCGAGTTTGCGAATACGCCCCACGGGAATGGTCATGGTGCCTGTGACGGCCACAGGGGTCAGGTCCTGAATCGTTGCGTCTTTGGTGTTCGGAATCACTTTGACCCACTCGTTGTCCGCAGCAATCATGGCTTCAATATCGGCGGTCGGAATGTCCTTTTTGAGCTTCAATGTCAGCGCTTGGCTGTGACAGCGCATGGCACCGACGCGCACACAAAAGCCATCGACCGGAATTTCAGCTGTTCCGAAACCTTCGCCCAGGCCGAGGATTTTGTTGGTCTCGGCCATCCCTTTCCATTCTTCTTTTGACTGGCCGTTGCCCAAGTCTTTGTCGATCCAGGGAATGAGCGATCCGCCCAGCGGCACGCCGAAGTTGGCTGTTTCGGCGTTGGTCAATGCGCGTTGCTTGGCAATGATTTTGCGATCAATTTCCAGAATAGCGCTTTTCGGATCGTCCAAAAGCGACTTCACTTCTGCGTTCAAGGTGCCATATTGGGTCAAGAGTTCGCGCATATGCTGCGCCCCACCCCCCGATGCGGCTTGGTAGGTTTGCGTACTCATCCACTCCACCAATCCGGCCTTGAACAAGGCCCCCACGCCCATCAACATACAACTGACGGTGCAATTACCGCCGACCCAATTGTTGCCGCCCTTCGCGAGCGCATTCTGAATGACGGGGAGATTGACCGGGTCCAGAACAATCACGGCGTCGCCGTTCATCCGCAGCGTGGAGGCCGCATCAATCCAATGGCCCTTCCAGCCTGCAGCGCGCAGTTTTGGGAACACGTCACTGGTGTAGTCGCCACCTTGCGCGGTGATGATGATGTCGCAACGCTTTAACTCATTGATGTCAAACGCATCCTTGAGTGAGGTTTCGTTTCTTGCCTGGGCGGGAGCTTTGCCTCCTGCATTGGAGGTTGAAAAGAACAGGGGTTCAATCAGGTCGAAGTCACCCTCGGTTTGCATGCGGTCCATCAAGACCGAGCCCACCATGCCACGCCAGCCCACGAGGCCGACCAAATTACCAGTTTTCATCATGTTGCCTTTCAGATTATCGAAATTAAAAAAATTTCATCTGCCCGGCTCGTCTGGCCAGGAAGGGCACGACGAACCAAGCGGTGTTAGCTCTTAATGGTTGTCGTTTTGGTGATTGCGTTGCCGGCATCCGCCAAGACCTCACCAGCGCCGCTCGAAGAGGGCGCTGGTGATCTCGAATGCATTGGCGTGGTCAACATGACCGCAATTCTATTCGGCTTTATTTCAACGCCCTGACGACCGCAGCGCCCATCTCAGAAGTGCTTACCCGAGTTGTACCTGGGCTGTAAATGTCAGCGGTACGTAACCCTTGCGTCAGAACTGATTGCACGGCCGCTTCAATTCTCAGAGCCGCTTCCTCCTGGTTCAAGCTAAAACGCAGCATCATGGCAGCGCTCAGAATGGTGGCCAACGGGTTGGCGATGCCTTTACCCGCAATATCGGGTGCACTGCCATGACTGGGTTCGTACAGGCCTTGGTTGCTGGCATTTAGGGAGGCAGAGGGCAACATGCCAATAGAGCCCGTCAGCATCGACGCCTCATCACTCAAAATGTCGCCAAACATGTTGCCAGTGACAACCACATCAAATTTTTTCGGTGCCCGCACGAGTTGCATGGCAGCGTTATCGACATACATGTGGTCCAGCTCAACGTCGGGGTACGCTTTGCCTACTTCGGTGACCACGTCTTTCCAGAACTGGAAGGTCTCCAACACATTGGCTTTGTCAACGCTGGTGACCCGCTTGCTGCGCTTGCGGGCCGCTTGAAAAGCCACATGGGCAATGCGCTCGACTTCGGGGCGGCTGTAACGCATGGTGTCAAAGGCTTCTTCAGCACCCGGAAAGTGACCGTCGGTCGCGATGCGACGACCACGCGGCTGGCCAAAATAAATGTCACCGGTGAGTTCCCGGATGATCAAGATGTCCAATCCCGAGATGATCTCTGGTTTAAGACTGGAAGCGTTCACCAGTTCCTTGTAGCAAATGGCAGGGCGAAAGTTGGCGAACAGCCCCAAATTTTTACGCAATCCGAGAATGGCTTGCTCCGGACGCAAGGGGCGATCCAGGGTGTCGTACTTCCAATCGCCGACGGCACCAAAGAGAATGGCGTCAGCATCTTTGGCCAGCTGGAGCGTGGCTTCAGGCAAAGGGTGGCCGTGTGCTTCAAACGCCGCACCGCCCACCAACGCAGATTCCATTTCAAACTTCAAGTCCAATGCATTAAGCACCTGAACTGCTTGCGCAACAATTTCGGTTCCGATGCCGTCGCCCGGTAGTACTGCAATCTTCATGATGTTTCTAACTCACTATGAAATAAATAGCTGCTTACGAAAGCAGGGTATGGGCTAGCCATGGTTTTTTAACTAAACGTTCAGTCTCAAAGGCTGTGATTTTGTCGGCGTGGCGCAAGGTGAGTCCGATGTCGTCAAAGCCATTCAAGAGGCAATATTTGCGAAACGCTTGCACCTCAAAGGGCAATTCCTCGCCGCTTGGTTTGACAATGACTTGACGCTCTAAATCGATGGTTAAAGCGTAGCCAGGGAAGGCCGCTGATTCGTCGAACAACTGGCTGACTTGGGTCTCACTCAGCACAATCGGCAGGAGACCATTCTTAAAGCTGTTGTTGAAGAAGATGTCCGCGTAGCTGGGAGCGATGATGGCCCGAAACCCGTATTGATTCAAAGCCCAGGGTGCATGCTCGCGCGAGGAACCGCAGCCAAAATTTTTGCGCGCCAACAAGATGGATGCACCTTGGTAGCGCGACTGGTTCAGCACAAAGTCGGGATTGGGCTTTCGGGTTGCAGCGTCCTGCCCGGGATAGCCCGCATCCAGATAACGCCATTCATCAAAGAGATTTTGACCAAAGCCGGTTTTGCGAATGGACTTCAAAAACTGCTTGGGGATGATCGCGTCGGTATCGACGTTTTCACGGTCCATGGGTGCCACGAGCCCTTGGTGCTGGGTGAACTTCTGCATGGTATTTCTCTACTCTTTCTGACGGGGTCGCCCCGCTTTGCTTCAGTTGGCGAACGCCAGCATCTCTATTGGGAGAGGCTGATGCGCGCGGGTATGAGTGGCAATGTTTTGCTGGGGATGACAGGACTATTGGGTTGAATTTGTCGTTCAGCTGAACCGTCGGACATCGACGAAGTGCCCATGAATGGCGGCCGCCGCCGCCATGGCGGGGCTCACCAAATGCGTGCGCCCACCGGCTCCTTGGCGCCCTTCGAAGTTTCGGTTGCTGGTGGACGCACAGCGCTCGCCCGGCTCTAGCCGATCCGCATTCATGGCCAAGCACATGGAGCAGCCGGGTTCGCGCCATTCAAAGCCTGCTGCTTTGAAAATGTCATGCAGACCCTCTCGTTCGGCTTGCTCCTTGACCCTGCCCGACCCGGGAACCACCATGGCCAGCTTCACGTTGGGGGCTACCTTTTGTCCAAGCTTTTTCACCAGGGCGGCGGCTTCGCGCATGTCCTCGATGCGGCTGTTGGTGCATGAGCCAATGAATACTTTGTCAACAAACAAATCGTCGAGCGCCTTGCCGGGTTCCAGCCCCATGTAGACCAAAGCGCGCTCAATGGCCGCGCGTTTGTTCACATCCTTCTCTTTTTCTGGATCGGGCACACAGTCGTCAATGCCCAGCACCATTTCAGGCGAGGTTCCCCAAGTGACTTGAGGAATGATTTGACTGGCATCGAGTTCGACGACCGTGTCAAACACGGCATCGGCGTCAGAGTGCAGCGTTTTCCAGTAGGAGACGGCCTGATCCCACTCCAACGCAGCTGCATTGCCATTGGCCGTTTGATGTCCGGGAGCCAATGGACGGCCTTTGACATAGTCGATGGTCTTTTGATCGACCGCGACCAGCCCGGCTCGGGCACCGGCCTCAATGGCCATATTGCACACGGTCATGCGACCTTCCATGCTCAGGGCCTGAATGGCAGTGCCTCCAAATTCAATCGTGTAGCCTGTGCCCCCAGCCGTGCCGATTTTTCCGATGATCGCCAATACGATGTCTTTTCCACTGCAGCCTTTTGGCAGCGTGCCATTAACCAGAACCAACATGTTTTTGGCTTTTTTGGCCAGCAATGTTTGAGTCGCCATCACGTGTTCGACTTCACTGGTCCCAATGCCGTGGGCAAGGGCACCAAAGGCACCATGGGTGGAGGTGTGGGAGTCTCCGCACACCACCGTCATGCCGGGGAGGGTGGCGCCATTCTCAGGTCCGATGACGTGAACAATGCCTTGTCGCTTTGACAAAAATGGAAAATACGCGGCCGAGCCAAACTCTTGGATGTTCGAGTCAAGGGTGACCACCTGTTCCCGGCTGGTGGGGTCGGTGATGCCGTCATAACCTCGCTCCCAACCGGTGGTGGGCGTGTTGTGATCAGCGGTTGCAACAATGGAGCTCACCCGCCACACCTTGCGGCCTGCTTGACGAAGGCCTTCAAACGCTTGCGGGCTGGTGACCTCATGAACCAGATGGCGGTCTATGTAGAGAATGGTCGTGCCATCCTCTTCCGTGTGAACCACATGTTCATCCCAAAGTTTGTCGTAGAGTGTGCGTCCCATGGGGTTTTTTCCTTGGAAATCCATCATTTTATGCTGCGCTGCAGTGGCGCGGTTCCCAAGCAAAACGCCCGCCAGACTTGCGTCCGACGGGCGTTTTAAAAGGGGGTATTTAACGCTGACCGATAGGTTGAACGTCGCGACGGACCTGACCTGTGAACAACTGGCGGGGACGGCCAATTTTGTACTCTGGGTCCCCAATCATTTCATTGAGCTGGGCAATCCATCCCACCGTGCGTGCCAGTGCAAATACGCCCGTGAACATGTTGACGGGAATGCCAATTGCACGCTGAACAATGCCCGAGTAGAAGTCCACGTTGGGATAGAGCTTGCGCTGAACGAAGTAATCGTCTTCCAAGGCAATTTTTTCCAAAGCCATCGCCAATTTGAACAAGGGATCGTTCTCAAGCCCCAGCTCTGCCAAAACTTCCTTGCAGGTCTCTTGCATCAGGGTGGCACGGGGATCGTAGTTTTTGTAAACACGGTGTCCAAATCCCATGAGTTTGACGCCAGAGTTTTTGTCCTTGACTTGTTCCATGAACTGGCCAACTTTGGAGATACCCCCCATTTTTTGGATGTCTTCCAACATGTTCAAGCAGGCTTCGTTGGCACCGCCGTGAGCCGGGCCCCACAAACACGCCACACCCGCCGCAATGGCTGCAAAGGGGTTGGTGCCGGAGCTGCCGCACAAGCGAACAGTCGATGTGGATGCATTCTGCTCATGGTCCGCATGCAACACAAAAATACGATCCAAAGCCCGTTCAATCACCGGGTTCACCACGTACTCTTCGCACGGTGTGGCGAACATCATGTGCAAAAAGTTGCCAGCGTAGCTCAGGTTGTTCTTGGGGTACATGTACGGCTGACCAGAGTTGTACTTGTACGCCAACGCCACCAGTGTTGGCATTTTTGCAATCAGGCGGATGGCAGAGATTTCGCGGTGCTGGGGGTTGTTGATGTCGGTGCTGTCGTGATAAAAGGCCGACAAGGCACCCACCAAGCCGGTCAGAATGGCCATGGGATGGGCATCGCGGCGGAAACCACGCAGGAAAAACTGCATCTGCTCGTGAACCATGGTGTGGTTGGTCACACGGCCAGTGAACTCAGCTTTGGCAGCTTCATTGGGCAAGTTACCGTAAAGCAACAGGTGGCAGGTTTCCATGAAGTCGCAATTGGTCGCTAACTGCTCAATCGGATAGCCACGGTAAAGCAGTTCACCCTTGTCGCCGTCGATATACGTGATTGCGGACTGGCAAGACGCTGTGGACAGAAAGCCAGGGTCGTAAGTGAACATACCGGTTTGGGCGTAAAGCTTACGGATGTCCACCACATCGGGTCCCACGCTGCCTTGGTAAACCGGCAGGTCAACGCTGGGGCTGCCGTCACTGAAGGACAGTGTGGCTTTGTTGTCGGCTAATTTCATTCTTCACCTTTCTGTGGGTTTCTCAACATATTTAATACTTCGCGGACCTCTTCTCGGTCCAAGTCCGTGTCAAGTTGACTTAGCGATTTACGCGCCAGATGCAAATCCAGGAGATCGTTATCGCTGAGGTCCATTAAAGCGTTCAGACCTTTCGCGTGCTTGACGGTCAACGTGTTTTCATAACGGCGAAAGAATCGGTCGATGAAAATATCATTCTCAAGCAAGCCTCGGCGGCAACGCCATCTCAATTTACTCAGTGCACGGGGATCAATCAACTCGTCCATGTTTGCCACAAAATTGTTTCCTGCTCACTCAGATAGAGCGCAGAACCATCATTTCTTTGATCTTGCCAATGGCCCGGGTGGGGTTTAAACCCTTGGGACAGACATCCACACAGTTCATGATGCTGTGGCAACGGAACAAACGGTAGGGATCTTCCAAATTGTCTAAACGCTCACCAGTTGCTTCGTCACGGCTGTCTGCGAGGA
>JBAQDW010000005.1:0-8701 GCA_049286445.1 Rhodoferax sp. | reverse complement strand
TGGATGACTCGGGTGCGCGCCACCAAGGCAAGAACGGCTACGTGCTGCACATCGGCAATGAACTGTTTGGCTGGTTTGGCAGCACGGGCAGCAAGAGCCGCATCAATTTCCTGGAGCAACTGCATGCTGGCTCTATTACGACCCAAGTCAACGAAGAGGCCTTGGCCTACATGCACGCACAAGGCCTGAGTGCCGCCCTACGCGAGCAGTTGGGCCAGACGTCAGGCCAGTTGCCAGGCACCGCATGCAACATGAAGGATTGGCACAAGCACTTGGCCAGTCTGCAGATCACCGATGCCCGCCATGTACGCATTGCCACAGAAGGCGCATTACTTGGCAGTTTGCTGGACAAGGGATTCAACCCGGAGCTGGCCATCGTTAGTGACGGAGCAGGTCAGTTTGTCATTGGCTTGCACGCCTTGTGCTGGATTCACGCCGAGCGGCTCATTCACAAGCTGATCCCCATCAATGACGCACAGCGCCAGGCCGTGGCACGGGTGCGAGGGCAAGTCTGGGCGTTTTACGCGGACTTGAAGGCTTACAAGCGCCACCCAAGCCCCGACAAAGTGGCACCCTTGCAGGCACGCTTTGATGCCTTGTTCACGCAAAGCACCGATTACTACACGCTGGATGATTTGCTGGTGCGCCTTCATCGGCGCAAATATGAGCTGCTGCTGGTGTTAAAGCGCCCGGACATACCGCTGCATACCAATGGAAGTGAGACCGATATCCGGGACTACGTGAAAAAGCGCAAGGTCAGCGGCGGTACACGCAGTGATCTGGGGCGGCAGTGCAGAGACACCTTTGCCAGCCTGAAGAAAACCTGTCGCAAACTCGGTATCTCCTTCTGGCTGTATTTGCTTGATCGCGTCTCCCTGACCAACGCCATCCCGCCCCTGCCTTCGCTCATTCGCAATGCCGCGATGGCTGGTGCTTTGCCTTGAGTTATTGAGAAGTTACGGGATGGGTTCACCGTGCGCCGCCCACTTTCAAAGCGACTTTCAACACCCCCGTGGCAGGTGAGGTTCGCCGAAGGCGTTACCCGACTCAGCACGTGCCATTCCCATGAGGGTGCTTGGAGCGAAATGCCCCAGGCACTACGCCAGTGAAAAGCGGTGTTTGAAAGCGGCGCAAAAAGAGGAGGTGCCGCTGAGGGAGAAGCTGGCGGTGTGGCGCGCGGGGCCGTGCGGGAGGGTGTCTAACTGCTCTTGCAGGTCGTAGTCCCACTCGCCTCCCTCCTCCAACGGCGCTTGTTGATGCGGGAAAGTGGCATAGGCCCACTTCAACACGTGGTTTATTTCCGTTTGAAGCGCTGGGCGCTGCGCCAGCAGCACCGAAGCCATGGCGTCAAAGTTGCCCCAGCCTAGCTCGTCTTCGCTGTAGTCGAAGTCCAAGTAGTGCAGGGCCATGGGTGAATCAGGCTTTGTCGCCTTCTTCCTGTTCCTCGTCATCGCCGTCTTCACCGGCGCCCGCCGCAGCCGCAGCCGCAGCCGCAGCCGCAGCGGCTTCGGCGGCCTTCATGTCGGCCGGCTTGAATGAGCGAACACCGTCTTTGACCAGCAGTTCCAAGTAAAACGATTCGCCACCGGCTTGCACCAGCGCATCAATTTTTTCAGTCAGCTCGGCAAAGTGAATGGGGGTGGCGTCGTCGGCATTTGCGCCAAATTTGCAGTCAAAGTCCCAAAAGTCCACGCCTTCAGGTAAGGGCACGCGGCGCTGGCGCTTCACGTACTTGCGGATGTCGTGCTTGGTGGCTTCGATCAAGCGGTCGCGGTTTTTGCCTTCAATGTTGAGGTGGTATGTCTTGCGCATGGGAGCCCTTCAGTCGGTCGTGCATCACGTCTCTAAGGCGTGATCGCAAAGCGGTCGATTATGAGGCTTGGGGCCCTAGCGCTTAAACTGCCCCCTCTTTCAACCCATTAAAAAGCAGCTGTTCATGCCATTTTCTTCATTGGGTTTGTCACCCGCTCTGCTGCAGGCGGTCACTGCCAAAGCCTGGACAACCCCCACGCCCATTCAGGCGCAGGCCATTCCGGCAGCGCTGCAGGGGCGCGACGTGCTGGGTTCAGCCCAAACCGGTTCGGGAAAAACGGCTGCTTTTGCCTTGCCTTTGCTGCAAGCACTTGAAAACACCGTGCCAACCCGACCGCGCCGACCCCGCGCTTTGGTGCTGGTGCCCACGCGCGAGTTGGCCGCCCAGGTGGCTGAGTCCATCCACAGCCTGGCCGAAGGTCTGGCACCGTCGCTGAAAGTGACCGTGGTGTTTGGTGGCGTGTCCATCAACCCTCAAATGATGGGGCTGCGCAGTGGCACCGACATCTTGGTGGCCACGCCAGGGCGCTTGATTGACCTGGTCGAACACAACGCGTTGAACCTGGGCGCGGTGCGCACGCTGGTGCTGGACGAAGCCGACCGCCTGCTGGACCTGGGTTTTTCTGAAGAGCTGACCCGCATTTTGGCTTTGCTGCCCGAGCAACGCCAAAACCTCTTTTTCTCTGCCACGTTCCCGCCCGCCGTGACCGCCTTGGCCACCGCACTTCTGCGTGACCCGGTGCGGGTCGATGTATTGCCCCGCAATCAAGGCGAGCCCGACATTGAGCAACGCGCCATTGCCGTGGATGTGAGCCGACGGACCCAGTTGCTGCGGCACTTGATTCAGCAAAACAAGTGGAGCCGGGTGTTGGTATTTGTAGCCACCAAGTTTGCCGCTGAAATTGTGGCCGACAAGTTGCGCAAGGCCGACATTCACGCCGAGCCTTTTCACGGTGAGTTGAGCCAAGGCAAGCGCACCCAGGTGTTGGGTGATTTCAAGGCCTCGCGCTTGAGCGTGGTGGTTGCCACTGATGTGGCCTCACGCGGCATCGACATTGCCCAATTGCCCGTGGTGGTGAACTTTGATTTGCCGCGCTCGGCGGTGGACTACACCCACCGGGTGGGGCGCACCGGTCGCGCCGGGGAGCGCGGTTTGGCGGTGAGTTTTGTCAGCGCCAGCACCGAGGCGCATTTCCGTTTGATTGAAAAGCGCCAAGGTTTGGCGCTGGTGCTGGAGCAAGTGCCGGGGTTTGAACCCGTGCAAACGTTGCCGCCACTCGCTGCAGACGCGGTAGCTGGCCAAAATAACGGCGGCATCAAGGGCTTGCGCCCCAGCAAAAAAGACAAACTGCGCGCGGCTGCGGCTGCGGCTTCAGGCCCCAAAGACTGAGCTATGGCGGTTGACTGCCGCCCACTGGTTTAGCGCCGCTGCACCACGAAGCGCGTCAAGTGGGCCCGCCCTTGGTGGCCCGGGCCTTCGCTCAGGTCGTCCTCACCTTCCCAGCCCAGCGTTTCTGTCAAATCGCTTTCCAACGCCGCTTGCAAGTCACCTCGTAGCATGTCCAAGGTGAAAAGCATAGCGGCCACTTTGGGCCCGCCGCTGGGCTTGCCCAGTTGCAGCGGGTGAAACGCTTCCAAAATCAGCCGTCCGCCGGGGCGCAATGCGCGTGCCAGCCGCTGGTGCACCGTGGCACGCAAGGTCTCTGGCAGGTGAACAAAGGTCAACACCACCGCGTCAACGCTGGCAGGGGTTGGCACCCAATCGGCCAAATCGGCGTGAAGGGTCTCAATGGCCACCCCTTTTTGAGCCGCCAAGCGCTGGGCTTTGTCCAAGCCCACGCGGGAGCTGTCCATCGCCGTGACCTGAAACCCTTGCTCGGCCAACCAAACGCTGTTGCGCCCCTCACCGTCGCCTGGCAGCAGTACCTGCGCCCCTGGCGCTAAATACGTTGCCTGCTGACGCAGGAACTGGTTGGCATCGGTGCCGTATTTGAATTCAGCGTGTGAGAACTGTTGGTCCCAAAAATTCATGTCGTGATCCATCCAAAAGCTCTCGCGAGCATCAATAAAGCCACCCCCACGGTGAACCAGGCAAAGGCCTGCTGCAGCCGTTTGCCGTCGATTCGACTCGCTAGCAGTCGCCCCACCAGCAGGGCTGCCGCCGCACCGCCTGCAAAGGGCAGTGCAACCAACCAAGGCACAGCGCCATGCAGCGCCGCCGCAGACACGCCGCTCACCGATACCAGCGCAATCACCGCCAAAGAGGTGACCTGAATGCTGCGCACGTCCAAGTCGGTGTAACGGGTCAACGCTGGCACGATGACAAACCCGCCGCCCACCCCCAGCAAGCCGCTGAGCAAGCCCGACAGCAAGCCTGTGCCGCCCAGCGCGCGGGCGCAGGGCAGCGTCCATGCAATGCGGTGGTCGGCTTCACTGACTTGGCAGGGCACGCGCACCACCGCCGTGGGGCCGGTTGGTTTTTTGCGCAGCAAACGCCAAGCGGTGTACAGCAACACCAAAGAAAACGCGCCCAGCAGCGGGCGGTTGGGTAACAGTTGCGCCAGCCCAACCCCGATTGGCGCCATCAGCATGCCCGCCACCCCAATCAAGGTGGCCGCCCGGTAGCGCACGATGCCTTCTTTCAGCCCAAACGCCGCGCCCAGGGCGGCAGCCAGGCCCACGGCCACCAATCCCACTGGCGCTGCCTGTTGCACCGGCAAGTGCAGGCCAAATACCAGCAGCGGAATAGCCAGCACGCCACCGCCTGCGCCCGTGAGCGCGAGCACCAATCCAATGATTGCGCCTAACAAGACGGCCAGTAGCGTCGGGTCCATCGCTTTGTAAGTTGCCGTGGCGTGGCTTAGCCGAACGAAGGCATGCTGGGTTTCACCACCGGTTTGCCCGCGGCCGACCAAGCGTCA
This sequence comes from Rhodoferax sp., assembly GCA_049286445.1. Classification (GTDB taxonomy): domain Bacteria; phylum Pseudomonadota; class Gammaproteobacteria; order Burkholderiales; family Burkholderiaceae_C; genus Rhodoferax. The sequence goes on along the minus strand of JBAQDW010000005.1, from coordinate 3,968 downwards.
AACCCGCCTGCAATGGACGTCACGTGCAAGTAACCCATGTCTTGCAGCGCGCAGGCGGCCAGGGCCGCGCGGCCACTGGTTTTGCAATACAGCACGATTTTCAGATCGCGCGCGCTCAGTTCAGGGTGACTGCTGAGCTTGAACTCCAACATGCCGCGCGAGGCGTGAATCGCACCCGGCAAATGGCCCGCTGCAAACTCGTCAGCCTCACGCACGTCCAGCACCACATTGGCCTCCTGAATCGCGCGATCAGCATCAGCCACGGTGACCTCATGGATGCGGGTTTTGGCAGCAGCGACCAAGTCAAGTGCGGTTTTCATGGGAGAACTCCTGAAAGTTTTGGATAGGTTGAAAAAGTGAAAAAGAAACGCACCAAGCTTAATTCACCAAAAGAAAAACGCGTCAATGCGCCATCACGTGCTGATCATAGGGCCGGACATTGAAGTCAAAGCGATATGCAATCACCCTCAAGATATCAAATCAATAGCGGCTTGCGCAAGCTCCAAGCGGGCTGGAGCGCTTTTTTGTCTGCGGATTCAGGCAGAAAGTGCGCATATTGAACTTGCCACGTGTCTTGTGAGGGCCTGCCAGGTCAACAACGGTTTGGCCCATGTCTGCGCTGGCGGGTTTGGGTGAATGTGCTGCCAAGGTGGCGCGTGAATTGCGCTCTATCAGTGTGAGCACCCATTCCATCCTGTCCACACCACTGAGACAAGGAGCGAAAAGTCGCGGCCTGCTCCGGCCAAAAACCATTTCCTTTGGCAGCCAGCCTACTGCGTGATCTCCAACCACACCACGTGGTTCTCCTTGGCGAGCCACGTTCGACCCACCACACGCTCGACGATGTCGGTATGAAACTCTGCGGCGATCGCTCGATCTTGCGCTTTGGTCAGATTGATTTTGCTGGCGTTCAAGCTCCCCACTCGATCCACGGTAATGCCGGGCGGTGGAGACTGGCCGTCAAAATTGATGTGGTGGGTGGTTGGGTCCAAATAGCCCCGTGGTCTTACCATTTGAATAATCGAAAAAGCGGGCAAATCAACATCGGCAATGCGATCCGCTTTTAAGTGAACCACGTCGCTGCCACGCGGGAATGGGCTGCGGTAAATGTGTGTTTTTGCATAGCCCGGCGCACTCACAACAAATTCGTACGGTACGCCGGACAGCCCCGTGAAAGGCCCCCAGCGTCCATCCTCACCCACCTTTTGGCTATGCACCGGTACCCCTGTGCGCAAGCCTGTTTGATAGTGCACCGCGTAAACCTCAACCTGCGCTTTTGGAACGGGAAGGTTGTTGGAGAAACCATTGCTTGCGCTGGCGCGGTCACCGGAGTTGACGCCCATGCCAGTCACCATGCCATTCAACACGGTATTGATTTCGGGCCAAATTTGAAGCGTCGTCGGGGCCATGCCGGTGATAAAGCGGTACGTTGCTTCAAACGCTGCTGGTGAAAACGAGGTTTCGCGGTTGTCCAAACGGGGAATGACGATGTTGTGCGCGCCTTTGAGCGCCGGACTGTCGTAATCAACGCGGGTCAACTTGCCTTTGGCACCAATCAATTCAGCGTCTGGCTGCGAAAACTTGTCATTGTTGTCCGATCGGATCGTGAGCCATTGAACCGGTCCAACCACCTCGTCGCCAGCGGCATTCTTGGGCGCATTCAAACTTTTGAGGAACGGCCCAGTGCCTGAAAATTCGCTGCTTTCACGAAAGCCGGGAATCGCCCACACGCCGTGGTTGGGTGTACCGCCTAAAATCGCGTGGCTCACTACTTTTTCACCGCCACCTTTCTGAATGTAGTTGCGAATGGCGTAACCACCTCGTGAGTTGCCCACCAAAACCACCTTGGTGGCCCCCGTTTTGACCAGCACTTTGTCGACTTCGGCTTTCAAAAAGGCCATGGACTCTGCGCTTGAACTGCGACCGGGCTGGTCTTTGTCATCGTCATCTCTGGCGATCGGGTAGGGCTGTTGCAGTGCGAACAAGCGGTTGCGTGGCCAGCCGTTTGATTCAAAGCGCCACAGCGTGGTCTGCCAAACGGCAGCTGAATCGCCATTGCCGTGGACGAAAACAATGGGCGGTACTTCAGGCCGAGCGGTTGGACTATAGGCACACCCGCTGGACCCTAAGGCAGCCGCCAGTGTGAACGCTGCGGCGGTGATGAAAAACAGGCGTCTGAACATATCGATTCTTACCAAAAAAATTGAGTCGCCCGGGACAGAGGTGTCATCCAGGCGCCGAGCGCTCAGTATCCCATTGCCACCGCCGTGACCGCATTGCCCTCGTTTGAACAAACAAAAAATGCGACTTTGAAGGCTTTGGAATCGTCCGCCAATGTAGAAACAGTTTCGGCAAATTCACGACAGTCGAATAGTCCATCGCGACAGCGGCGGTGGATTTTAAAAGAGGCTCCCAAGTTTCCTCACTACGCCCTCGCGCCCTAAAGAACATTCCCGGCTTAGATCAACAACACTCTTTTATAAAAAAATATTTTTCGTTGCACTGCACTTTCATGCGGTAGGCGATGAAAGGTGTTCTTTCACGCCAACTGCGAGGTCATGAGGTCGCGCTGTTCGGCGTGTCACCTTGCTCGACGGGAGGCCTCGCATGTGGGGGATAGTAGGGTGCAGGTTTTGGTGGCGGGCCTGACCGGGGGTCAGGTGAATGCCGTTGGCCATGGCTATTTCGTGGCCAAGACCGCTTCGTCGTTGGGAAGGCGGTGCGGCGCTCAGGCTTTTTCCAACCAGTGCCGGGCGACGTCGATCAGGCGGTTGGAGAAGCCCCATTCGTTGTCGAACCAGATCATGAGGTTGACCAAGTGACCACCGTCTGAGTAGGTTTGGCTGGCGTCCACGATGGCGGAGTGGGCGTCGTGGTTGAAGTCGATGGAGGCGTGGGCCTCTTCGGTGTAGGCCAAGAGGCCCGCCATGGGGCCGGCGGCGGCTGTTTTGAGCAGGGTGTTGATTTGGGCGGTGCTGGCGGTGCGTTTCAAATTCACGACGAGGTCGATGGCCGACACATTCAGGGTGGGCACCCGAACGGCTTTGGCATGCACCCGACCGATCAGTTGGGGCAGTAGGCGCTCTACGCCGTTGGCCAGGCCGGTGGACACCGGAATGATGGACGGCATGGCTGAGCGGGTGCGGCGCAGGTCGGTGTGGTGGTAGCCGTCCGCGACGGGTTGGTCGTTCATGGCGGAGTGCAGGGTGTTGAGAAACACTTGCTCGATGCCGTAGTGCTGGTCCAGCAGGTGCAGCACCGGCACCACGGCATTGCTGGTGCAAGAAGCGCCGGACACCAGTTGCTCGGCGCCAGTCAAGGCGTTTTGGTTCACGCCGTGCACCAGGGTGGCGTCCACGTCGGAGGCGGTGCCCCCCGGGTGGGACAGAAGCAGGCGCGGCACGCCGGCCTGCAAAAACTGCGTCAATTGCTTGCGGGTGCTGTACTGGCCTGAGCACTCGACGAGCAAGTCAATGTCCAGTGCCGCCCAGTCCACGCCTTCGGGCGTGGGGGCATGGCTGATGGAGATCGGTTGCCCGCCGATCACCAGCTGGTTGTCGCGCCGTTCCACCACGCCTGGAAACCGGCCGTGGGTGGAGTCATAGCGGGTCAGGTAAACCATGGCATCCAGGTCGGCAGGCTCGTTGATGTGAACCACCGTGAGCTCGTGGCTCACACCCGACTCCCACAGCGCACGTTGAAACGCGCGCCCAATGCGGCCATAGCCGTTGATGGCAATTCTTCGGGTCATGGGGCACTCATTTGCAAAAAAGAAGGAGGGGGCATGGGTTGCAGGGGTGGAGTGCGTTGCCCTGTCCAGGGGGAGGCAGGCTGCGCGGGGTGGATGACAAGTGGAGAACCGGGTTTGGCGTGCATCGACTCAGTGGCAAACCATGAGCCGATGCAATCACTCCCATTCTATGAATGAAACGCAGCCCTTCGCGGGGCGGGGCGGTGCCGCAGAATAG
>JBAQDW010000004.1:0-7589 GCA_049286445.1 Rhodoferax sp. | reverse complement strand
GTGCAGGTGCCGGTACTGACAACACCAAGCAGTGCTGTCGCCTTTCTGCGCCATCGGCTCGATGCCTAATTTCGACTAAACTGCCCCCCAAGAGGAAGCTGGGGTGGGTTTCTACGTATAATCTAAGGCTTTGCGGTAAGTGCTGGATGTAACCTGCGCGTAATGTGAGGTACTGATAATGTCGTCAGATGCTGATAAAGATCTAGATGGGTCTGATGATCTGGACTTCAAGCAGCTCACCGCAGAAGAAGTTAAATCTTTGCGCCGCGCGTCACGACCTGTTTCGCCTTGGCACGTAGTGGCTTTGCAAGCCTTGGTTGGGTTGGCAATGGCTTTGCTGGCGTGGCTACTGACTGGCAAGCAGTTGACGGGTTGGTCGGCTGCTTACGGTTCACTGGCAGTGGTGGTGCCGGCTGCGGTTTTTGTTCGTGGCATGGCTCGTCAGCAGGGTGCGCCCAACGCGGGGTCTGCCTTAGGCGGATTTTTTATGTGGGAAGGGGTCAAAATTGTCCTAACCGTCGCCATGTTGGCTGCGGCGCCCAGGGTGGTTTTGAATTTGAATTGGTTGGCGTTGCTGGCCGGTTTCGTCGTGACGATGAAGGTGTATTGGGTGGCCATGTGGCTGCATTCAAGGCGCAATAAATCGGTCGCAAATATTCATTGAAGAGGTTTATTGGTGACATATGGCTGCTGCTGAAATCGCTGGATCACATGGTCCAAAGGCTGGGGAATACATCCAGCATCACTTGCATCATTTGCAGAAAAACTTCTCTTTTGAAAACGTCGAGCAGACGAGCCTGGTTGATTTCAGTCTCTTTAATCTCGACTCCTTGGTGACCTCAATCATTTTGGGTATCTTAGGTAGCTTTTTGCTCTGGCGTGCGGCCCGAAAAGCGACATCTGGCGTGCCTGGCCGCTTTCAGGCTGCTGTCGAGATCGTGTCGGAAATGGTTGAAACCCAGGCAAAGGGTGTGATTCATAATGCGACCAGTCGCAAGCTGGTATCTCCCTTGGCGCTAACCGTGTTTGTCTGGATTTTTCTGATGAATGCGATGGACATGTTGCCGGTTGATGCCTTGCCTGTTCTGTGGCACAGCGTCGGCCCGGCGCTGGGATTCAAAGACTACCTGCGCGTGGTTCCAACAGCCGATTTGTCAAGTACGTTGGGCTTATCTACCAGCGTTTTGCTAATTTGTTTGTTTTACAGTGTCAAGATCAAAGGCTTGGGTGGTTGGACGCATGAGCTGATTGCCGCCCCGTTTGGCGACAAGGTTTATTTGTATCCCGTGAACTTCTTGATGCAGCTGATTGAGTTTGCTGCCAAGACCGTTTCACACGGTATGCGATTGTTCGGCAACATGTTTGCCGGCGAACTGATTTTCATGTTGATCGCCCTGATGGGTGGCGCGTGGGCCTGGCAATTCAACCCGCTAGCAGGTGGGTTTTGGCTAGGATTTGGGCATGTGGTCGCTGGAACAGTGTGGAGTATTTTCCATATTTTGGTGATTACGCTGCAAGCCTTCATCTTTATGATGTTGACGCTGATTTATGTGGGGCAGGCCCACGATTCACACTGATCGTTTTTTCTTTTTCTTTATTCTTTTTTTCTGTACTTAGGAGCAATCATGGAAAACATTCTCGGCCTCGTGGCACTCGCTTGCGGTTTGATCGTTGGTTTGGGTGCAATGGGTGCATCAATTGGAATCGCTCTGATGGGTGGCAAGTTTCTTGAAGCTTCGGCACGCCAGCCAGAATTGATGAATGAACTGCAAACCAAGATGTTCATCTTGGCAGGTTTGATTGACGCGGCCTTTCTGATTGGTGTCGCTATTGCTCTGCTGTTTGCGTTTGCCCAGCCTTTTGCCATCTAATTTTGGCTAATCTTTCACGCTTGAAAGGGAAAAAGCTGTGAACATTAACGCAACCCTGTTCCTGCAGGCGGTTGTTTTTGCGATCTTGGTTTGGTTCACGATGAAATTCGTGTGGCCACCCATCACAAAAGCGCTGGACGAGCGGGCACTGAAAATCGCGGACGGCTTGGCCGCTGCCGACAAGGCTAAATCAGAACTCTCGTCCGCTAGCAAGCGTGTTGAGTCTGAGTTGGCAACCTCGCGCACCGAGACCGCAGCCCGCTTGGCAGATGCTGAGCGTCGCGGACAAGCCATTGTTGAAGAGGCGAAAGCCAAAGCAACAGAAGAGGGCCAGAAAATCATCGCTGCCGCCAAGGCGGACGCAGAGCAGCAAAGCATCAAAGCACGCGAGGCTCTTCGTGAGCAGGTGGCGATGCTGGCTGTAAAGGGTGCCGAACAGATTCTCCGCAAGGAAGTCAATGCTGGTATTCATGCGGATTTGCTCGGTCGTTTGAAGACCGAGTTGTAAGAGGATCACTATGGCTGAACTCGCCACTATCGCAAGACCTTACGCTGAAGCTCTATTCAAGGCTTCAGTGGCCGACTTGAATGGCGCGGCGATTTGGATTGATGAACTGAACGAAATTGCGACCAATGCGCAGCTTCAACAGTTCGCGCACAGTCCAAATTCCAGTGCAGACCAAGTATTTGAGTTGATTTCAGGTGTGGCTAAAAATGCCTTGCCTGAAATGGCCAAGAATTTCCTGCGCACAGTGATCGCCAATGGCCGATTGAGCGCATTACCGGAAATTGCCCGTCAATTTCGGGTACTGAAGAATGCACAAGATGGTTCCTCTGACGCTGTCGTCTATAGCGCATTCGCTATTGACGATGCGGCTTTGAAAGATCTCCATGCCAGTTTAGAAAAGCGGTTTGGACGGGCGCTCAATGTGTCTGTAGAAATGCAGCCTGAATTGATTGGTGGCATTCGTGTGGTAGTGGGTGATGAGGTTCTTGACTTTTCTGTCAAAGCCCGTCTGGAACAAATGAAAGCGGCACTGACTGAGTGAGGCGCAAGCCCTCGACGTCAAGCCCAACTAAAGAAAGAAGGAAAGAGTCATGCAACTCAATCCCGCAGAAATTTCTGAACTGATCAAGAGTCGTATTGAAGGCCTGTCTGACAGTGCCAACATCCGCAATCAAGGTACGGTCGTTTCCGTGAGTGACGGTATCTGCCGTATTCATGGTCTGTCGGACGTGATGCAGGGCGAGATGCTTGAATTTCCCGCCGGCAGCGATGGACTCCCTACCTACGGTCTGGCATTGAACCTTGAGCGTGACTCGGTGGGTTCTGTGATTTTGGGCGAGTACGAGCACATTTCTGAAGGCGACACTGTCAAGTGCACTGGCCGTATTCTGGAAGTGCCGGTTGGCCCGGAGCTTAAAGGCCGCGTGGTCAATGCCCTGGGTCATCCCATCGACGGCAAGGGCCCCATCAACGCCAAGATGACCGACGTTATCGAAAAAGTGGCTCCTGGTGTGATCGCCCGTGAGTCCGTTAGCCAGCCGATGCAAACCGGCTTGAAGTCGATTGACTCCATGGTGCCTGTGGGCCGGGGACAACGCGAATTGATCATTGGTGACCGTCAGACCGGCAAAACAGCGGTCGCGATCGACGCCATCATCAACCAAAAAGGCCAAGACGTCACTTGCGTTTATGTCGCTATTGGCCAAAAAGCCTCTTCGGTCAAAAACGTCGTGCGTGCTCTTGAGCAGGCTGGGGCCATGGAATACACCATTGTGGTGGCCGCGACCGCATCTGAATCTGCTGCGATGCAGTTCGTCAGTGCATATTCTGGTTGCACCATGGGCGAGTATTTCCGCGATCGCGGTGAAGACGCCTTGATTGTGTATGACGATTTGTCAAAGCAAGCTGTGGCTTACCGCCAAGTGTCCTTGCTGCTGCGTCGTCCACCGGGTCGCGAAGCCTACCCTGGCGACGTGTTCTATCTCCACAGCCGTTTGTTGGAGCGTGCTGCACGTGTTAACGCCAAGTACGTCGAAGACTTCACCAAAGGTGCGGTTAAAGGCAAAACGGGTTCTTTGACGGCATTGCCCATCATTGAAACCCAAGCAGGTGACGTGTCCGCCTTCGTGCCCACCAACGTGATTTCGATCACGGACGGCCAGATCTTCTTGGAAACCTCGTTGTTTAACGCCGGTATCCGCCCCGCGATTAACGCCGGTATCTCGGTGTCCCGAGTCGGTGGCGCTGCGCAGACCAAATTAATCAAGAATCTGTCAGGTGGTATTCGTACTGACTTGGCTCAGTACCGCGAATTGGCCGCTTTTGCGCAGTTTGCCTCTGATCTGGACGAAGCGACTCGCAAACAATTGGATCGTGGTGCCCGCGTGACCGAGCTATTGAAACAAGCCCAGTACAGCCCACAGCCTATTTCACTGATGGGTGCGACCTTGTTTGCCGTGAACAAAGGCTTCTTGGATGACATTCCTGTGAATAAGGTTCTGGCGTTTGAGCACGGGCTGCACAGCTACCTCAAAGACAAGAGCGCTGCGCTGTTGGCCAAACTGGAAGCGAGTAAAGCCTTGGACAAGGATTCTGAAGCTGAGTTGAATGCGGCTATTACCGCATTCAAGAAGTCGTTCGCTTAAGGCGGCCTGAAGTAACAGCAAAGGACCTTTTTTATGGCAACAGGCAAGGAAATACGCGGCAAGATCAAAAACTTCGAAAGTACGAAGAAGATTACCAAGGCCATGGAGATGATCTCTGTCTCCAAAATGCGTAAAGCTCAAGAACGTATGCGGGCTGCGAGGCCCTATGCCGAAAAGGTGCGTAATATTGCTGCCAATTTGGGCCAGGCCAATCCGGAATACATCCATGCCTTCATGAAAACCAACGATTCCAAGGTCGTGGGCATGATTGTGGTTACAACGGACAAGGGCTTGTGCGGTGGCTTGAACACCAACGTCCTTCGCAGCGTCACTGCGAAATTGCGTGAACTGCAGTTGGCTGGCATGTCTGCGGACACGGTTGCCATCGGCAACAAAGGCTTCGGTTTTCTGAACCGTATTGGCGCCAAGGTGGTGTCGCATGTCACCCAATTGGGCGACAAACCGCACCTGGATCGTTTGATTGGCCCTGTCAAAGTGCTTCTCGACGCCTATGCGAATGGCGAGATCAGCGCGGTATACCTCTCGTACACCAAGTTCATCAACACCATGAAGCAGGAAGTCGTACTTGAGCAATTGTTGCCTTTGTCGGCAGCAAAAATGCAAGCAGAGGCGAAATCCAGCGAAAGCGTTTCAGGGGTAAAGCATGGATGGGATTACCTCTATGAGCCTGATGCGCAGTCCATCATCGACGATCTGCTTGTGCGCTACGTTGAGGCACTGGTTTTTCAGGCGGTTGCAGAGAACATGGCTTCCGAGCACGCTGCTCGGATGGTTGCCATGAAGGGTGCAACAGACAACGCGGGTAATGTGATCGGCGAGTTGAAACTGGTTTACAACAAGACCCGTCAAGCGGCGATCACCAAGGAACTCTCCGAGATCGTCTCCGGAGCTGCGGCAATCGGGGCTTAGTCCCATTGCCTTTCAGCTAGCAAGATTCAAATTTATTGGAGCAAAAAATGGCTCAAGCCCAAGGAAAAATTGTTCAGTGTATCGGCCCGGTGGTAGACGTGGAATTTCCACGTGACCAAATGCCGAAGATTTATGACGCCCTCACACTTGACGGTTCGTCATTGACACTGGAGGTTCAGCAACAGCTCGGTGACGGCGTTGTACGTACCATCTCATTGGGCTCGTCTGACGGCTTGCGCCGTGGTTTGATGGTGACCAATACTGCCCAGCCCATCATGGTGCCTGTTGGCACCGCGACCCTGGGTCGCATCATGGATGTGCTGGGTGCGCCCATTGATGAGCGTGGGCCTGTCGCTGCTGAAAAGCATGCTTCGATTCACCGCAAAGCGCCTTCTTATGACGAGCTCAGCCCGTCGCAAGAACTTTTGGAAACCGGCATCAAGGTGATTGACTTGGTTTGCCCGTTTGCCAAAGGCGGTAAGGTCGGTTTGTTCGGTGGTGCTGGCGTGGGCAAAACCGTGAATATGATGGAGTTGATCAACAACATCGCCAAAGCACACTCGGGCTTGTCCGTATTTGCGGGTGTCGGTGAGCGTACCCGCGAAGGAAACGACTTCTATCACGAGATGGCAGATTCTGGCGTCGTGAATTTAGAAAAACTTGAAGACTCCAAAGTCGCCATGGTCTACGGCCAGATGAACGAGCCCCCAGGCAACCGTTTGCGCGTGGCGTTGACGGGCTTGACGATTGCGGAGTCTTTCCGTGATGAAGGTCGTGATGTGCTGTTCTTTGTGGACAACATCTATCGCTACACCTTGGCCGGTACAGAAGTGTCGGCTTTGCTGGGCCGGATGCCGTCCGCTGTGGGTTACCAGCCCACTTTGGCCGAGGAAATGGGCCGCTTGCAAGAGCGTATTACGTCGACTAAAACCGGCTCGATTACGTCGATTCAAGCCGTTTACGTGCCTGCAGATGACTTGACTGACCCGTCTCCAGCGACCACCTTTGCTCACTTGGATTCCACCGTTGTGTTGAGCCGCGACATTGCCTCGTTGGGTATCTATCCTGCAGTGGACCCACTGGACTCGACCAGTCGCCAGCTTGACCCTAATGTTGTGGGTGAAGACCACTACGAAACTGCCCGTGCGGTCCAGGGGACGCTGCAGCGTTACAAAGAATTGCGCGACATTATTGCAATTTTGGGTATGGATGAGTTGGCGCCCGAAGACAAGCTCATTGTTGCCCGCGCTCGCAAGATTCAGCGTTTCTTGTCCCAGCCATTCCACGTGGCTGAGGTGTTTACAGGCTCCCCCGGTAAGTACGTGACCTTGGCCGAAACTATCCGTGGTTTCAAGATGATCGTAGCCGGCGAGTGTGACCACTTGCCAGAGCAGGCGTTCTACATGGTTGGCACGATTGACGAAGCCTTCGAAAAAGCCAAGAAGATCTAATATTGCGTGGAATGGTCGCTCCGCCTATTGGCCTGACCATTCCCTGCTTGACCAGGAAACGACATCATGAACACCATCCACGTTGATGTGGTCAGTGCTGAAGAGTCCATCTTCTCCGGTGAGGCCCGCTTTGTGGCGCTTCCCGGCGAGGCTGGTGAGCTCGGCATTTACCCGCGCCACACGCCGCTGATTACCCGCATCAAAGCCGGTTCGGTCCGCATTGAAAAAGAAGACGGTAGCGAAGAGTTCATATTCGTTGCTGGTGGGCTTCTGGAAGTCCAACCCAACTGCGTGACGGTGTTGTCTGACACCGCGATTCGCGGCAAAGATTTGGATGAAGAGAAAGCCAATGCAGCCAAGATGGCGGCTGAAGAAGCCATCAAGAACGCCAAGACCGAGATTGATTTGGCTCGAGCAACCTCTGAGTTGGCTGTGATGGCGGCGCAGATGGCAGCTTTGCGGAAATACCGCCAGAAAAGGTGATTCGCTGACCGCCACGGATTGGCGTCCCCAGTTTAGAAGTAAGGCCCGTGCTGGAAAGAGCAGGGCCTTTTTTTATGTGCGCCCAGCATGGGTGCACTCTTGGAGGTGCAAGTCCTCCCGCGAGCTGGTCACAGTGAGCGAAGTGAAGCGCAACTGCATGAGGGTGACCGAATGTGGGAAGGAAGCGTGGATCGTAAATCGC
>JBAQDW010000003.1:0-11074 GCA_049286445.1 Rhodoferax sp. | reverse complement strand
AAGTGCTCACCGCATTGAAGGTCAAACAACCCAGCCAATTCAAGCAACTCAGCCTCTTGTAGGGGCACGTTTTGAATTCACGGTCAATGAAATCATAGACTTACGTCATTAACTGTCGAACTCGGGTTGCCGGGGCCGAAGGTTTAAAACTTTGGCACAAACCCGAGCGCCAGCCCGCGTGTGATTTCCGCCGCATCCACGCCTTTGCATCCGCTGACGTTTTGCCCCGCCCACAGGGGGGTGAAATCGTCTTTGCCTGCGCGCTCAGCCTGCGTGCGCAAGGCGGCCATGGAGGGCGCAGGCAGGGGAAAAGCGGGGACTTGGGCGTTGAGCGGCCCCAACTCGCGCATCGCCCGGTTCACAATGCCCCGCGCCGGGCGGCCCGTGAAGATATTCGTCACCGCCGTGTGGGCGGCGGCGGGTGAGGCCAGGGCAGCGCGGTGCAGGGCACTGGTGGTGGCTTGCGGGCACAGTAAATACGCTGTGCCCACCTGAACCCCTGCCGCACCCAGCGCCATGGCAGCGGCCACGCCAGCCGCATCGGCAATGCCACCGGCGGCAATCACAGGCACGTTCACCGCTTTGACCATTTGGGGCAACAAAGCGAAGGTGCCCATTTGGGTGCTCAGGTCGTCGTTGAGAAAAATGCCCCGGTGGCCGCCGGCTTCCCACCCTTGGGCAATGATGGCGTTGGCGCCTTGCGCTTGCAGCCAAACCGCTTCTTCCAGGGTGGTGGCGCTGGCCATGATGCGGCTGCCCCAGCTTTTGACCCGTGCCAGCAAGTCCGGGGCAGGCAAGCCAAAGTGAAAACTCACCACCGCCGGTTTGAAGGTTTCCAGCACATCGGCGGCCTCATGGCTAAAAGGCGCCCGACCTGGCCCGGCGGGAATGGCGCTGGCGTCCCCACCAAACTCGTCAAAGTAAGGGTGCAAGCGGGTGCGCCACGCCGCATCGGCCACCGGGTTGGGGGGCGGGGGGACATGGCAGAAGAAATTGACGTTGTAGGGCAGGTTGGTCGCGCTGGTGATGGTGATGAGTTCCGCCTGCAGTGCCTCTAGTGACAGCATGGCGCCGGGCAACGAGCCCAACCCCCCCGCCTGGCACACCGCAATCGCCATCGCGCTGCCTTGGGCCCCGGCCATGGGGGCTTGAATCAGGGGGAACTGAAGCCCCCATTGGTCTGAAAGTGTCATGGAAGAGCGTCCTTTGAAGCGGTTGGCGTTGGGGGGTGGGCATCCATCAGGGGGAAGGGGCACTGGGCCCCTAAACTGTGCGTCCCGTGTTTGCATTTCGCCTTAAATTATGACCACCTCATCCTCTTGGTTCTTTTGGGCAGCTTGGTCTGCCGTGTTTGCGGCCATGACGGCCATTTTTGCCAAGATCGGGATTCAGGGCGTGGACTCTGACCTGGCCACCCTGGTGCGCACCGCCATCGTCCTGGTGGTGTTGTCCGCCTTTGTTGGGTACGCGGGCAAGTGGAGCAACCCCTTCATGTTGTCGTCCCGCACCTGGGTTTTTTTGGGTTTGTCGGGGTTGGCCACGGGCGCGTCATGGGTGTGCTACTTTCGCGCCTTGCAATTGGGTGAGGCCTCCAAGGTGGCCCCGGTGGACAAGTTCAGCTTGGTGCTGGTGGCCGTGTTTGCCTACATTTTTCTGGGTGAGCGACCTGAGCCGCGCGACTGGTTGGGCATTGCCATGGTGGCCGGCGGCGTGCTGGTGCTGGCGTTCAAGCGCTGAGGAAGGCGCTTCATCACGCTGGCAGGCTAACCCGGCCTGCAAAAAAGGGGTCAGCTGAAGCGTTATTTATATATGACAAATAGGGCTCTAGCCCTTATCAGCTCTGCGCGAGTAGCTATTAAATTAAGAGTGTTTTGGGTGGTAGCCCAGTTTTTGTCTGCGTTGAGGGGTTGAACGGTTGCCCCTCTTGGCCGGATGACGGCGACGTGACCGGCGCGTTGTTCATCGTGCGATGTAGGCTTGACCCAGCGGGCGTGCCCCGTTCAAGCCGCCATAGCTCAAATCACCGTGCCCCTTGGGTGGCGAGCCATACCATCGATCGTCCTCTGCCTCACCGGCGAGTTGCCAGCGCACATCGCAAGACAAGCGAACCCGGCCACCCCCCATGCGGTTGTCGCATGAGCCGTGCAGCGTGAACATGTCGAACAGGATCACATCGCCGGGGTTGAAGTGGGTCGTCAAAAGGCGGGCACCCCGGCTGGCGGCGAATGCCACCGCATCGTGGGGAAAAGACCCGGGCAGGCCATCCCGGTCCACGTCCACGCCCCGGTAGATGGCCTGCAGGTCGGTGAACTGGTTTGAGCCTTCCACCACCACCAGGGGGCCACCTTCGACCGCAATGTGGCCTAGCGGAACCCAGATGGTGATCAGGTGGGGGGTGCCCCGGTTCATGTACACGTGGTCAAAGTGCAGCGGGCTGGCGCGGCCTTCAAGCATGGTGCGCAACCACAAAAAGTCGAACGGCCTTGTCGGGCCGCCCAAGACGGTGGCTGAAAGCTCTTTCAGTGCCGGGCCGTGCGTGGCGGCGCGCAAAACGGGGGACTCGCACACGCTGCGCCAAAAGGCGTTCAGGTCGGGGTGCATCACTTCGCGTTGGCTGGTGCCGGTGGCCACGGCCGCCGCAATGGGTTCGGCAATTTCCCCTACCGACGCCAGCCGCGCCAGCACGTCTTGCCGTGCCGCTTGAACCAAGTCAACCGGCAGCACATTGCGCAGCACCAAATACCCGTCACGCGCCAACCACAGCGGCAACTGGTCGCGCACGGCACGCCAGTCTGCCACCTCGTTCAGCGGACCCACCCGGTCAGGCGGCACCAAGTGACCGGCGATGTAGGCACTGCCCGACAACGTGCCAGCCGGGCAGGCCCGGGCGGCAGGGGAAGGGCGCGCCAGGGGTGCGGCCACGGGTGTCGATGGGGAACTGGGCATGGTGCTGGATCTCTGTTGGTCAGTGGACCCACCTCGCGCTTTTGGGGGGAGGGGGGGGCGTATCTTGAAACAAATCGGGCGGGGTCTGCGGCGGGCTGGTCGGGGCCTTACACCGTCTTGTAGCCCATCGTCTGGGGTAGCCACAGCACAAGGTCTGGCACCAGCGTGATGATCAGCAGTGCCACGAGCAGCACGCCAATGAAGAGCCAGCTCTCACGGATCATGCCCTTCAGGGGCACACCGGCCAGCGCATTGATCACAAAGAGCAGCATGCCAAACGGCGGTGTGATCAAGCCAATCATCATGTTGACGGCCAGTACCACGCCCAAATGCACCAGGTCAACACCCAGCAACTTGGCGGTGGGAATCAGGATCGGGATCACCACCAGCAGCATGATTGAGGTGTCTAAAAAGCAGCCCAGCACCAGAAATAAAACGTTGACCAATAAAAGAAAGCCGACTTTCGACAGGCTCATGGCGGTGAGCCAACTGGCAACCAATGCGGGTACCTGTTCAGCGGTGAACGCGTAGTTGATGATGAATGCCGAGGCGATGATCAGCGTCACCGCTGCACTGGTCTTGGCCGACTCCAACAAGATGTCGTACAGACGCTTCCAACTGAGCGCGCGGTAAACAATGGAGGACAGAACGAGCGCATACAGTGCAGCCACCGCCGCCGCCTCCGTGGGGGTGAACACGCCGGTGTAGATGCCACCCAGCAGCACCACAGGCAAGGTCATCGGTAGAAAGCCGCGCGCCAGAACGCGGGGGTAGGCCGACAGCGGCAAGGCTTTCTCACGGGGAAGATGGCGCTTCCTGGCGACCAGGTGCACGGCAATCATCAGGGACAGCGCCATCAGCAGGCCGGGAACCACCCCGGCGAGAAACAGCGCGCCGACCGATGCCCCGGAGACCAGCGCATAAATCACCAGCGGGATGGAGGGCGGAATGATGGGCCCAATGGTGGAGGAGGCCGCCGTGAGTGCGCCGGCAAACTCGGCGCTGTAGCCGTTTTTTTGCATCATGCGAATATTGACAATGCCAGGGCCTGCCGCGTCGGCAATCGCGCTGCCACTCATGCCGGAAAAAATCACGCTGACGAGAATGTTGACGTGCGCCAAGCCGCCGCGAAAGCGTCCCACGAGGGCCAGTGCAAAGTCAAACAGGCGCTCGCTCACCGTGCCGGAATTCATCACGGCAGCGGCAAAAATGAACAAGGGAACAGCCAGCAGCACGTAGCTGTTGTACAGGCCGTTGAGCACCTGTTCAGACACCAAGCCGATGTCTTGTTGTTTCACCACCAAGTAGGCGACACCGCTGACCAGCATGCCAAACCCGATGGGCAGGCGCAGGACCAAGGTGAGCACCAACATGAGCAGAAGAAGAGCGAGTGCGGGGGTCATGGTGCAGCCTCAGATATGTTGGCGCCAGTTGCCACCCAGCAATTGACAGAACTTGACAAAGTACCTCACGCAGATCACCGCAACGAAGAGGACGAAGGGGGCAAACACATACGAAAACGGAATGTCGAGCACCGGAGTTTTTTCGCGGTGCATGAAGGTCACGTAATCAAAAGCCTGGGGCAGAAGCACCAGCAACAGGCCCGCCATCAAAGCGGCCCCCAGTAGCCCGAAGATGCGGCGCCCACCGGGTGGCAAGGCCTCATAGACCAGATCGAGCATGACGTGGTCTTTTTCTTTGAGCAACAAGGCGGTGCACCAGAACACCATGAAGATATAGACCACAAGAATCAGCTCATCTGACCAGGCCAGCGGCGTGTTGAACACAAACCGCATGACCACCTGAACAATAAAGGTCAGGAACAGGACCGCGAACGCGGTCGCGGCTATCCCCTGGGCAATTTGCCGCAACCGTTTCGACATGGCAAGCTCCGTTTACCGGTCAGTTGACCGCGTTGATGCGCTCAAGCAAGCCCTTGGGCCAGCTCTTGGAAAGGTCTGAGCTCTGGTAGGCCGCCTGCACGGTTTTGCGAAAGGCGTCCACATCCGGCACGGTGACTTGCAAGCCCTCTTTCTTGAAGAAATCGACCAGCTGCGCCTCTTCTTTGATGCGGTTGTCGTTGTTAAAGGCGACCGCCGCCTGGGCCGCCGCTTGCACCTTTTGCTTTTGTGCGGCATTCATGGCGTTCCAGCTCTTGGACGAGAGGGCGATGAAAATCCCGTCGGTCAGGTGGCCGGTCATCACAATCTGCTTGGTGACTTCATAGAACTTGGCGGCGCGCACCGTGGGCAGGGGGTTGTCCTGCCCATCAATGGTGCCGGTCTTGAGGCCCAAGTACACCTCGCCAAAGGCCAGCGGGGTGGGCGTGGCCCCCAGGGCTTCTCCAAGAAACAACCACTCTTTGGAAGACGGCATGCGCAACTTCACGCCTTTCAGGTCGGCCGGGGTTTTAACGGGTTTGACATCGCGCAGATTGACCTGGCGGCTGCCGAGGTAGCCCACACCGAGAATCTGCACGTCCATTTTTTCAGCCACCGCCTTGTACATCTCGGCACCAATGGGGCCGTTGAACACCTTTTGCTGGTGGTCGGGGTCGCGAATCAGGTATCCGGCGGTGTAAATGGAGTATTCGGGAAGAATTTTGGCAATGTCCTGGGCTGAAATGGCCGCCAGCTCCAGGTTGCCACGGGCCATGGCGGCGGGCTCGGTGCCCTGCTTGAACAGGGTGGCATTCAGGTTGATCTGCACGTCGAATTCTCCCGGCGCGCTCTTGCCCAGGTGGTCTTTGAACACGGTCCACATCTTGCCGTGCCAGTCGTCTGGTACGGCGGGCGAAGAGATGCGCAAGGGCGTCTTGCTTTGTGCCAGGGCCGGCAGTGCCATGAGGCTCAGGCCGGCGGTTGCACCCAACAAGGTGCGCCGGGTCAAGGTTGAGGAATGGGTCATGGTGGTTGGTCTCCAGGGTTGTTAAACGTTTTTCAAGGCGGCGCCAATCGCACGATACCCCTCGCGCACCGCCTGTGCGTCGGTGTTTTCCAGGGGCATCAGCGGCAGGCGCACGTTGAGCCAGGCGTCGTCGCCTGTTTGTTGCGCCAGCATGGTTTTGTAAACGCAGACAAAATTCATGTCCGGCCTGACACTGAGCAGCGCGAGCAGGTCCAGCACCAGTTGTTGGTCGGCGGGCGTGACCTGCGTGGGTGCGGCCACGATGCGGCTCATCAGGCCGGGAGAAATATTGCCCAAGCCGTTGATACTGCCCGAGCCCCCCACCTGCATCACATCGGCAACGTGCTGCTCCGCCCCGACCAAGATCGACAGGGCCGGGAAGGCCTGCGCCAATGCCAACGCGTGGGCGCGGTCGCCACTGCTGTCCTTGGCCCCGATCACTTGACCTGGGTGTCGTGCGACCAGGGTCTGAATGCTCTCGTGACCGAAGTCCACGCTGCTCAAACCGGGAATGTGGTAGAGCAGCATTTTGAGTTGGGGGTCATCAATTCCGCGCACCACCGCTGACACCGTTGCCACCACACCGGCCTGGGGCGGATGGCGGAAGTAGAACGGCGGCATGTAGAGCTGGCGGTGGCAGCCCAAAGCGCTGGCATGGCGTCCGAGTTCAATGGCGTCCGCAATGGCGCTGGCGCTGGTGGTGACAACGATCTGGTCGGCACGCACGCCGCCCCCCAGCAACGCTTCGAGCAAGCCCTTGCGTTCGGCGTTGGTGAACGCGGGGCCTTCACCGGTGGTGCCAAAAATGGTGACGCCGTTGCAGCCAGCGGCAATCAAGTGCTTGCAGTGCGCCAGGGCGCGGGCGGTGTCAAGGGTGCCGTCAGCGCACACGGGCATCAAAACGGCGGGCCAAAGGCCATGCATTTCAGGGTGCAAAAGAAATTCTCCTGTTGGGTTAAGGGGCCATTCAAAATCGAAAAAAAATCAGGGGGGCTGCGCGTCGCGCTGAGGCGCCAACGGGGCCTCCATGATCCGGCTGCGCGCGCTGTGGATGTGCGCCAGCAGCAGGTCAACCGCCTGCGGGGCGTCACGCAAGCGCAGTGCGGCAATAAAGCGCAAGTGCTCCTCCATGGCCGGGATCAAACGGGCCGGCGTGATGACGCTTTGCTCAAGCTTGATCAAGCGCACACGCAAACTGTTAACGCGGTAAATCTCAGAAACGATTTCATTGCCCAAGGCATCGACCATGCGGTCGTGCAGGCCCCAGTCAAGGGCCTGGGCGTCGTCCAACAGCTGGTCATCCGTGTGGCCCGGCTCACTGAGCGCGTGGGCGCGGGTCAGGATGGCACGGTGGTTGGACGCAATGGCGTCGATTTCGGCATCGGTGGCGGTGCGCACAAAGTTCAGCACCGCTTCACGTTCAATCATGCTGCGCACCTGAAAGGCATTGCGAATCAGCTTCAGGTCCACATGGGCAATCTGCAGGCCGCGTTGTGGCACGGTCTTGATCAGCCCACCGGCCTCCAAACGCGGAATCATTTCGCGCACGGCACCCAGCGGCATGTCCAACAAGGTCATCAACTCGCGTTGCGAGATGAACTGGCCGGGCAAAATTCCCCCGCTGAGAATCTGCTGTGTAAAACCTTGGTAAGCACGGGCGCGCTGGCTGCCGGCATCCACCGCAGACCCCACCAAACCCTTGGCCGGGGTAGGCTTGCCCGCCTTCAATGCGACCTTTTTCATCGACATTTTTTCAACCCTGTGCGCGCAGCGTGGCGCTGACAGTGGCCAAGGCGGAAGGGTGTGAAAGCCGGTTCAGTCCAAACCCCAAACCCTCAAACAGACCGCCCAAGCGGGGAAAATACCGCAGATGCCAACTGCGCTGGGCGGGCGAAAAAAAGCAGTGGTTCGCACGCGCCGCAGATCGGAGGTTAATTGGCAGGGCAGTGGTTTAAGCATCGCAAGACAACGTGGTAAAGGCGGTGGCAAGCAGTTTGGCCCGGGTTTTGTTGATTGCTAACATGTTAGTCATGTCAGGCGTGGGCGCTACCTCTCGTTAACCCTTGAACGGCCTTTCAACCACCGTGTTCCTTTAACCCCGATCGCGGCGACGTTGGGTGGGGCTGCGCCTGCGGTGGGTCACCCGGTTTTATATGGGACATAGGGCGCTCGCCGAATGGCACTTGCTTGGACGGGTGACACATTGGGCTCACCCGAGCTGCCACTGCGGTGTTGAAAGTCACTTTGACAGTGGGTGGCTTACGGTGAACTCGTTTCTTTCCAACACGGAGCGGCATCAGGTTGTTGGCCCTCCTTTTCCGCTTGGCTGGCGGGTGTTGTATCTTAAGAATTGCTATATTTTCGGTAGCTGCTTGCGAAGGTGCAGCAAGGGCTAGCGGCCTAAAATTCGTTCAAGGGCCTTGCGGGATGAGATGGCAGAAGTTTCAAAGCCTTGTTCATTCCCCCCCTCTCCCCCAACCCCTCTCCACCCCCGCCGGGGGGATCAGGGGAGCTCAACAACCCTATTCGGCCAACGCTTTGTCTGGGGTGGGGTTCACGTGCAACGGCCAACATTCAAACCTGCCGGGAACCACGTGAGTGTGGGACGCCACTGATATTGCCTGTGTTCACTTTGAAGATTGGCGGCTCACGGTGAACTCAACCACTTCCAACACGCGGCTACATAGGGCTGTTGGCCCCCCTTTCCCGCCCGGCGGGGTGGGAAAGGGGTTGGGGGTGAGAGTGGGGGTTACAGCGCAAGAATTGCTACATCGTTGATAGCTGCTTGCGCAGGTACAGCAAGGGATACAGGCCCAAAACATGCAAAATCTTGAGCGTATGGGGACACTGAAACCGCGCGCTCAACGCTTAACGGCTAAGAGTTAATCTGAAGTAAGTTCCATTCGGCTCTAGCCCTTGTCCAGCCTGCGCAGAGCGCTATTTAATTGATAGTAATTTGATCGGTAGTGGGGCAAGGCCAGCAACGCAGTTTTCGAGCTTGCTCTGGCTCACGCGAATGGGCGGGAGGCGCGGCGGTAAAATTACGCCCAACACCCCAGGCTGCCCCCATGGCACTGGGGTGGTATTTTTTCCCCATGCCCACACGATTCCTGGCGCCGGCCCGGTTCGGCTGCAGGCAGAAGTTGGCAGCTTCAGGCTGTTTTTTTGTCGCCTGACTCGTTGAGGGTTAAAGCGATCGGCGGGTCCGGTCACTCACAACGACGCAGCGCGGTGAGTGGCGCTGGTCCGCACGGCGCAACCCCTTTTTTTAACTGGATTGACTCTGAACCATGACGCGAGCATTGACGCGTACCCCTCTCCATAGCTCACGGCTCATGCGCACCCTCGCTGATCTGGCGCTGATGGACGCCGCGCAGGCCGGCACCGCCTTTGCTGAAAAGCTGGGCCAGTGGATGAACCTGGGCCACGCGATTGCACTGCATGGCGCGCTCAATGCCCCGCCCGTTGCCATCAAAACCCCTGCGCCCACGGGCTTGCGAGCCGCTTTGGGCACGGAGTTTGCACGGGTGAGGGCGGCGTTGGAACGCCCCATCACCAGCATTGCCAACCCCCTGGCTCCACGCGGCCGAGGTGGCATGCCCGCACCCGACTTGTTGTTGCCAATAGACATGCCGTCTGCCTTTGAGCCGTACCGGCGCTATTACCTGGCGCAGCAGCGTGACATGGCGCTGGCCACCGGGCCGCTCAGAAGCCAAGTCCGCGATGTGCTGGCCAGAAGCTCGCCCGCGCTCAAAACCCTTGCCACCTTGGACGCCGCGCTGGACAGCATCTTGAATGACCGAGAAAGCAAGCTGCTGGCCCACCTGCCGGGGCTGCTGGAACAACGATTTTCTCAACTGCTCAATGAGCACCAACTCAAGGTGGAGCGTTCGGGATTGACCGACAACCCCGCCTATTGGATGCACGCGGGCGGCTGGCTGGCGCGCTTTCGCACCGATTTACAAACCGTGTTGCTGGCCGAGCTTGACTTGCGCCTGCAACCCACGGTGGGGCTGATGGAAGCCCTGAACCACGAGATCTGACCCTCACTATGAATAAATATTTGTTTACCGTCGCTTTTGGCTTGGGCGCCGTCGCTGTGGCCTGGGTTGGCCGCGGGTTTGTGGGCACCAACGGGTTGGCGCTGACGATGACCGTGTTGATCGGGGCCGTATTCATTTTTGGCGCGTGGGAGTTGCGCCAATTTCGCCACGCCACGGCGGCCCTGAGCCGCGCACTGGCCCAAACCTCTGAGCCTTTGAACGATCTGGGCCATTGGTTGGCCAGTCTGCCTGCGTCGCTGCGCAACACGGTGCGCTTGCGGGTGGAGGGCGAGCGGGTCGGCTTGCCCGGCCCGGCGTTGACGCCTTATTTAGTCGGCTTGCTGGTTATGTTGGGTATGTTGGGCACGTTTTTGGGCATGGTGGTGACTCTGAATGGCGCTGTTTTTGCATTGGAAGGCACCACCGATTTGCAAGCCATTCGCGCAGCACTTGCCGCGCCCATCAAAGGCTTGGGGCTGGCGTTTGGCACGTCCATTGCGGGTGTGGCGGCGTCTGCCATGTTGGGGCTGATGTCGGCTTTGAGTCGGCGCGAGCGGATGCAAGCCGCACAACTGCTGGACACCCAAATTGCGACCCATTTGCGCGGTTTTTCGCTGGTGCATCAGCGTCAAGAAACCTTCAAAGCGCTGCAAGCCCAGTCGCAAGCTTTGCCCCAGGTGGTGACCCATTTGCAAGCCATGATGACGCAAATGGAGCGCATGAGCACGCAACTCAATGAACGCCTGGTAGGCAACCAAAACCAGTTTCACCAAGATGTGAAAGGCGTTTATACCGACTTGGCCTTGTCCGTGGACACCTCTTTGCGCAACAGCCTGAGCCAGGGTGCGCAGATTGCCGGTGAGAGTTTGCAACCCGCCGTGGACGCCGCCTTAAATGGCATCGCCGCGCAGGCCCAACTGATGCACGAGCGCATGGCGAATACTGTGCAATTGCAATTGGACGGCCTGACTGAACGGTTCGGCGCCACTGCTGCCACCGTGGCCGCCACCTGGACGGCGTCGTTGGCCGGGCAAGCCCACGCCAACGCCCAATTGGTGGGTGGCGTGGAGCGCACTTTGGGTGCGTTTGCCGACACCTTCGAGCAACGCGCTGGCGCGCTGGTTGCCTCGGTGAACGACGCCTACGCCAGCTTGCAAGCAGACCAAGCCACCCGCGAT
>JBAQDW010000002.1:0-9330 GCA_049286445.1 Rhodoferax sp. | reverse complement strand
CAGCAGTGCGGGGACCTTGCCCAAGCATTTGCAGAGGTTGCGTCTGCGTCTTGGGGATTTGCTGGTGCCTCAACAGCGACGGGGGCGTCAATGCCCCCGTGTGGTGAAAAAACCGCCTGCTCGCTATGCGTTTATACAGGTTCGCGTTAAGTGAACGGCATTACCTATGTGGCCGCGTTTTTAAAGGGGCGGCGTTCACGGTGCCCGGCCAACCTTCAAAGTGAACACAGGCAGCGTCAGTGGGGTCACCGGCTTACGCGGTTCCCGGCGAGTTTGAATGTTGGCGTCCGCACGTGAACGCCACTCCGCACACAGCGTTGGCCGAATAGGGTTGTTGAGCTCCCCTGATCCCCCCGACGGGGGTGGAGAGGGGTTGGGGGAGAGCGGGGAATGAACAAGGCTTTGAAAATTCTGCAATCTCGTCCCGCAAGGCCTTTGAAGGGCTTTTAGGCCGCTAGCCCTTGCTGTACCTTCGCAAGCAGCTACTGAAAATATAGCAGTTCTTACGCTGCAACCCCCAACCCCGCCCCGCCGGGCGAGAAAGAGCCAGGCGCGTGAGTAGGGGAAAACGCCCGAGAATCGTGACGCCGCAAGCGCCACGGGCACAGCAAGCACACAGGCCACAACCGCCCTCAGTGGCACCCATCACCTCAAACAGAACTGATGCCAAAGCATGCTTTGACTTGCATTACCCGACAGATCCCCTGGCTCATCATCGCAGGTGGGAGTTGCTACCGTCGGCCAACCCAACCGACCTTGAACGGCATCGTTCGTTAAAAAAATCGCAGAGATTTTTTCCTGCGGGGAAGCTGGCTGGCAATGTGCCAAAATTTTCGTTCGCGTTTAATGGGCCGAGGCGAGAGGGGAAAAAGTCTCACTATCGTTTGTCGATTCAACCGCAGCCATACAGTTTCGCCCCTGGCGTTTGGCTTGGTACAGGCCTTCATCGGCACGTTTTAGCAGGTCTTCCACGGTGGCCATGGTGGCGTCGCGCTGCGCTACCCCCACGCTGACGCTGCCCAGCCATTGCCCGCCTCCCTCAACCGCGACCTTCAGACTGGCCACCTCTTGGCGCAGCTTTTCTGCGGCCAACAGGGCACCCTCGCGCGAGGTGTCCATGCAAACGATCAAAAACTCGTCTCCGCCCAGGCGGGCAACAAAATCGTCATTGCGTAACGACGCGCGCAACTGGCGCGCCAAGTGGCGCAGCACCTCGTCGCCGGCTTCATGACCGTATTGGTCGTTGATGTGTTTGAAGCCATCCGCATCAATCATGAGGCAACTCAGGGGGCGATCGCCGTCAACTGACTGCTTCCAGGCGTTTTCAAACCAGGCCATGACGTGGCGGCGGTTGGGCAATTCGGTGAGGACATCTGTGAGGGCGATTTGCTCCAGTAAATGGTTGGCTTGCGAGAGGTCTCGGGTGCGCTCCTCGATCTTGGCCTCAAGCGTGAGGGTGAGCTCTTGTAACTGCCGGTTGCGCTCAGATACCTGTTGGAACAGCCCATTCAGGGCCAGTAAAAGCGGCTCGGTGGGCCCTTCTTTCATTTGGCATTCGACCTCAAAGGCTGCAGCGGCAGATTGGCCGGCGTGGATCGCCGCGATTTGACGTGCCATGGACTGGTCTGTTCCCAAGATGTGAAAAGCCAGCCAATGGGTGAGGAATTTGAGCAGGCCGGGCGCGGTCTCTTGTTCACGCTGAACGCTGTGTTACAAGCGCCCAACCTCCGCCAAAAAGTCACGGTGAAAGCGTTGGTGCATGGTGATGTGGCGAGGGTCCAGCCCTTGCAACGCCATCATGCCTTCTTCGTTCTCGAAGTGGTAAAGCGAATAGTTGGTCAGCGCTTGCAGTACCGCCTCGATCTGGCCGGGGGCCGGTCGCTCGGCCTGGGTCAGCATCTTGCCGAAGCGGTTGATCAAATCCACCAGCACCCGGTGTTCCTGATCAACGGCATCCAGACCCGTTTCAAAATGGTTGTCCCAATGAAAAGATTCCAAAGCCATCCCCTGTAATAAGTGGGGAAGACTTTAGCGGGTTTTTGAGGCCGTGTGTCCAAGCTTTCGGGCCTTGATTCCAGTCAAGACCGAGCGAACCAGGCCGGCTAACGGTGAGGCGGTGCGCCATTGGCTGTGTAGTACGGCGCTTGGCTGCGCGGCAAGGGTGCCCGGCCCCGAATCAAATCGGCAATTTTTTCGGCCATCATGATCGTGGGCGCGTTCAAATTGCCGGTGACGATCTCCGGCATGATGGACGCGTCCACCACCCGCAGGCCTTGCAGCCCGTGCACGCGTCCCTGCCCATCAACAACGGCCATGTTGCCGGTGCCCATGGCATTGGTGCCAGCGGGGTGAAAGGCGGTTTCGGCGTGTTGGCGCACAAAGGCATCCAATTCAGCGTCGGTTTGGGCGAGTTCGCCGGGGGTGATTTCCCGCCCTGCATAGGGCTTTAAGGCGGGTTGCCGCATGATTTCGCGGGTGATGCGAATGCCCGCCCGAAACTCGGCCCAATCTTGCTCTGTGGACATGTAGTTAAACAAAATGCTGGGGTGCTGACGCGGGTCTTTGGAGCGCGCGTGCACGCGACCGCGACTGGGTGAGCGCATCGAGCCCATGTGGGCCTGAAAGCCGTGCACCTTGATCGGGTTGCTGCCGTTGTAATTGATGGCGACCGGCAAAAAGTGGTACTGAATGTTGGGCCAGTCAAACTCGTTGGAGCTGCGAATGAACCCCCCCGCCTCAAACTGGTTGCTCGCTCCCGTGCCGCTGTTCAAAAACAACCACTCTGCGCCAATGGCGGGCTGGTTCCAGAGTTTCAGGGCACCCACCAGTGACACGGGTTTCAGGCATTCGTACTGCTGATAAACCTCCAAGTGGTCTTGCAAATTGGCGCCCACGCCGGGCAACTCGTGCACCACCGCAATGTCGAGCGCGCGCAGCAAATCACCCGGACCCACGCCTGATCGCTGCAGTATCTGCGGCGAGGCAATGGCGCCTGAGCACAACAGCACTTCTCGTTTGGCGTTGGCTGTTTGGGGCTGGTCGTGGTGCAGATAGGCCACGCCCACAGCGCGCTTCGCTTCAAACAGAATACGGTCGGTGAGCGCGTGCGTGACGATGGTCAAGTTGGGGCGCTGCTTGGCTGGGTCGAGGTAGCCGCGTGCGGTGCTGGATCGGCGCCCTTGGGGCGTGGTGGTGCGGTCCATCGGGCCAAAGCCTTCTTGCTGATAGCCGTTCAGGTCATCGGTTCGCGGGTAGCCCGCTTGCACGCCGGCTTCCACCATGGCGTGAAACAGCACGTTGTTTCCCGTCTTGGGGGTGGTCACACTCAAAGGGCCGCTGTCGCCGTGGTAATCGTTGCCGCCCACGTCTCGGGTTTCGGCCTTTTTGAAGTAGGGCAGACAGTCTGCGTAGGACCAGTTCTCCAACCCATCGCGCTGTGCCCAGCCCTCATAGTCCATGGCATTGCCCCGGATGTAGCACATGCCGTTGATGAGTGAGGAGCCACCCAAGCCTTTGCCACGCCCACATTCCATGCGCCGGTTGCCCATGTGCGGCTCAGGCTCCGTCTCATACGCCCAGTTGTAGCGCTTGCCTTGCAAGGGAAAGGCGAGGGCAGCTGGCATTTGTGTGCGAAAGTCCAAACGGTAATCAGGCCCACCGGCCTCCAGCAGCAGCACGCTCACATCGGCGTCTTCTGTCAAGCGCGCGGCCAGTACGTTACCGGCAGAGCCTGCGCCAATGATGATGTAGTCGTAGTCTTTTTTTAGGGTCATGTGTGCTCCTTCAATGCTTTGGCTTTAAAACACCGAAGTGAATGCACCCAGCTCCACTTGAATGGATTTGGTGCGGGTGTAGTGCTTGAGGGTGTCGAGTCCGTTTTCACGGCCCACCCCAGACTGCTTGTAGCCGCCCACCGGCATCTCAGGGGCCGACTCGCCCCAGGTATTGATCCAGCAAATGCCCGCCTGTAACTGGTGAATGACGCGGTGAGCGCGGTTCAAGTCGGCCGTCATGACGCCCGCAGCCAGTCCGTAAGGGGTGTCGTTGGCACGGCGAATGACCTCTTCTTCGTCGGTGAACGATAAGAGGCTCATGACCGGGCCAAAGATTTCTTCACGCACGATGCGCATGGCGTCACGGCAATCGGTGAACACCGTCGGTTGCACGTAGTTGCCCTGGGCCAAAGCGCCACTGGTTTCCCGCGAACCACCCATGAGCAGTTTCGCGCCCTCAGCTTTGCCCGACGCAATGAAGTGCAGCACCTTGCTCATGTGCGCTTCACTGACCAGCGGGCCAAAGTTGGTGTCCGGATTTTGTGGGTCGCCCAAGCGAATGCGGCGCACGCGCTGCAGCACTTTGGCTTCAAACGCGGCTTGAATCGACTGGTGAACAAACACGCGGGTGCCGTGGGTGCAAACTTGGCCTGAGCTGTAAAAGTTGGCCATCATCGCCACGTCAGCCGCGCGGTCAAGGTCGGCATCGGCAAAAACGATGAGGGGCGACTTGCCACCCAGCTCCATCGTCACGTCTTTCAACGTGGAGCCAGAAGCACTGGCCATGACCTTTTTACCGGTCACCGTGCCGCCGGTGAAGGAGATTTTTTCAATGCCCGTGTGCTCAGTGAGCCACGCGCCGACGGTCGCGCCAGGGCCGTTGAGCACGTTGAAGACGCCATTGGGTAGGCCCGCTTCGGTGTAGATTTCGGCCAACCTCAAGGTGGTGAGCGGCGTGACCTCGCTGGGTTTGAAGATCATGGCGTTACCAGCGGCTAAGGCCGGCGCGGACTTCCACAGTGCGATCTGAATCGGGTAGTTCCAGGCGCCAATGCCTGCCACCACGCCCAACGGCTCGCGCCGGGTATAGACGAATGAGCTGTCACGTAATGGCACTTGCATGCCTTCAATGCTGGGCGCCAAGCCAGCGTAGTACTCCAGCACATCAGCGCCGGTCACGATGTCCACAAAGCGGGTCTCCGACACGGGTTTTCCGGTGTCCAGCGTTTCCAAGTCGGCCAGCTCGTCGTTGCGTTCGCGCAGCAAGTCCACCGCGCGGCGCAGCACCCGAGAACGCTGCATGGCAGTGAAGCCCGCCCACACCCGTTGCCCCGCTTGGGCGCTGACCACGGCGCGGTCCACGTCTGGCTTCGAGGCAATTTGAACCTGCGCCAGCACCTCGCCCGTGGCGGGGTTAACGGTGGTAAACATCGCACCGCCCGTGGCGTCCACGCGGGCGCCGTCAATATAAAGTTGTTGTGTGGGAAGTGTTGGCATCACAGGCCTCCTTGTTATGTCTTGCAAAGGCCGGTCGAAACATGCCAACCGGCCGGGTGAGGCGTTAGCCCATGGCTTTGCCCAGCAGGGCGTGGTAGAGCTCCCGGTCACCCAAAATGCCCAGCACTTGATTGCCTTGACTCAAAATGAGTTTGTGGCCCGTTTGGTAACGAATGTGCAAGGCATCGCGCATGCCAATGTCCGCGCTGACCACGGTGGGACGTGGCTGCAAAGTTTCAATAGCGTCTGCGCTGGTCCAGTTTTGCAGAGCAATCGTTTTGTTGCCTTGACGGGCGGCGGTCAATTGCTGGCGGTCATCCAGTGTCAACCAGATGTCGGCCACGCTGTCCAGACAAGTTTCACCGTCGTGCATTTCACAGCGGGCAATCGGGCGCATCAAGCTGATGCCCCTGAGGACATTCAGGGGGTTGGTATGCGCCACAAAAGAGCGGACATAGTCGTCGGCCGGGTTGAGCACAATGTCTTCGGGCTTGCTGTGCTGAACAATCACGCCGCCTTTCATGATGGCAATGTTGTTGCCAATTTTCAGCGCCTCGTCCAAATCGTGGCTAACGAACACAATGGTTTTGTTCAGCTTGCGTTGCAGTTCCAACAATTCATCTTGCAGGCCTTGCCGAATGAGGGGGTCCAACGCAGAAAATGGCTCGTCCATGAGCAAAATATCGGCGTCCATGGCCAGCGCCCGGGCCAGGCCCACGCGCTGTTGCATGCCGCCCGACAAGGCGTCGGGGCGTTTGTCACGCCATTGGGTGAGGCTCACCAACTCCAGTTTTTCATCGACCCGCTTCTTGCGCTCGGCACTGGGGCGACCCTGCATTTCCAGGCCCAAACTCACGTTTTCGGCCACGGTTAACCACGGCATCAGCGCAAACTTTTGAAACACCATCGCAATGCGTTGGGTGCGCATGGCTTCCATGGTGGCGGCGGAGCAATTGGCCATGTCCACCTGCGCGCCTTCATGCTCAATCAAGAGTCGACCTCGACTCACCGTGTTCAAGCCGTTGATGCAGCGCAGCAAACTGGATTTTCCGGAGCCCGACAGGCCCATCAGCACACAAATCTCACCTCGTTCCACCGACAAGTTGGCCTTTTCAACACCCACAATGAGCCCGGTTTTTTTGAAAATCTCATCACGACTCAGGCCCTGATCCAGCAAATCAAGCGCGGGTTGGGGCGACTTGGAGAAGACAACATCCACGTTGTCGATGTGTATCAAACTCATGCTGAAGCTCCCCGTTTTGGGGTGCGCTGTTTGCACACGCGGTCCAAAATGATGGCGAGCAACACAATCGCCAGACCCGCTTCAAAACCCACCGCAATGTCAGCCGTATTCAGCGCACGCACCACGGGTTTGCCCAAACCATCGGCGCCGACCAAGGCAGCGACCACGACCATGGACAGTGACAACATGATGCATTGGGTGATACCCGCCGAAATGCTGGGCATCGCGTAGGGCAGCTCAATGCGCGTCAGCAACTGGCGCCGTGAGCAGCCAAAGGCTTTACCGGCGTCCATCAGCTCAGTGGGCACGTCGTGAATGCCTAAATAGGTGAGACGAATAGGTGCTGCCACCGCAAACACCACGGTCGAGATCAAGCCCGGCACCACGCCCAAGCCAAACAAGGTCAAGGTGGGGATGAGGTAAACAAAAGTGGGCACGGTTTGCATCAAATCCAGCACCGGCTGCATGAAGGTGAAGAAGGTGGGCTTGTGCGCGGCATAAATACCCAGCGGCACGCCAATCAGCACACAGACCAAGGTGGCAAACAGCACTTGCGCCAGGGTTTCCATGGTTTCTTGCCAATAGCCCAGGTTCAGAATCAGCAAAAAGGACAGCACCACAAACACGGTCAGCCCCCATTTGCGCTGAATAAAGTGCGCCAGCACGCCAAACAGACCGATCAGAACAAAGGGGTTGAACCACAGCAAGCCGTTGGTGACACCATGAATGGTCGTCTCCAAGGTATCGGCAAAGGCGTCAAAGTAGTCGGCCCCGTGCAGCGTGAGCCAATCAACGAAGTCGGCCGTGACTTCACCCAAAGGCAATTTGTAGGTATTCATATTATTTTTAAAAGTCGCCCGCAGGGAAGTGCGCGGTTGGGCGGGGGCGCGGTGCGCCACAGAGCAGCTTCAGGGTGTCGCGCGAGACACCCTGAAGAGGGAATCCTTACTGCGCCAGTGCGGTTTTAACAGCGTTTAAGCCTGGTTGGCCATCAAAAGTCGTGACGCCATCCAGCCAAGCCGCCAGCGCTTCAGGATTGGCTTTAAGCCAGGTTTTGGCAGCGGCGTCAGGCTTTTGGTTGTCGTTTAACACCGCATCCATGAGCTTGTTTTCGGTTTCCAGGTTGAAAACCAAATTGGTCAGCAGTTTGCCCACGTTGGCGCATTCCTGCACATAACCTTTGCGCACATTGGTGTAAATGGTGGCGCCGCCCAAGTTGGGACCAAATACGTCGTCACCGCCGTCAAGGTACTTCATTTTGAAGCGGCTGTTCATCGGATGCGGCTCCCAGCCCAAGAATGCTACCCACTTGCCACGGCGCTCGGCGCGTTGGACTTGCGACAACATGCCCGCTTCACTGGATTCAACGAGTGTGAACTGGCCCAAGTTGAACTTGTTCTCGTCAATCATTCCCTGAATCAAGCGGTTGCCGTCGTTGCCGGGCTCGATGCCGTAAATCTTGCCATCGAGTTTTTTGGAAAACTTGGCGATATCCGCAAATGACTTCAAACCCGCCTTGTAGGCGGCTGCGGATACGGCCAGGGTGTACTTGGCCCCTTCCAAATTAGCCCGAACGGTGTCCACCGTGCCGTTGTCGCGGTAGGGCTTGATGTCGGCTTCCATGGTGGGCATCCAATTGCCCAAAAAAACATCAATGTCTTTGTTTTCCATCGACTTGTAGGTCACGGGGACAGAAATCAGGTTGGTTTTTGTCTCGTACCCCAAAGATTCCAGCAGGGTGCTGGTGACGGCGGTGGTCACGGTGATGTCGGTCCAGCCCACATCGGCAAAGCGCACTAGCTTGCAAGAATCAGGCTCGGCCGCTTGGGCGAGGAAAGGCAAGCTCAGCGAGGCAACCAAAAGCAGGGGGGTAGAAATTTTCAAAATGTGCTCCTTGTGGATGGATCAGGGCGTGTGCCAGCCAAAGTGGGAGCAGGCCTCTGATCAGAGGGGCGCCGCCGATGAGGCAGGCTGCCCAGGAATGCGACGCAAGGTCGTATCGAGGAAATGACGCCGGTCACCGCCCTTTTTGGGCGGGTGATCAATTTGCAGAAAACCCTGCAAGCGTCAACGGGTCAAGTGACTGATTGTAACATTGTATTTGAGCCAATGCATTTCAATAAAACTCGGCGAAGCTTATTGCATCGGCGCAAGTAGCTATTAACTTGATAGCGAATGGATTTTTGAGAACGGGGAATTGGGGCGGCGAGTCAGCATGAAACGCTGACAAATGAACCAGTCAAAGACAGGGGGTTTACCGCGTGGTTCAGCGGGTGGTTCACCGGGTGAGCGCCCCGTGGCAGTGGGGCTGCGCTCACTATTGCAGCGGCCGCGCAAGGCAACCTCTGTAGGCAGACGCCTGGGGTCAGGCTTTCACATCAAGCAGAGCGCCCTGCATCTTCTGCGTTGTTTTAAAAACCGACAGATTGGCCAGAAATTCGTTTTTTGCCTGGAGTTGCGCCACCATGTCGGCCTCCAAGGCGGGTCCGGCTTGCGCTGCGCGCGAGAGCGAGGTGCTCACGCCGCCGCCTTTTTGAGCGGTCTGCTCGACTTGCTGGCGCTGGAAGTCTTTGGTTTGTAAGTTGGCCACATTGTGTGCGGCGGTTTGCAGACGCGTTTGCGCCGCTGCCATGCCAGAGCCAGAGATGGAACTGATGGAATTCATGGTGCGGACTCCTTTATAAGAAAATGGTAACTTCTCAATAACTCAAGGCAAAGCACCAGCCATCGCGGCATTGCGAATGAGCGAAGGCAGGGGCGGGATGGCGTTGGTCAGGGAGACGCGATCAAGCAAATACAGCCAGAAGGAGATACCGA
>JBAQDW010000001.1:0-13967 GCA_049286445.1 Rhodoferax sp. | reverse complement strand
GTGTTGGAAATTCCAACAGAGGCCCAAGCCAGCGACACATCCGCGGCCCAAGCCAATCAGATTATTGTTGCGCAGAGTCGAGACTTCAACGACTACCGCAGAAAATTGGCGACCAATGCGCCCCAGGCGCAACAAGCGCCCGCAGATCGCCAAGCCAGTGGTCGCTTGCAAGCTCAGGTTGAAGACAAGAAAACCGAAGCCCCAAGCCCCGACAAGCTCACGTTGTCCAAGACTACCGTTCAAAGCCAGCTTGCTGAAGATCAAGTAGCCAAAGACCGTGCAGCAGCCGAGGCCAGCAGCCGGGCCGCTGAACTCACAAAGAACATCGAAGATTTAGGCAAAATCGGAGCGACCGCCACCAGCGAGGCGCCCGCCTCGCCGCCAACCGCGGCAGCAGAGCCCGTTCCAGCCCCTGTTGCCGTTCCAGTAGTGGTTCCTGACGCCCCGCCCAAGGAGCCCACCCCCGTGCCGGCACCCGTCGTGACGCCGCCTGCCGCCGCGGTTGCTGCGGCTGCGGCGGATGAGCCCGGTTTCATTGACGAATTAATTGAAAATCCACTGCTGATTGCTGGCGCAGCCGCTTTAATTGCCTTGTTAGCCGCCCTGGGCATTTACCGAATGCGACAGCGCAAGAACAAAGAGCATGTTGACAGCTCCTTTATGGAAAGCCATCTCAAACCAGAATCATTTTTTGGTGCAAGCGGCGGTCAAAGTGTGGACACCCATGACAGTGACCGGTCGGCCTCCTCCATGGTTTATTCCCCAAGTCAATTGGTGGCGGACGATGTGGACCCCGTGGCCGAAGCGGATGTTTATTTGGCTTACGGCCGGGACCTCCAGGCTGAAGAGATTTTGCGGGAGGCACTTCGCACACAACCGGGACGTATCGCCATCCATCAAAAGTTGGCAGATATCTTGGCCAAACGCAATGATGCCCACGGACTTGAAGAAATTGCGACCTTGGCGCTTAAAGTCACCGACGGCACGGGCGCCGAATGGGCGCGCATTTGCGAATTGGGTTTAGGCATTGATCCCACCAATTCCTTGTACCAGCCCGGCGGACTTCCTTTACCGCCCCTTGACGCGCCTGCAGTCGAAGAAGATGCCCCCCTGGATTCAGAAACAAGCGAAGACCTCAGCAGCCTCAGGGACGCACTTTCATTTACGCCGCCGGCAGAAACGCCGGTTGCGAAAGAACGTGACAGTGTTGATTTGGATCTGGATCTCGACTTCTCGTTTGAAGAGCAGTCGCCTTCTCCAACGAGTGAACCCACGCTCACTGATTTGCCCCCCTCAATTGACTTTGAGCCTTTTGAGCACGATGCAAAGGCACTGGAATCGGTAGCCATGACCTTGGACTTTGAGCCCGAGATGCAGATGGAACCGAATTTACCCACGTCGTCCGCCGGGATGAACGACACCACCATGGACCTGTCTGCCTTGGACAACCTGACCTCCTCCGTCGGTGAGTTGGATGCTGCGATCGACTCAGAGGAATTCAAGGTTCAGGCCGCCACCAGTTTTGGGACGACACAACCCGGCGAGTTGAGTGCCAGTGAGCCCGAAGAGGGCCCCGATGCTGACCTCACCATGCTGGACTTCGATTTGGGTTCTTTGTCTCTTGACTTGAACACGCCAGCGGCCAGCGATGCCCACGCTGCACCCTTGGAGCACGAGGACCCGTTGATGACCAAACTGGCCTTGGCTGAAGAATTCAGTGCCATCGGCGACGATGACGGTGCGCGTGCCCTCATTGAAGAAGTTCTGTCTGAAGCCACCGGTGACATGAAGTCCAAGGCGCAGCGGGCCTTGGACAACCTTTAAATTGGCTCACCTTCGCCGCACGGCGTCGGAGGTGGTCTGCATAAACAGTGAGGCTAGCACTCGGCATCAGTTACGACGGGCAAGCCTACCAGGGCTGG
Organism: Rhodoferax sp.; assembly: GCA_049286445.1. GTDB lineage: Bacteria > Pseudomonadota > Gammaproteobacteria > Burkholderiales > Burkholderiaceae_C > Rhodoferax. Next base: position 12,045 of record JBAQDW010000001.1, on the reverse strand, counting down.
CAAAGCCAACTTTCCCGTCAAACCGTGCAGGACCAACTGGAAGCGGCTTTGGGAAAATTCGCCGGGCACCGCGTATCTACCCTCTGCGCAGGACGCACGGACGCAGGCGTTCACGGGCTCATGCAAGTGGTCCACTTTGACACTGAACTCACCCGACCTACCAACGCGTGGGTTCGAGGCAGCAACGCCTTTCTACCCAGCGACATTGCGGTCGAATGGGCTCAGGTGATGCCTGCAGAGTTCCATTGCCGCGCCAGTGCGCAGTCCCGGCGTTACGCCTACATCCTTTACGAATCACCCGTTCGGCCCAGCTTGGATGCCGGACGCGTTGGCTGGGTGTACCGACCCATGAACGGCGATGCAATGCGTCAGGCCGCCGGCTATCTGCTGGGTGAACATGATTTCAGTTCGTTCAGGGCCGCGGCCTGCCAAGCGCTGTCGCCGGTCAAAACGCTGCAACGCATCGACATCTCCCAACGGGGTGCTTATTGGCGTTTTGAGTTTGAAGCCAACGCTTTTCTGCACCACATGATTCGCAACATCATGGGCGGCCTGATTACCGTGGGTCAACACAAACACCCGCCAGAGTGGATGCAAGAGATCCTTCTGGCGCGCGACCGCACTGTTGCTGCCCCCACCTTTTCACCCAACGGGCTCTATTTTTTGGGTCCTCGCTATGCCCCGCACTGGGGCCTGCCAGAGCGAACCCCCGCCTTTGATGGATTGCCATGACTTCTGACGCCCTTTTTGCCCAACGCACCCGCATCAAAATTTGCGGTTTGACCCGAGAACACGATGTGGATGCCGCCGTGGCGGCGGGGGTGGACGCCATTGGTTTTGTGATGTACGACAAAAGCCCCCGCCGTGTCTCACCAGCACGCGCCGCAGAGTTGGCTCAGCGACTCCCCCCATTCATCACCCCTGTGTTGCTGTTTGTGAACGAAAGTGCTTCAAAAATAATAGCTACTTGCGCAATGATTTCGGGGGCTACAGCCCAATTTCATGGTGATGAAACTCCTGAGGACTGTTTGGCTGCCACGCACCAAGGTGCTCGCCCGTTTCTGAGGGCGGCGCGCATTCCCCTGGGTGAAGCGGGTGCTCAGTTTGATCTCTTAAAATATGCATCCAACTATTCACAAGCCCAAGCCATTTTGCTCGACGCCCACGTCGACGGGTATGGTGGCGGTGGGCACGCCTTCCATTGGTCACTTCTTCCTCCAAGCGTCAACGCTCACCTCGTCTTGAGTGGTGGGCTAAACGCTGCCAACGTCACCGATGGCATTTTGCAGGTGCGCCCGCGCTGTAAATCGCTGGCGGTGGATGTGAGTTCGGGTGTTGAACTGTCTGGCCCAGGGAACAAGGGCCTCAAAGACCCCGACAAAATCAATCAATTTGTCGCGGCCGTTCGGGCCGCCGACCAACAACTCAAGGACCTTGCAGGGCAACCCTAGCGAACTCACGCAGGCGCTGCCCTCAATTAACGCACTATGACCACTTACCAACAACCTGACGCCCGCGGCCACTTCGGTATTTACGGTGGCAGTTTTATCTCTGAGACGCTGACCCATGCCGTCAACGAGCTTAAAGCCGCGTACGCCAAATACCAGCATGATCCCGCCTTTGTGGCCGAGTTCAACGACGAGTTGGCCCACTTCGTTGGCCGCCCCTCCCCGGTTTACCATGCTGCTCGCATGAGCCGTGAACAAGGCGGTGCCCAGATTTTCCTGAAGCGCGAAGACCTTAACCACACCGGCGCGCACAAAATCAACAACACCATTGGCCAGGCCATGCTCGCCAAGCGCATGGGCAAGCCACGCATCATTGCCGAAACCGGTGCGGGCCAGCACGGGGTGGCCACTGCCACCATTTGCGCACGTTACGGCTTGGAGTGTGTGGTGTACATGGGCAGTGAAGACGTCAAGCGTCAAAGCCCCAATGTGTACCGCATGAAGCTGCTCGGGGCCACCGTGGTTCCCGTGGAAAGTGGCAGCAAAACCCTGAAAGATGCCCTGAACGAAGCCATGCGCGACTGGGTGGCCAATGTGGACAACACCTTCTACATCATTGGTACGGTGGCCGGACCTCACCCCTACCCGATGATGGTGCGCGATTTCCAAAGCGTGATTGGCAATGAGTGCTTGGTGCAAATGCCCGAAATGCTGGCCAAGGCGGGCTGCGCCAGCGACCAACCGGATGCCGTCTTGGCCTGTGTCGGTGGCGGCAGCAACGCCATGGGCATTTTCTACCCCTATATTTCACACGCCAACACCCGCTTGATTGGGGTGGAGGCGGCTGGCGAAGGCCTGGACACCGACCGCCACTCCGCTTCGCTGCAACTCGGCAGTCCCGGCGTGCTGCACGGCAATCGCACTTACGTGCTGCAAGACGACAACGGCCAAGTCACTGAAACCCACAGCGTCAGCGCCGGGCTGGATTACCCCGGTGTTGGCCCAGAACATGCCTTTCTGAAAGACATGGGTCGTGCTGAATACGTGGGCATCACTGACAAGGAAGCGTTAGAGGCGTTTCATTACCTGTGCCGCACCGAAGGCATCATTCCGGCTCTTGAATCCAGTCATGCAGTGGCCTACGGTATGAAATTGGCAAAAACCATGCGCCCCGATCAGTCAATTTTGATCAATTTGTCCGGTCGCGGCGACAAAGACATTGGCACCGTGGCTGACCTGAGCCAAGCCGACTTCTTCTGCCGCCCCAGCTGTACCGGTCAATCGGTCAAAGGCGGCGACGCCGGCCCTGCCACCCACGTCATGAAAGTTGTCAAATGAGCCGCATTGCCTCCACATTCGCGCAACTCCAAGCGCAAGGCCGCAAGGCACTCATTCCCTACGTCACGGCGGGCTTTCCTTTTGCCGACGTCACCCCTGAGCTGATGCACGCCATGGTGGCGGGCGGTGCCGATGTGATTGAACTCGGCGTTCCGTTTTCCGACCCCAGCGCCGATGGCCCGGTGATCCAAAAAGCGGGCGACAAAGCGCTGGCCCAAGGCATTGGCATGGTGCAGGTGTTGGCCATGGTGCAAGCCTTTCGCACCCAAAACACCACCACTCCCGTCGTGTTGATGGGCTACGCCAACCCGGTGGAGCGCTACAACCAAAAACACGCCAGCCGGTCCAGCCAAAGCGCATTTGTGCAAGACGCCGCCGCCGCCGGGGTGGATGGCATGTTGATCGTGGATTACCCGCCCGAAGAATGCGAGGCGTTCGCCGCCGAACTGAAGGCCGCCCACATGGACCTGATCTTTCTGCTGGCGCCCACCTCGACGACTGAGCGCATGCAACAGGTGGCCCGCGTGGCCAGCGGCTATGTGTATTACGTGTCGCTCAAAGGCGTGACCGGCTCGGGCATGTTGGACACCGCAGCGGTCGAGGCCATGCTGCCGCGCATTCGCGCGCATGTGTCGGTGCCCGTGGGGGTTGGTTTTGGCATTCGCGATGCAAACACCGCCCGCATCATTGGCAAAGTGGCTGATGCAGTGGTTATTGGCAGCAAAATCATTCAACTGATTGATGCGCAGCCGCGCGACCGTGTGGCCCCTGTGGCGCAAGAATTTTTGCGCGAAATCCGTACCGCACTGGATGCCTGATTGGCTGCAGGGCCAGTTCAGCCAGCGATAACTGCCAGTGGGCCTGCGTTGCAAGCAGCGCCGGTCCTGGACTAAACTCCGGCTTTGTGAGACAGCGGGGCGCGGCAAACAGCGCGCCTGCAGCGTCCTCCCCTAATGAAGGTGAACTTATGAGTTGGCTAGAAAAATTACTCCCCTCGAAAATCCAGCGCTCTAATCCGGAAGACCGTCGCAGCATCCCGGAAGGGGTTTGGAGCAAATGCCCCAGTTGCGAAGCGGTGTTGTACAAAGCGGATTTGGAGCAGAACCAGAACGTCTGCCCTACGTGCAGCCACCACCACCGCATTGGCGCGCGCGCCCGGCTCAACTTTTTCCTCGACAACGAAGGCCGTTATGAGATCGGCCAAGAGGTGCTGCCGGTCGATGTGCTCAAATTCAAAGACAGCCGCAAGTACCCCGAGCGCTTGAAAGAAGCCCTTGAAAACACCGGCGAGACCGATGCCCTGATCGTGATGGGCGGTGCCATTCATGGTGTGGGTGTGGTCGCGGCTTGCTTTGAGTTTGAATTCATGGGCGGCAGCATGGGCTCGGTGGTGGGTGAGCGCTTTGTGCGCGGTGTTCACGCCGCCATTGAACAAAAAGTGCCCTTCATCTGCTTCACCTCCACCGGGGGTGCGCGCATGCAGGAGGGCTTGCTCAGTCTGATGCAAATGGCCAAAACCAATGCTTCCCTGACCCGGCTGGCAAAAAAGGGCTTGCCTTTCATCAGCGTGCTCACCGATCCCACCATGGGCGGCGTCAGCGCCGGCTTTGCCTTTTTGGGCGATGTGGTCATTGCCGAACCCAAAGCCTTGATTGGTTTTGCCGGCCCGCGCGTGATTGAGTCCACCGTGCGCGTGAAGCTGCCCGAGGGCTTTCAGCGTGCCGAGTTCTTGCAAACCAAAGGGGCGATTGACTTCATCTGCGACCGACGCGAAATGAAAAAAACCATCGCCAACACCCTGGCCATGTTGCAACGCCAACCCGCCGATGCGGTGATCTGACATCTGCTCCCCATGAAAAGCAAAGGCGCCCAACAGGCGCCTTTTTTCATGGGGGAAACCGTTACATCATCAGCGCCATGCCTTGCAAGTTGCCCAAAACAATGGAGGCGATTTGCAGCAACAGCAACAGCACCAACGGCGACAGGTCAATGCCCCCAATCAGCGGTAACACCCGGCGAATCGGCGTCAGCGCAGGTGCCACCAGGCGCTCAACCACATCCGACATGACCGAGCGGGTTTGCACCCACGACAGAACCGCATAAACAATCACCAGCCCCGTCATGCCGGAGATAAACAGCCTGACCAGCCCAAACGCGGCCAGAATCGGTACGGCAAACAAGCCCCCGGTTGCCCCAGCCAGCAGCCACAGCAGCGCAAACTGCCCCAACTCCAGTAAAAAGGCGGCCACCAAACTCGCCATGTCCCAGCTGCCCATGGACGGCACCACGCGGCGCAGCGGCAGCACCAGCCAGTCCGTCAAAGCAAACACAAAACGCCCCAGCGGATTGCCCGAGCGGGCCGACATGGGGATGCGCTGGTATTGCATATACAAGCGCAACAAACAGGCCCCGGCCAGCACACTGACCGCGACTTCGAGCAAGAGAGAGAAGATTTGATAAAGCATGGTGTGGGTGTGAATTTCTCACTGAATGATAGCCACCCCAAGTCGGCCACTAAAATCGACGTTTTTCGGCCAGTCACTGACTGGTATCTGCTCACCCTTGATCACCCGATTGCGCCCCACATGTCCGACCTCCAAACCGCCGCCGCCCCGATTGACGAAAACCAATTGATCCTGGAGCGCCGGGACAAGCTCAAAGCCATTCGTCAGCAGCAATCCGAAGGCAAAGGCGTCGCCTTCCCCAACGACTTCAAGCCGGCTGACCGCGTTGAAGGATTGTTTGCGGCCCACGCCGGGCAAACGGCGGAAGGCCTGCTAGAGCAAGGCAGCGTTGCCAAAGTTGCGGGCCGCATGATGCTCAAACGGGTGATGGGCAAGGCCAGTTTTGCCACCCTGCAAGACAGCACGGGCCGCATTCAGGTCTACATCAAAGGCGAAGACGTGGGAGAAGCGTTGTACGCCAGCTTCAAGCACTGGGACTTGGGCGACATCGTGGCCGCTGAAGGCCGTGTGTTCAAGACCAAAACTGGTGAGCTCTCGATTCGCGCCACGAACATTCGCCTGCTGACCAAGAGCCTGCGCCCCATGCCGGACAAGTTTCACGGCATGAACGACCAAGAGGTCAAATACCGCCAGCGCTACGTGGACCTGATGACCGACGAAGACGCCCGCAAGCGCTTCACGGCGCGCAGCAAGGCCGTGAGCGGCATTCGTGAGTTCATGGTGGCGCACCATTTCCTCGAAGTGGAGACCCCCATGCTCCACCCCATTCCGGGTGGAGCCAACGCCAAACCGTTCACCACCCACCACAACGCGCTGGACCAGCAAATGTTCTTGCGCATTGCGCCCGAGCTGTACCTCAAGCGCCTGATCGTGGGCGGCTTTGAGCGCGTGTTCGAGATCAACCGCAGCTTCCGCAACGAAGGCATCTCGGTGCGCCACAACCCCGAGTTCACCATGATGGAGTTCTACGCGGCGTACTGGGACTACCAAGACCTGATGACCTTCACCGAGGCGTTGATTCGCGACGCGGCACAAAAAGCAACGGGCACCTTGCAGCTAACCTACGGCGGCAAAGCCGTCGACCTGACTCAACCGTTTGAGCGCTTGACGATTCATGAGGCCATTTGCAAATACACCGACGCCGGCCAGCCCTTGGACGGTGGCACCGGTCTCAAAGTCGATGACGCCACCTGGCTCATCAACGCGCTGCGCAAACTTGGCTTGTCTGAGGCCAAAAACAAACTCTCCACCCGCTCACTGGCCAGCCTGCAAGTGATGTACTTTGAAGAAACCGTCGAAGAAAAGCTGTGGCAGCCCACCTTCATTTGCGAGCATCCGGTCGAGATTTCGCCCCTGGCCCGCGCCAGCGACCACAAACCCGGCGTGACCGAGCGCTTTGAGCTCTACATCACTGGGCGCGAATTCGGCAACGGTTTCTCGGAGTTGAACGACGCCGAAGAACAAGCCGCGCGTTTTCACGCCCAAGTGGCCGCCAAAGACGAGGGCGACGACGAAGCCATGTACTACGACCACGACTTCATTCGCGCCTTGGAATACGGCATGCCCCCCACCGGCGGCTGCGGCGTGGGCTTGGACCGTTTGATGATGTTGCTGACCGACAGCAGCAGCATTCGCGACGTGATTTTGTTCCCCGCCCTGCGCCGAGAGTCTTAAGCCAAATCAGCCTCTAGCCCTTACTGCACCTGCCAAAGCAGCTATGACAACAATAGCAAAACAGAGCTTTCGTTATTTGCAAGGCTACGCGCCAGAGACGTTGGCGCAGATTGAGAAGATGCGCGACGAGCAGCGTCTGGGCGACTGGCTGAAAAACCGCTACCCCGAAGCGCACACGGTGCGCACCGACAAGGCCTTGTTCGAGTACCTGCAGGCCCTCAAGCAAGAGCACTTGCGCGGGGCGGAGCCGCTGAACAAGGTCGCTTACGACAGCAAACTGCATGTGGTCCAGCACGCGCTGGGCACCCACACCACCATTTCCCGCGTGCAGGGCAGCAAACTCAAAGCCAAGCGCGAGATTCGCATTGCCACACTGTTCAAAGACGTGCCCGCCGAATTTTTGCGAATGATTGCCGTGCACGAGTTGGCCCACCTCAAAGAACGCCACCACGACAAACCCTTCTACCAACTCTGCACCTACATGGAACCCCGCTACCACCAGCTTGAATTTGAGGTGCGGGTTTATTTGACGCATTTGGAAAGCCAGGGCGGCAAGTTGTGGAATACGTTCTCGACCACCACGTCAGTTTTGGAAAATAAAGAATGACCTGCAGACTTTGGCCACTGCTTCGGTTAGACGACTTGACGTAAGCTCGCCCGCACAAAGGCGCTAGGTAAAAAAATTTCTACCGCCTCTGTGTTTCTTTTGTCGTCTCAAGTGCGTCAGCGTCGTGGGAGAAATCAATGGATCTAACAAATCAATCTGACGCCAGTATCTTGGCAGTTGCCACACCCATCATGGATAACTTGATGGCTGCTTCCGCAGCGATCGACTATGCCCGTCACATTCAAGACTTTACTGATCGACTCAAACGTTGTTTAACCGAAGAGCAGCTTAAGCGAATCTGCGCAGACTATAAGAGCCTCAAGGGCGACTTCACCGACCGTGAGTTTGTGGCAATCTTCCGTCGGCCTGACTCCGTCGCCATCATTTGGAGGCAACGTTTTACCAAGCAGCGTGGCGATTACGTGGCCGAGATGGTGCTGGTTCAATCAGACGGCAGGTACCTCGTTGATCATGTCATGGTTTTTTAACCACGTGAACAACCCAACGACTTGGGTTTGAATACGGCACACCGCTTATCTCAGGCGCCAAACCCTCGTTTTTTGAACAACGGCTTCCTCTCCCGGAGTGCCAATGACCATCGTAAAACTGCATCCATCGAGTGCGCATGCTTGCGCAACGCGGCCGTCATTCAAGACGATACGTCACAGGACCAACCTACACTCGCGCCATGCTTACCGAACCAAACCCAAGCCCCATTTCCATGCCAAAACAACCCAGTCTGAACCTCGCCCTTCAAGGCGGGGGTTCCCATGGCGCGTTCACCTGGGGCGTGCTGGACGCCTTGCTGGAAGACGGGCGGATTGACTTTGAGGGCATCAGTGGCACCAGTGCGGGGGCCATGAATGCGGTGGCGCTGGCACACGGTTTTGCCAAAACCCCGGCGCACAAAGACCCGCGTGACGCGGCACGGGAATCCTTGGCAGACTTTTGGAATGGGGTGACGAGCTTGGGCGGTTTGTCGGCGGCGCAGCAAGCGCCGTTTGACCTCTTGTTTGGTCACCTGAGAAGCGAGAACTCCCCGGCAGCCGTGTGGGGCCAGGCCATGACAGCGTTCTGGTCCAGCGCCGTCTCGCCCTACCAGAGCAACCCGCTTGATCTCAACCCGCTGCGTGGTTTTCTGAACGACCACGTTGACTTCGACGCCATTGGGCAGCTGAAAAAGCTCAAGCTGTTTGTGGTGGCGACCCGGGTGTCCACCGGACAAGCGGAGGTTTTTTCAGGGGACCGATTGACGGTGGACGCCGTGATGGCGTCGGCTTGCCTTCCCACCGTGTTCAAGGCCGTGGAAATTGAGGGCGACCACTTTTGGGATGGCGGCTACTCGGGCAACCCGGCCCTTCACCCGCTGATCTACAACTGCACCGGGCGCGATATTGTGCTGGTGCAGATCAACCCCATCCAACGCGACAAGCTGCCCACCACCAGTGCCCAGATCATGGACCGCATCAACGAGGTGACCTTTAACGCCGGGTTGATGGCGGAGATGCGCGCCATTGATTTTGTCAAACGCCTGTTGGCCGAGGGACGATTGGACCCCGCCCATTACAAAGATGTTTTGCTGCACCGCATTGACGGTGGGGAGGCGCTGGAGGCGTATGCCGCGTCCACCAAGGCGTCCACCGGCGCCAGGTTGCTTCATGCTTTGCGCGATTTGGGACAGGCCCACGGGCACGCCTGGCTGAAAGCGCACTTTGACGACCTGGGCGTGCGCTGCACGGTGAACATCAAACAAGACTACCTCGACGATTTGCGCGTACCGGTGCAGCGCCGCACGCCACGAGGCCCGAATTAACGACCCCGCAAGGGTTTCAACAGATCGGAGAGGCCGTTGTGGTCGATCTCATGCATCAGACCCACTAAACGCCCAAGCTCGCCTTTGGGCACCCCTTTTTGCACAAACCAGCGCAGGTAGTCGCCTGGCAGGTCGGCAATGAGTCGGCCCTGGTGTTTGCCAAACGGCATGGTGCGGGTCACCAGCAGCTGTAAATCGTCCGGGTTCATGGGCTTAGCCGCCGGCGCGTTTGACGTTAAAGCCTTGCGCTTTCAGGGCCTCGATGACCCGGTCGCAGTGGTCGCCCTGCACTTCAATCACCCCATCTTTGACCGTGCCGCCGGAGCCGCAGGCGGTTTTGAGCTGCTTGCCCAAGGTAAGCAATGCCAGCGGGTCCAGTGCCAAACCGCGCACCAGGGTGACGCCTTTGCCCGCGCGGCCTTTGGTTTCGCGGGAGACGCGCACGATACCGTCGCCCGCTGGCTTGGCAAGGGCCGCGCTGCAGCGGCACTGAGCGACGGGCTGGCGGCAGGTGGGGCACATACGGCCACTGTCGGTGGAGTACACCAGGCCGCCTTGGCTCGATTTCGATTTCATGAGGGAACCCGTTCTTGCTTCATCAGGCCGCATTATCCGAAGTTTGCGCTCCCCGCACGGCCAGCGCCCACAAGACCAGGCCTGCCAGCACGGTCACCGCATGCCCCAACGCCAGTTTGAACGCGCTGTCAAACAAGAGCGGAGCCACCAGCCCGGAGACCATGGCGAAGAGAAACATCTGAATGAAGCCCTGCATGGAGGCGGCCAAGCCGCTCATGCCGGGGAAACGGGCCAGCGCTTGCACTGACAAACCTGGCATCGCCAGCGCCAAACCAAAGGTGTAGGCAAATATCGGCATCACCGCGTAGGGCACGCGAACCACCCACAACGCGGCGTAAACCAAGTGCACCGCCACGGCGGCCACCATGACGCCAAAGCCCACCGCCATCAGGCGTTCGGGCGCCACTTGGTGGGCCAAGCGGCTGCCCAGTCCCGAGCCAATGACCATGCCACCAATCATGGGCACAAAAAGCCACGCGAATGCGGTCTCAGACTGGCCCAAAATGTTCATCACAAACGCCGCTGCTGACCCCACGTACAAAGCAACGCCACCAAAAACAAAGGCCAGACTCAAAGACAGCAGCACAAATTGGCGATCGTGCACACAGCGCAGGTAGTTGCGGGCAATGGGGCCAAGCACAAAGGGCGAGCGTTTGGCAAGCGGCAGAGTTTCAGGCAAATAGCGCACGCAGATGAACCCCATCAAGGCGCTGAAGCTGCCCATGAAGACGAAGATGGAACGCCAGCCCCAAGTGGTTTGCATCCACCCGCCCAGCACGGGGGCAATGGCCGGGGCCAAGCCAAACACCATCATGATCACGGCGGTGGCGCGTTGGGCGTCGTGCCCTTTGAAGTGGTCTTGCACCATGGCACGGCCCACAATGCTGCCCGCGCCCGAGGCCAGCCCCTGCAAAGCCCGCAGCACCAGCAACGCGCCCAAGCTGGGTGCCAAAGCGGCGGCAAACGAGGTGAGGGTGAACACGACCATCGCCGCCACCAACACCTTTCGACGGCCAAACGAGTCGGACAAGGTGCCAAAGAACAGCATCATCACGGCCATGCACAAGATGTAGATGCTCAAGGTTTGCTGCACCGCCACGGGCGACGCGGCAAAGGTGTCAGCAATGGCCGGCAGCGAAGGTAAATACGTGTCAATGCCAATCGGCCCAACCATGGACAGCAGGGCCAGTACGAGGATCAAAAGGGAGTCTTGCATTGATTTACCGGGTCGTTGAGCAGGAAAATGCTACAAAAATAATAGCTGCTTGCGCAGGAGGGACGTGGGCTATGTGCCAAAATGCCATATAAGTTTCAAACAGGAGTTATTTCATGTCACGTCAGAGTGTGTGGGCCACCAAAGTGTGCGCCCTGATTCAGGGTGGCAACAGCGCTGCGGCCTTGGCACAGATCAAAGTCGCGCCCACCGCGCGAGACCTCAAAGACCTTCGCTCCTTGTTGCAAAGCACCCAGCTGCTGGCCAGGCACCCGGGCATCGACGTCGCCATTCTGGACATGGTTGATGCGCTGGCGGGGTCTCGTTTGCACCGCTCGCCCTGATCCAGTTTCATCTTCAAATCATCCGTGTCGTTGTGGCTGCGCCCTGTCGTGCGTCTGCACGGACTGCGGTTTCGCGCTTAGACCCCCACCATTTGGAAACGCAATAACACCCGCGCCAAAGCGAACTCAGGCAATGAGGTCCAAGGCGTGCATGTAGTTCGGTTGCACCATCAAACTGTCCCAGTCGGGTGCGGCCCCGCGCGGCAGCAGCGCCAAGCGCCGCGCTTCGCTGGCCTCTTGGGGTATCCAGTGGCCTTTGAGTTGCGCCTCGGTCATGCCGTCTATCAACGCGTCCACCGCCTGCCCGCCGTTCAGCGACTGGTTGCACAGCAGCACCATGTCGCAGCCCGCGCGCAAGGCGGCCACGGCGGCCTCGGTGAAGCTGACCTCTTTGCCGTCCAGTAAACGGGCGCCGGCCATGGAGAGGTCATCGCTGAAGATGGCGCCGTTAAAGCCCAGTTGCGCGCGAAGAATGTCGTTCAACCATTTGGACGAGAAACCGGCGGGCCGGGCATCCACCTTGGGGTAAATCACATGGGCGGGCATGACGCTGCACAAGCTGGTGCT